>NZ_CP019427.1:4892500-5215000 GCF_009834545.1 Pseudomonas sp. S04
TGCAGATCTTCGGTTTTAACCTGCCCTCGCTGCCTGGCACCGGGGAAGGCTTGCCCTTCCAGTTCGTGATCAACACCGCCAATGACTACGAGTCGCTGCTGGCGGTGGTCGACCGGGTGAAAAAACGCGCGCTGGAGTCCGGCAAGTTCGCCTTCGTCGATATCGACCTGGCCTTCGACAAGCCGGAAGTGGTGGTCGACATCGACCGCGCCAAGGCCGCCCAGATGGGCGTGTCCATGCTCGACCTGGGCACGACCTTGGCGACCTTGCTGGCCGAGGCTGAAATCAACCGGTTCACCATCGAAGGTCGCAGCTACAAGGTGATCGCCCAAGTGGAGCGAGCCTATCGCGACAACCCGGACTGGCTGAACAACTATTACGTGAAGAATGCCCAGGGCGAACTGCTTGCCCTGTCGACCCTGATCACGGTCAAGGACCGGGCCCGTCCGCGGCAACTGAACCAGTTCCAGCAACTGAACTCGGCGATCCTCTCGGGCTTCCCGGTGGTCAGCATGGGCGAGGCGATTGAAACCGTGCACCAGATCGCCCTGGAAGAAGCGCCGCCGGGCTATGCCTTCGATTACGCCGGCGCCTCCCGCCAGTTCGTGCAGGAAGGCAGCGCATTGTGGGTAACCTTTGCCCTGGCGCTGGCGATCATTTTCCTGGTGCTGGCTGCACAGTTCGAGAGCTTCCGCGATCCGCTGGTGATCCTGGTGACCGTGCCGCTGTCGATTTGCGGCGCGTTGATCCCGCTGTTCCTGGGCTGGTCGAGCATGAACATCTATACCCAGGTGGGGCTGGTGACCCTGATCGGACTGATCAGCAAGCACGGGATCCTGATCGTCGAATTTGCCAACCAATTGCGCAAGGACAAGGGCCTGTCACCACGCGAGGCGGTCGAGGAAGCCGCCGCCATCCGCCTGCGTCCGGTACTGATGACCACCGCGGCCATGGTGTTCGGCATGCTGCCGTTGATCATTGCCACAGGTGCAGGGGCCGTCAGCCGGTTTGATATCGGCATGGTGATTGCCACCGGGATGTCCATCGGCACCCTGTTCACCCTGTTCGTGCTGCCCTGCGTCTACACCCTGCTGGCCAAACCGGACAAGGCACCCGAACCCACGTGATCGGGAATCAGACACGCATAAAAAAGGCCTCGCAATTGCGAGGCCTTTTATTTGGGCTTCATCGTTTTCAACTTTGCGGTCTCATTCCCTGGGCCATGCCGAACATGAACAACAGCAGATCATTATCGGGATGGACTGCCGCGGTGGCTTTCGCCACCCGTGGCAATGGGCAATGCGCGTCACCATGCGCAGCACTGAGGACCTGCGTGCGGGGCTGCTCCCAAGCCGCCACCGCCAATGAAGCAACTGCCAAGGCTCCTATTAGAAACAAACCTCGAGCAATTTCTAGTTTCATCGCTATAAACCTTTGATAGCGCTGCCAAACGCCGTCTTATAAAAATAGACGAGTTTGTCCCAATCTGCCGCGTTCCACGACGAGTGGCGACGCAACTGCTTCATGTCGTGAGCCGCCGCCTGGGTGCTCAACAGACGCTGTCGGCACTTCTCCAGATCCAGCAGTGCGATCTCGGCCTTGGCCGTTGGCCCCTCACCGGTCACCCGGACAAAAATGTGCTTGATGTACAAGCAGCTGTGTTGCCAACGCCCCTTGTGCATGCGCGCCAGGTTCTGCGCGAGGTCCTGCAGAACCTGCTCATGGAAGGCCTCGCCGTGACGTTCGCGACCGCCACTGGCGTACCAGTCTTCGATCTCGACAAAGCCGTCCAGTGACTGAGTCACCAGCAGCGCTCGCCACTGATGCACCGGATCGCGCTGCGCACCACAGAAGACGATCTGCGGTACCCGCACGTTGAGTTTGTGCAGCCCCGTCAGCGCATCCAACTCGCGCAGCACAGTTGGGCGCCCGAAAGGGTGCAACCAGCTACGGTAGATATGCCCGGTCTGGCGCTTGGCATACAGCAGTTGGCCATTAGGTGCATGGATACGTTGGACGCCACTTTCCCCGCCACGCCGGACGTTGGGTTCTTCTACCCATTCGCCACGCTGGCTCCAGAAGTAATCAAAGCGATCTTCAGGCGCGTCCTGCGCATCCGAAACCTGTTGAACTGCCATGCTGTTACCTCTTTCGCAAAATATAAACGCGCCACATGGCGTAGAGCGGAATGAAGTCCAAATGTTCCTGAACACGGAAACCGGCTTGCTCAAATTCGGCTTCTACCGTAGAGGCCGGTAACACAAAGCGGTTCTGGTAACCCTCCTGCGCACGTTCTTTTTCAGCACGCTTACGTTTCCAGGCCTTGAAATTGCCGTCGACCCACAACGACAGGATGACGCTGTCACGGGTGACCCGCTGGAATTCGCGCAAGATAGCCAGGCGATGCTCGGCCTCGCCGATGTGGTGAAGCAAACGCATGCAGAAAATGCTGTCTACGGAATTGTCGGGCAGTGCGATGTCGAATGCAGAGGTCTGCAAAGGTCGTACCCGTTCCACCACATTGGCCGGTTGGGCTTGGGTGGCGATCTTGACCATCGAGGCAGAGTTGTCGGCACCAATGATCACCCGATTGGATTTTTCCGCCAGCATCGGCCAGAAACGACCAGCACCGCAGGGCAGGTCAAGGACCAGGCCCGGCTCACCGACACGCTTGAGTGCGGTGCGCGCCAGTTGCAAATCACGCTTGTGCGACAGTTGACGGCCGAGACCGTCCTTGTGCTTGCGCAGATAACGCTGGGCGTGTTCGTCGTCGTACTTCTCGGAAAATTCGAGTTTGATCGGGTCGTCCATCATCATGTCTCCAGAACTGATGACAGCCACCTTAGGGATCAGGGTGTGAGTTTCAGGTCATCCAGTTGTGAAAATTTCGTTAGGAAAAGCCCTTAAGTATTACAGAATTTTACACCTTCAATTTCAGTATGCACCCACACCAACGTAAGAAAAAGCCTACAGACCCCGCCGCCGCAGGGCCTCAGTCGCTCATCCGGCACAGTTCGACCTGGAACCGGCAACCGCTCGGCTCACGGGTAGTGAGGCTGACGCTCCAGCCCTGGTTTTCACAAATTCGCTGTACCAGCGACAGGCCCAGCCCCAGGCCTTCGCCACGATTTTCCGTGCCACGGACAAAGGGCTCGAACATCGCCTCGCGCTTTTCCTCGGGAATGCCCACCCCGCTGTCCTCCACCAGGAACCCGTTGGGCAGCAGGGTCAGGCGGATGAACCCGCTGTCGGTGTAGTGCACGGCGTTACGTAACAGGTTGCCCATGACCGCGTGCAACAAGGTCGCGTTGTAGCGCATCGGCAGCGGCTGGCCGGGCTCATGGATCAATTGCAGGCCCTTGGCCTCAATCGGCTCGCGCCACAGGCCGAGCAGATCCTCGGCCACCTGCTGCAAGGTCACCTGCGGCGACATGCCTGCTGCTTCATGCTGGGCCCGGGCGAGCATCAGGAAGGTCTGGACCAGCTCGCGCATCTCCTCGCAGGCACGTGCAATGCGCTCGACCTGGGCGCGACCGCGCTGGTCGATACCGGGGTTTTCCAGCAGCAGTTCGCAGGAACTGGCGAGGACCATCAAAGGTGTGCGCAGCTCATGGCTGACGTCGCTGGTAAACAATCGCTCGCGGTTCAATGCCTTACGCAGCCGGCCCAAGGTGGCATCGAAGGCCACTGCCAACTCGCCGACTTCGTCGGCGGCATAGTCCGGGGCCAGGGGTGGGGCCAGGCCAAGCAGTTGATCGCGGTGCCGGACCTGACGGGCCAGGCGCACCACCGGCGCCATCACCTTGCGCGCCAGGACCCAGCCGAGGAACACCGCCAGCGCCAGGCTCAATACGAAGCCGACCAGCACCACGGCAAACAGTACGCGCTCGCGTTCCTCGAAATCGCTCTGGTCCTGCAGCAGCACGTAATGCCGGCCGTCGACGATTTCCACCATCGCGTGGTACGACAACTGCTCGCGAAACACTTCGTGGAAACCCGCGTCCAAGTGCCGCAAGTCCTTGGGTAGTTCGAAGTCACCCGGGCCGCCACTGAAATAGAACAACTGGTCGGGCTCCGGCCGGTGGCTCCACTCGGACATGTTGTCCATCAGCAGCAAACGCTGGAGGTCGCCTCCGAGGCCGGCGGAAATCAGTTTTTCTTCGACCAGGTGCACGGTGGCCACGATGCCCATGGCAAATGCCCCCGCCACCAGCGCACTCATCAGCGCAAAGGCGATGATGATCCGCTGGGCAAGGCTCTGTCTAAACTCCATCACGTCCCTCGGCCAAGCGATAACCGACACCATGCACGGTCTGCAGCAACGGCTTGGCAAACGGTTTGTCGATCACCTGGCGCAACTGGTGGACATGACTGCGCAGGCTGTCGCTGTCCGGGCAATCATCGCCCCACAAGGCTTCTTCGAGAATTTCGCGGCGCAGCACATGGGGGCTCTTCTGCATCAGCACCGCCAGCAGCTTGAGGCCGACCGGGTTGAGTTTCAGCAGGCGCCCTTCGCGGGTAACTTCGAGCGTGTCCAGGTCATAACTGAGGTCGCCGACCTGCAAGGCACGCCGCCCCCCGCCCTGGGTGCGGCGCATCACTGCTTCGATGCGTGCGGCCAGTTCAGACAGGGCAAAGGGTTTGATCAGGTAGTCGTCGGCGCCGGACTTGAAGCCCTGCAGCCGGTCATCCAATTGGTCACGGGCGGTGAGCATGATCACCGGAGTATCACGTCGGGCATCTTCGCGCAGGCGCTTGCACAGGGTGTAGCCGTCGATGCCGGGCAGCATGATGTCGAGCACGATCAGGTCGTAATGCTCGGTGGCCGCCAGGTGCAGACCCGACAAGCCGTCCTGCGCACAATCCACGGTATAGCCTTTGAGCCCCAGGTAATCCGCCAGGTTGGCAAGGATATCGCGGTTGTCTTCAACCAATAGAATTCGCATGGGCATTTGCTCCGTACACAGTAACGGCCGTCTTGGCTCGCGCAGCTTAAGGCCAAGCGGGGTTCAGGGCCAGAGTTGTCTGCCGGGGCAAACTCGGGCAAAAACCACTCACGAATTTTTCACCCGCTATTCACACCAGGCCTACGCGAGCGGGCCCAGACTGCTGCGCTGCTTGCCGCTGGACCAATCCACACCCTCAGGATCGCCCGATGTCACTGACCCTTTCGCGCCCCGCCTCCCGCCCCTTGAATGCCTGGCTCTGCCTGGGGATCCCCGCCGTCGTGGCGACCGCTCTGCTGCTGCTTGAGCTGACGTCCCTGGACATGAGCCTGGCCCAGTTGTTCTACGACCCCGATGGCGGAGGGTTTATCGGTCGCCACAGCTACTTCCTGGAAAACATCCTGCATGACCGGGCCAAGCAAGTGGTCATCGCTTTCTCGGTGCTGGCGGTGATCGGGTTTGCCGGTTCGTTCTTCGTCGCCCGGCTCAAGCCGTTCAAGCGCGAACTGGGCTGCCTGGTGCTGTCGCTGGGCCTGGCCACGGCGTTTGTCACGCCGGTCAAGGCCGTGACCGCCGTACAGTGCCCGTGGAGCCTGAAGGAGTTCGGTGGCAAGGAAACCTACAGCGAACTGCTCAGCCCACGCCCAGCCACTGACAAACCGGGACGTTGCTGGCCCGGCGGTCATGCAGCCACCGGGTTTGCCTTGTTTGCGCTGTTTTTCGTGTTGCGCGACCGGCGCCCGAAACTGGCCCGCGCGGCCTTTCTCTTTGCGTTTGGCCTGGGCACGGTATTTTCCGTCAGCCGCATGATGCAGGGCGCACACTTTTTCTCGCACAACGTGTGGACGGCGGTGTTTTGCTGGCTGATTTGCCTGGGCGCGTATTACTACGTGCTGTATCGACCGGCGAGCAAGGTCGATCCGGCCGGCAAGGCCCAGGCCGTCAACGCCTGATAAGAGGGGCAATAAAAAACCCCGCCGGCTTGCGCAGGCGGGGTTTTTTACAGGTGTAGCTCGTACGGGGTAAGGCTGGCTTACATCATGCCGCCCATGCCGCCCATACCGCCCATGTCTGGCATGCCGCCGCCAGCTGGTGCGTCTTCCTTGATCTCAGCGATCATGGCTTCGGTGGTGATCATCAGGCTGGCAATCGACGAAGCCGCTTGCAGAGCCGAACGAGTCACTTTGGCCGGGTCCAGGATACCCATTTCGATCATGTCGCCGTATTCGCCGGTCGCTGCGTTGTAACCGAAGTTACCCGAGCCTTGCTTGACCTTGTCGACTACTACGCTTGGCTCGTCGCCGGAGTTGGCAACGATCTGGCGCAGTGGTGCTTCAACAGCGCGACGCAGCAGAGCGATACCGACGTCCTGATCGGCGTTGTCGCCTTTCAGTTCGCTGATGGCTTGCAGGGCGCGAACCAGTGCCACGCCACCGCCAGGTACCACGCCTTCTTCAACGGCTGCACGGGTAGCGTGCAGGGCGTCTTCAACGCGGGCTTTCTTCTCTTTCATTTCAACTTCGGAGCCAGCGCCAACCTTGATCACTGCAACGCCGCCGGACAGCTTGGCCAGGCGCTCTTGCAGTTTTTCACGGTCGTAGTCGGACGAAGTGTCAGCCACTTGCTGGCGGATCTGCAGAACGCGAGCCTGGATGTCAGCCTCAACGCCAGCGCCGTCGATCACGGTGGTGTTTTCTTTGGACAGGATCACGCGCTTGGCATTACCCAGGTGTTCCAGGGTAGTGCTTTCCAGGCTCAGACCGATCTCTTCGGAGATAACGGTACCGCCGGTCAGGACGGCGATGTCCTGCAGCATGGCCTTGCGACGGTCGCCGAAGCCTGGAGCCTTGACGGCTGCGACTTTAACGATGCCACGCATGTTGTTCACAACCAGAGTCGCCAGGGCTTCGCCTTCAACGTCTTCGGCCACGATCAGCAGTGGACGGCCGGCTTTGGCAACGGCTTCCAGGACTGGCAGCATTTCGCGGATGTTCGAGATCTTTTTGTCGACCAGCAGGATCAGCGGACCGTCCAGCTCGGCAGTCATGGTCTCTGGCTTGTTGACGAAGTACGGGGACAGGTAGCCACGGTCGAACTGCATGCCTTCAACAACCGACAGTTCGTTTTCCAGGCCCGAGCCTTCTTCAACGGTGATCACGCCTTCTTTACCGACTTTTTCCATGGCTTCGGCAATGATGTCGCCGATGGAGCTGTCGGAGTTGGCCGAGATGGTGCCGACCTGAGCGATGGCCTTGGTGTCAGCGCAAGGCTTGGACAGGGACTTCAGCTCTTTGACGATCGCGATGGTCGCTTTGTCGATACCGCGCTTGAGGTCCATCGGGTTCATGCCGGCAGCGACGGCTTTCAGGCCTTCGTTGACGATCGATTGAGCCAGAACGGTAGCGGTGGTGGTGCCGTCGCCTGCGTCATCGTTGGCACGGGAGGCAACGTCTTTGACCAGCTGCGCGCCCATGTTTTCGAAGCGATCTTTCAGCTCGATTTCTTTGGCAACGGAAACGCCGTCCTTGGTGATGGTCGGAGCGCCGAAGCTCTTCTCGATGATCACGTTACGGCCTTTAGGGCCCAGGGTCGCTTTTACTGCGTCAGCCAGGACGTTAACACCGGCGAGCATTTTCTTACGGGCGGAATCGCCGAATTTAACTTCTTTAGCAGCCATGATCGATATTCCTTAAATACTTGAGTAGTCGCGGGAAAATGAACGAGGGGTCTTAGCCTTCGATAACAGCGAGAATCTCGTTCTCAGCCATTACCAACAGGTCTTCGCCGTCGACTTTCACGGTGTTGCTGCCCGAGTACGGGCCGAACACAACCTTGTCACCCACTTTCACGGCCAGCGCACGCACTTCACCGTTGTCCAGCACGCGGCCGGTACCCACAGCGAGGATCTCGCCGCTGTTGGCTTTTTCAGCAGCCGAACCTGGCAGAACGATACCGCCAGCGGTTTTCTTTTCTTCTTCGCTGCGACGGATGACGACGCGGTCATGCAGAGGACGAAGCTTCATTGTCGATCTCTCCTAATTGTAGTTTCAGCGGCCGGTGTAGTCCCGGCGGGGTTAATTTCCGGCGGTGCCGGTTGCGACTCGTCGAGCGAGTCGCGGAAGTCTGTCTGGTGAGCATCACCAGAAACCTTGCGGTGACCGTTACATAAGGGCGCGCAAGCTTATTACAAGGGCAGCACAGCGAAATTTTTTACTTCAGTGGCCACCGAAACGCACACGGCACCCGCAGGTGCCGTGTCGATGTTGCAGTTACTTGGAGTCGCGGTGTTCGAACTCGCCTTCGATCACGTTCGGCTCGCGGCCCAGAGGCTCACGCGGAACCGGGCCGCCACGCGGTTGCAGGTCGTCGGCGAAAGCACGCTGGCGAATCGCCTGCTCTTCGGCGCGCTGGCGCATTTTATTGGCCAGCAGGCGACGGGTCAGCGGCAGCATCATGATCAGGCCCAGCACGCTGCTGACAAAACCCGGCACGATCAACAGACCGCCACCCAGGGCCAGCATCAGGCCTTCGATCATGGTCTGCGCGGGCAACTCGCCCCGGTTCAGGCTTTCACGGGCCCGCAATGCGGTCGCCAGGCCGGCGATACGCAGCACGAACACGCCGAGCATCGAGCCGAGAATAATCAACAACAGTGCCGGGAAAAACCCGATAGCAGCGCTGACCTTGACGAATACGAACAGCTCCAGCACCGGAAACAGCAGAAAGAGCAATAAGAAAGGGCGCATCAAATGGTTCCTCAACGCAAGAATGCCTTGCAAGTAAGCCTTAGATGACGTCGCCGTTTCGTGATTTCAAGCCTCGCTGACTGCATTTGTTGGCCAATGCTCGGCGTGAGCCAGTAAAACCAAGGCTTCGCGTACTTGTGTCGGCGTATTGCAGACCTGCGGGAACGGCAGCCAGTACAGCGCCTGGCCAATGCGCAGGTGCATGCCTTCGGTATCGATGCCCGCCAGTTCTGCCGGTGCGGTCTTCGGCAAGCCGGCCAGTTCCACGTAATGGGCGATGGCCTTGGCGTGATCGGCGTTCATGTGCTCGACCATGCTCACTTCGGCCTTGCCGGCGAAGGGGTTGGCCAGGGTCAACTGGTCGACCCAGTGAATCGCGCCAAAACCGCCGATGTAGCGATGACGCACCGGGTTGAGCACCCAGAAGTCGAAGTCATGGGCCTGGTGGTAATTGGCCGAGTCCGGAAAATAACGATAGTAGCGTCCCGCCGCTGCTTCGATCGCTGCCGGGTCTTCGAGCTTTTGCGCCTCGGCGAGGTAGGTCAAGCGACCAACGGCCTGGACGTCCTCGGCCTCACGCTCCCCCACCAGCAGCGAGCATTTCGGATCTTTTTGCAGGTTGTGGGTGTGCTGGGCGATCCGGCTGATCAGGATCAGCGGCCGGCCCTGCTCGTCCAGGCAGTAAGGAACCACTGAGCCGAACGGGAAACCGGGCATCGCCTTGGAGAGGGTCGAGAGCACTCCACGGTATTCCTTGAGCAGCAATTCTCGGGCATGCTTGGCAGCTTCAACGCTCAATTTATGACTCCTTATATAGAATCCGTCGAAAAAACGGACAGGCTCCTGGAGAAAGTTCCAGCGATGCCATCGGGGGCAATTCTCATGTGCAGCCTAGCCACGTCAGGCGCAGATCGGGAGGCCCTCTACGAGGAAACCACTTCGACCTGCAACTGGGGCATGCGAATGCAACTCACTGACAAAGTAATCATTATCACTGGCGGTTGCCAGGGTTTAGGCCGCTCCATGGCCGAGTATTTCGCCGCCAAGGGCGCGAAACTGGCCCTGGTCGACCTCAACCAGGACAAGCTCGAGCAGGCAGTCGCCGCGTGCCAGGCGGCCGGTGTCCAAGCCCGCGCCTACCTGTGCAACGTCGCCAATGAAGAGCAGGTGTGCCACATGGTGAGCCAGGTGGCCGAAGACTTCGGCGCGATCCATGGCTTGATCAACAATGCCGGGATCCTGCGTGACGGCCTGCTGGTCAAGGTCAAGGACGGCGAGATGAGCAAAATGAGCCTGGCCCAGTGGCAGGCAGTGATCGACGTCAACCTGACGGGCGTGTTCCTGTGCACCCGCGAGGTGGCAGCGAAGATGATCGAGCTCAAATCATCCGGCGCGATCATCAACATTTCGTCGATTTCCCGCGCCGGCAACGTTGGCCAAACCAACTACTCCGCCGCCAAGGCCGGTGTCGCCGCGGCCACCGTGACCTGGGCGCGGGAGTTGGCGCGCTACGGCATCCGTGTCGCGGGCATCGCCCCGGGGTTCATCGAAACCGAAATGACCCTGGGCATGAAGCCCGAAGCCCTGGAAAAAATGACCGCAGGGATTCCGCTCAAGCGCATGGGCAAGCCCGAAGAGATCGCCCATTCGGCGGCCTACATTTTCGAGAACGACTACTACACCGGGCGGATTCTGGAGATGGATGGCGGGTTGCGGATCTAAGACGCGACAAAGAACAACTGTAGGAGCGAGCCTGCTCGCGAAGGTGTGTCAGGCACCGCGGTGTCGACTGATACACCATCGCGAGCAGGCTCGCTCCTACAGGGATTCGTATTTCAGCTTATTAGTCGTCGCTGACGCTGATATTCGGCATCGCCGGCGTCAAAGCTTCCTGCAATACAATCCGTGCGCCAACGTGACGTGCCAACTCCTGGTAGACCATGGCGATCTGGCTGTCCGGCTCGGCGATCACGGTTGGTTTGCCACCGTCAGCCTGCTCGCGAATCACCATCGACAATGGCAACGACGCCAACAGTTCGACGCCGTACTGGCTGGCGAGCTTCTCGCCACCGCCCTCACCGAACAGATGCTCGGCATGACCGCAGTTGGAGCAGATGTGCACGGCCATGTTTTCCACCACGCCCAGCACCGGGATGTTGACCTTGCGGAACATCTCGACACCTTTGCGCGCATCCAGCAGTGCCAGGTCCTGGGGGGTGGTGACAATCACCGCGCCCGCCACCGGGACTTTCTGCGCCAGGGTCAGTTGAATGTCACCGGTACCTGGCGGCATGTCGATCACTAGGTAGTCCAGGTCACCCCAGGCGGTCTGGGTGACCAATTGCAACAGGGCACCGGAGACCATCGGTCCGCGCCAGACCATCGGCGTGTTGTCATCGGTGAGGAACGCCATGGACATCACCTCGACCCCATGGGACTCGATCGGCACGAACCATTTCTGGTCCTTGACCTTGGGCCGCGTGCCCTCGGCGATACCGAACATGATGCCTTGGCTCGGGCCGTAGATATCGGCATCGAGAATGCCCACCCGGGCGCCTTCACGGGCCAGGGCCAGGGCCAGGTTCGCGGCCGTGGTGGACTTGCCCACCCCGCCCTTGCCGGACGCCACCGCCACCACGTTCTTGACGTTGGCCAGGCCCGGAATCTGTGCCTGGGCCTTGTGCGCGGCAATCCGCGTGGTGATCTCGACCTTGGCCGACGTCACGCCGTCCAGGCCTTCGATCGCCATCTGCAGCATCTGTGCCCAGCCGTTCTTGAACAGGCCGGCGGCGTAACCCAGTTCCAGCTGGACGCTGACGCGATCACCCTGGATATCGATGCCGCGCAGGCAACCGGCGCTGATCGGATCCTGGTTCAGGTAAGGGTCGGTGTACTGGCGAAGGACGGCTTCCACCGCTGCGCGATTGACGGCGCTCATGGGCAACTCCGATAACAAGTCTGGAAAAACAGGCGACTATCCTACCTGTTCTGATCTTTTCGCGGCCCCCCTTATTCAATCATCGGAGGAAACAACCACACGGGGTGAAAATTCTGCGCCAGCGCTTTATAGTGGCCGACCTCCGTTTCATCAAGTAGCCGAGCCCCATGTCCGAGCCACGCAAGATCCTCGTCACCAGCGCCCTGCCCTATGCCAATGGTTCAATCCACCTTGGCCATATGCTTGAGTACATCCAGACCGATATGTGGGTGCGCTTCCAGAAGCATCGCGGCAATCAATGCACTTACGTCTGCGCGGACGACGCCCACGGTTCGGCCATCATGCTGCGGGCAGAAAAAGAGGGGATCACCCCGGAACAACTGATCGCCAACGTCCAGGCCGAACACAGCGCCGACTTTGCCGAGTTCCTGGTGGACTTCGACAATTTCCACTCCACTCACGCCGAAGAAAACCGTGAGCTGTCGAGCCAGATCTACCTCAAGCTGCGTGACGCCGGGCACATTGCCACGCGTTCGATCACCCAGTATTTCGACCCGCAAAAGCAAATGTTCCTGGCCGATCGCTTCATCAAGGGCACCTGCCCGAAATGCGGCACCGAAGACCAGTACGGCGACAACTGCGAAAAATGCGGCGCCACCTATGCGCCCACCGACCTGAAGAATCCGAAGTCGGCGATCTCTGGCGCCACCCCGGTGCTCAAGGATTCCCAGCACTTCTTCTTCAAGCTGCCGGACTTCCAGCAGATGCTCCAGACCTGGACCCGCAGCGGCACCCTGCAGGACGCTGTAGCGAACAAGATCGCCGAATGGCTGGATGTCGGCCTGCAACAGTGGGACATCTCCCGCGATGCGCCGTACTTCGGCTTCGAGATCCCAGACGAGCCAGGCAAGTACTTCTACGTCTGGCTGGATGCCCCCATCGGCTACATGGCGAGCTTCAAGAACCTGTGTGCCCGTCGTCCCGAGCTGGACTTCGACGCGTACTGGGCCAAGGACTCCACCGCCGAGCTGTACCATTTCATCGGCAAGGACATTGTCAATTTCCACGCCCTGTTCTGGCCAGCCATGCTCGAGGGCGCGGGCTACCGCAAGCCGACCGGGATCAACGTGCACGGCTACCTGACCGTCAACGGCCAGAAAATGTCGAAATCGCGCGGCACCTTCATCAAGGCCCGCACCTACCTGGACCACCTGTCGCCGGAATACCTGCGTTACTACTACGCCTCCAAGCTGGGCCGTGGTGTCGACGACCTGGACCTGAACCTGGAAGACTTCGTGCAGAAGGTCAATTCGGACCTGGTGGGCAAGGTCGTCAACATTGCCAGTCGCTGCGCCGGTTTCATCCACAAAGGCAATGCCGGCGTGCTGGTCGACAGCAACGCCGCGCCGGAGCTGACCGAGGCCTTCCTGGCCGCTGCACCGAGCATCGCCGACGCCTATGAAGCCCGCGACTTCGCTCGCGCCATGCGCGAAATCATGGGCTTGGCCGACCGCGCCAACGCCTGGATCGCCGACAAGGCGCCGTGGTCGCTGAACAAACAGGAAGGCAAGCAGGAAGAAGTCCAGGCGATCTGCGCCACCGGCGTCAACCTGTTCCGCCAACTGGTGATCTTCCTCAAGCCGGTGCTGCCGTTGCTGGCCGCCGACGCCGAGGCGTTCCTCAACGTCGCGCCGCTGACCTGGAACGACCACGCGACCTTGCTCGCCAACCATCAGTTGAACGAGTTCAAGCCGCTGATGACCCGGATCGACCCGGTCAAGGTCCAGGCCATGACCGACGCTTCGAAAGAAGACCTCGCGGCCAGCCAGACCGACACCGGCACCGCGGCCCCACAAGGCAACGGTGAGCTGGCCAAGGACCCACTGTCGGCCGAAATCGAGTTCGACGCCTTTGCCGCCGTCGACCTGCGTGTCGCCCTGATCCTCAAGGCCGAAGCTGTGGAAGGTGCGGACAAATTGTTGCGCCTGACCCTGGACATCGGTGATGAGCAACGCAACGTGTTCTCGGGCATCAAGAGTGCCTACCCGGACCCGGCCAAGCTCGAAGGTCGCCTGACCATGATGATCGCCAACCTCAAGCCACGTAAAATGCGCTTCGGTATCTCCGAAGGCATGGTCATGGCAGCCGGTCCTGGCGGCGCAGAGATCTACCTGTTGAGCCCGGACAGCGGCGCCAAGCCGGGGCAGCGCATCAAGTAATCCGCCTGGCTGGACCGATCCCACCGTCACGCAACGCCGCGACGGTGGGATTTTCATATCTGCCCCGCCGGATACTGCCTAATCTTCATGTACAGGCCTTTCCCTCGACCCGGCACGCCATGACCGACCTTCTGCTTACACTCATCAGCACTGCCCTGATCAACAACTTTCTGTTGCAGTGGCCGCTGGGCGTCGATCCCTTGCTGCAAGCCGCTCGCGCCCCCCAGGCAGAACGGCGCCAGGTCCACGCCCTGGGCATCAGCACCACCTGCCTGATGTTGCTCAACGGCGTCCTGGGTTATGCCGCTTATCATTGGCTGCTGGTGCCGCTGGGCCTGACAGCCCTGTACCTGTTGCTGTTGTTGCCCTTGAGTGTGCTGCCCATTTCACTGCTGCTGCGGGGGCTGACGCGGGCCTTGCCGCAATTGCCATTTGCCGGACTCTGGCCGTTGCTGCTCGGCAATGCCGGCGTGCTGGGCTTGAGCCTGATGAGCATGCATAGCGACCAGGGCCTGACCTGGCACCTGGCCCTGAGCCTGGGCGCCGGATTGGGCTTCTGGCTGGTCTTGGGCCTGTTCAGCGACCTGCGCCAGCGCACCCTCAATAACGATGTGCCGATGGCCTTTCGTGGCTTGCCGATCGACCTGATCAGCGCCGGATTGATCGCCGTGGCATTTCTCGGATTCAGTGGACTGATCAAAACATGAGTCTGATTCAACGCATCGACGCCCTCCTGCCCCAGACCCAATGCGGCAAGTGTGGTCACCCCGGGTGCAAGCCTTATGCCCAAGGCATTGCCAGCGGCGAGGCGATCAACAAGTGCCCGCCAGGCGGTGACGAGACCATCGCCGCACTCGCCGAACTGCTGAAGCTGCCGGTCATGCAACTGGACCACAGCCGGGGCTCGGCGCCGCCACAGGTTGCCTATATCCGGGAAGCCGAATGCATCGGCTGCACCAAGTGCATCCAGGCCTGCCCGATCGACGCGATTGTCGGCGCAGCCAAGCTGATGCACACCGTGATCATCGACGAATGCACCGGCTGTGACTTGTGCGTAGCCCCCTGTCCGGTGGACTGCATCGAAATGCACCCCCTGCCCTCGGCCCAGGTACTGCCGATCGTTGGCGGCCTGGCGTTCACTCCCGAGCAATTTCAAGCGCGCAGCGTCAAACGCGAGCATGCCCGCCGGCGCTTCGAACAACGCAACGCCCGGCTGGAGCGCGAAGAACAGCAGCGGCTGGCCGAGCGCGCAGCACGCGCAGCCAAAGCCGCACAGCCGGCAGCCACTGGTGCCAATCCGGTGCAAGACGCCATCGCCCGCGTGCAAGCGCAAAAAGCCGCAGCGGCCGATGCTGCCCTGAAAAAAGCCAAGATCGATGTGGCGATGAGCCGCGCGCAACTGCACAAATCCCTGAAAGCCTTCGGCCATCCGCCGACCAGCGAGCAACAAGCTCAACTGGTGGTGCTGCAACAGCAGTTCGAAGCCGCCGAACACGCCTTGGCGCAGCTCGAAAGCAGCGCCCCGGCCAATCCTCCGCAACCGCCCGCACCAGCCAATGACGCTGAACTCAAGCGGGCGAAAATCCACTTGGCGATGCGCCGCGCCGAACTGAGGAAAGCCCAGGACAACGCTGCGCCTGCCGAGCAACTGGCGGCCCTGAGCGCCGCGCTGGAACAGGCCGAACAAGCCTTGCACGCCGCCGAGGACGCCAGCGGCAAACCACCACCGCAATTACTGCGCCGGG
Organism: Pseudomonas sp. S04; assembly: GCF_009834545.1. Classification (NCBI taxonomy): domain Bacteria; kingdom Pseudomonadati; phylum Pseudomonadota; class Gammaproteobacteria; order Pseudomonadales; family Pseudomonadaceae; genus Pseudomonas; species Pseudomonas sp. S04. The sequence continues at coordinate 4,908,095 of NZ_CP019427.1, forward strand.
AAAAACGCCCGATCGACAGTCAACTGCGACAACTCAAGACTGAACTGGCCTATGCCCGCGCCGAGGTGAGCAAACTGCAGCGACAGGCCCAGACACCGGCAGAGCTCTTGAGCCAGGCACGCGCCAGGCTCGAGGAGGCCGAGCGCCAGGTGAGCGACTATGTCGCCCCTTGAACCCGTCGACGATCGCCTGCAACAGGCGATGCAGCGTGTGCTGTTGGCCACCGTGCCGGGCATCCTGCTGTTGCTGTGGTTTAGCGGCTGGGGCGTGCTGTTCAATCTGCTGCTGGCGTGTACCAGTGCACTGGCAGTGGAAGCCGCGGTGCTGCGTCTGCGCGGTTACCCGCTCAAGCCGGCCCTGAGTGATAGCAGCGCCCTGGTCAGCGCCACCTTGCTGGCTCTGGCACTGCCCGCCTACTGCCCCTGGTGGTTGACGGTGAGCGCGGCGGCCGGGGCGATGCTGTTCGGCAAACACCTGTATGGCGGCGTGGGTAGAAACCCGTTCAACCCGGCCATGCTCGGCTTTGCCCTGGTGCTGGTGTGTTTCCCGCAACAGATGACCCACTGGCCCAGCCACGGACTGAGCCTGCAGGGAGGCCTGCAGCAGATTTTCGGCTTCAGCGCAGCTGCGCAACCGGACGCCTGGGCCCAGGCCACCGCGCTGGACAGCCTGCGAATCAATAAAAGCCTGACCATCGACGAACTGTTCGCCGCCAACCCGGCATTTGGGCAGTTGGGTGGCAAGGGGATTGAATGGGTGAGCCTGGCATTTCTCGCCGGCGGCGCCTTTCTCTTGCAGCAACGAGTGTTCAGTTGGCACGCCCCGGTGGGGATGCTCGGCAGCCTGTTCGTCATCAGCCTGTTGTGCTGGAACGGCTCGGGGTCCGACTCCCACGGTTCGCCACTGTTTCACCTGTTGAGCGGTGCCACCATGCTCGGCGCGTTTTTTGTCGTCACCGAACCGGTGTCCGGGGCCAAGAGTCCCAAGGCACGCCTGCTGTTCGGTGTCGGCGTGGGCCTGTTGACCTACCTTATCCGAACCTGGGGCGGATACCCCGACGGAGTGGCGTTTGCAGTGCTGTTGATGAACCTCTGCGTGCCAGCCCTAGAGCGCCTCTGTGCAGCGCAACCGGAGCCGGCATCATGAAACGCAGCCTCAGCGTCCTGAGCCTGGTGATCATTGCCGTCCTGTGTACTGGCGCCACTTACCTGGTGCAACAGCTCTTGGCGCCGCGGATTGGCGCGCAACAGCGGTTGATCGAGAGCCGCAACCTGCTGGACATGCTGCCGGCGGGCAGCTACGACAATCAGCCGCTGGACCAGCCACTGGCGATCAAGGGCGTGGTCCTGGCCAACAGCACACTGTTGGGTGGCTACCGGGCGAACCTCAATGGCAAGCCTGCGGCGATCATTTTGCTGAGTCGGGTCACCGGCTATGAAGGCCCCATCGACCTGCTGCTGGTGATCGATAGCCAGGGCAGGCTGCTGGGCGTCAAAACCCTCAAGCAAGGGGAAACCCCGGGGCTGGGAGCCAGGATCGCCACACACCCCAACCCTTGGCTGGAGGGTTTTATCGGCAAGTCGCGGAGTGACCCGGGCGACAGCGGCTGGGCGCTGAAAAAGGACCAGGGCCAGTTCGATCAACTGGCCGGTGCGACCATCACCTCCCGTGCGGTGATCAGTGCGACCCACGATGCCTTGCGCTATTTCGATGAACACCAACCACAACTGCTCGGCAGCGCGCCATGAACAAGACCTCGACCCTCCAGAACTCCTTGATGCTGGCGCCTCTGATCGGCGCCAGTGACACGTTGCTGACGGCCTTGAGCCTGGCGCTGCTGTGCGTGCTGGTGATCGCTGTCTATGGGCTGAAAATGCGTCTGTTGCGAGCCTGGCTCAGCGAGCCCTTGCATCTGCCTGCCGGGATGCTGCTCGCCGCCACCTTGACCAGCCTGGCTGCGCTGGCGACTCAGGCCTGGGTGCTTGAGCTGCATCAGCACCTGGGCCTCTACATCGGCTTGATCGCCCTGCAATGCGTGGTGCTGGAGTGCAACGGCTTTTTCACCGAGACCCGCCTGCTTGACCGATTGCGTTTGTGTGCCCTGTTCGTCAGCCTGATGATTGGCCTGGGCTTGCTGCGCGAAGTGCTGGGGCATGGCTCGATCAGTTGGCATTTGCCATGGCTGGCTGCCGACGGCAGCGTACGACTGGCCATCCTCGCCCCCGGTGGGTTTATCCTGTTGGGATTGCTGCTGGCAGCCAGGCAAGCCTGGCTCGGCCGCTCCCCGACACCCTGAACGCCTGCAAGGAATTGCTCTGCCCATGAATGCCGCAAAACGCCTGGAAATTTTCCGCAGGTTCCACGAAGACAATCCAGAACCGAAAACCGAGCTGGCCTATTCATCGCCCTTCGAACTGTTGATCGCAGTGATCCTCTCTGCGCAATCTACCGATGTCGGCGTCAATAAAGCCACGGCCAAGCTGTTCCCGGTAGCCAACACCCCGGCAGCGATTCATGCGCTCGGCGTCGAGGGCTTGTCCGAGTACATCAAGACTATCGGGCTGTACAACAGCAAGGCGAAGAATGTCATCGAGACCTGCCGCATGCTGGTGGAGCTGCATGGCGGTGAGGTGCCGCAAACCCGGGAAGAGCTTGAGGCACTGCCAGGAGTCGGCAGAAAGACTGCAAATGTGGTGCTGAACACGGCGTTCCGACAGTTGACCATGGCCGTCGACACCCATATTTTCCGGGTCAGTAACCGAACCGGTATTGCCCCCGGGAAGAATGTCGTCGAAGTCGAACACAAGCTGATGAAGTTTGTGCCCAAGCAATTTCTCCTCGACTCCCACCACTGGCTGATCTTGCATGGCCGCTATGTGTGCCTGGCGCGTAAGCCCCGGTGTGGCAGTTGCAGGATCGAAGACCTGTGCGAATTCAAGCAAAAAACCTCCGACGATTGAGGCGCTATTGGTTTTATTGATTTATCGATTGAAAAAATCTTTTTTACCCGCCAGGAGATTGTCGATATAAGGGGCGCCAATGGCTCTCTTAGCCTGGAGTTAACCTGATGAGTACTGGCAAAGAACAACTGGACGTAGAAGACGACTTCGCCCCTGTTGAGAGCGATGATGCAGAACCTATGGTGGAGGTCGCCAAGACCAACCTGAACAAGCGCCGCACCATCGATAATCTCCTGGAGGAGCGACGTCTGCAAAAGCAGTTGGCCGATTACGACTTTGACCTCTGACCGCTGAAAGCCTCCCTCCGTGGAGGCTTTTGTCATTTAGCGATCCGTGCCCCAAAAAGTACTTCGGTGACGAAGTGCCGGGCTAGCCGTCTTGTACCCTCGCACCTCAGACCAGCCCATTTCGCTGGGCCAGTTCAATCAGATCGACAAGCGAGCGAGCGTTCAGCTTGAGCAGAAGCCGAGTCTTGTAAGTACTGACGGTTTTATTACTGAGAAACATGCCATCGGCTATTTCCTTGTTGGTCTTGCCCCGGGCCAACTGTTGCAACACCATCATCTCTCTTCCGGACAAGCGCTCTACCATATCCGACTCACTGGTATTACCCAGCGACGAGCGGACCGAGTGCAATGCCTGGTTCGGAAAATAGCTGTACCCAGACAATACCGCCTTGATAGCGCTGAGTAGCTCGGTGAGCTCCTGCTGTTTGCAGACATATCCAATTGCCCCCGCCTGCATGCAGCGCATCGAAAAATGCCCGGGCGTCTGTGAAGTCAGGACCAGTACTTTCACGGAAAAGCTCATCGAATTCAAACGCGCAATGACTTCCAGACCATCCAGCTTGGGAATGCCTATATCCAGTATGACGATATCCGGCATGTGTTCACGGGCAAGTTGCAATGCATCCACGCCATTGTCCGTTTCAGCAATAACTTCGTAGCCATGACGCTCCATTAGCATGCGTACAGCAAGTCGAATGACGGGGTGATCATCCACGATCAGCACTTTATTCATGGGCAAGTCCAATTTTCGCTGTTCGAATTTTTAGAGTCAGCACAATAGCCTAGTCGTTTCGACCTGGGGATCCCGCCCAAGGCAAGCACCCCCTGCGAGAGACAATCCCTACAAACATCAAGGATTATTCCCACAGGAAATCACAAAAAACAATGTCGCTTAAAGTTTAAGACCCCCATCCCCCCTGCACCAATAACGAATTTTCGCCCATGACAAGGTGTGAAGATCAAACTAAAATTTAGGATGCAACTGCGTCTTCCTTCGCTAAACTTCACCCCAACAACAATGAGTCGAGCCTAGCGAACAGCACTTGAAGAACCTTTAATCTTGAACGGAACTCCGCCACTCCATATAAAATCCAGCTAACACTCAAACTAACCAACACCCAAAAAAATATCTAGAAACAATCCTGACAACCGAGAAACCAATTAAGTTTTATCGTAACAAGTTCCCCCTCATAGAGATTATGGCACCACGCAGGCTGGTTGCCCCTTAACATTGCCATCAAAGGTCATTCAAATATCAAGCGAGTAGCCAAAATGAACGTACTTCAGAAAAAAATCGCCAACCCCATGACAATCATTGCGATCTTCGCAGCACTGTCCGAAACTTCCGCCGCGGTGTCATTGCCCTTCCTCGATGATGAGAACCGGGAAGTATATATATGGTTTTTAATCAGTTTCCCCTTCTACCTGCTATTCCTATTTTTCATCACCCTCAACTTCAACTACAAATCCCTGTATGCACCTTCGGACTTCCAGAAGAGCAAGCAGTTTTTGAAGGTGATCGATGACGCCACCCGAGGCGAGAAAAAATCCGCTTCTGCCACGGCCCAAGCAAGCAAGGTCAACCCCGCACGCCCAGACCCGCGCAAGAGCCCTGGGGCGGTCAAAACCAAGCCCGACTACTTGCTTCCCAGCACGCAGGACCCGCCACCTGGCATCACCTTCTACACCCACCTGCGCCCTCAACAGCAGTTATCCATGCCCGCTTCGGTGCAATACATACGTATCGTCGATGCCCGGTGGATCCGCAAGAAAAAGGACACCTGTCAGTTGATGGAGAAACTCGACCAACCCCGGCCAAGCCAACCGAGACTGACAATGCTGCTGACTTGTCAGGAGTCGGAGCCAGTGATCAATGAAAAGTTGAAGAAGTCTGATGTAAAAGCACTCAATGCTCAGGATTCCGTGTGCCTGTTCTATAACGTGAGCACGCAGGCAATGACTGTCGTTCGCAAGACTGATTCCCGTCTTGATGCAGTGACAGACCGGCAAGATGGTTTTTCATCGAGGCAGGAACAAAGGGAGGGGGAAGCTGGCGGTATTGCGGATAACGGCGCTACTGCCCGGATGACAGATTAACGCTTGGCCATCGAGGCCCACAGAATAGATCGCGACCGTTGTGCCCCCGCTTCAAGCAGGCGCACAACGGTTGATCAGCGCAACAGCATCAGAACAACTTGCGGCCCTTGTTGGCAGCAATACGCATACGCAGGGCGTTGAGCTTGATGAAGCCAGCAGCATCCGCCTGGTTGTAAGCGCCGCCATCTTCTTCGAAGGTGGCGATGTTGGCGTCGAACAACGACTCGTCGGACTTGCGACCGGTAACGATCACGTTGCCCTTGTACAGTTTCAGGCGAACCACGCCGTTCACGTGCACCTGGGAAGCGTCGATCATCTGTTGCAGCATCAGACGCTCAGGGCTCCACCAGTAGCCGGTGTAGATCAGGCTGGCATACTTGGGCATCAGCTCGTCTTTGAGGTGAGCCACTTCACGGTCCAGGGTGATCGATTCGATCGCCCGGTGGGCGCGTAGCATGATGGTGCCGCCTGGGGTTTCGTAGCAGCCACGGGACTTCATGCCCACGTAACGGTTCTCGACGATGTCGAGACGACCGATACCGTGTTCGCCACCAATACGGTTGAGGGTCGCCAGCACGGTGGCCGGGGTCATTTCGACGCCGTCCAATGCAACGATGTCGCCGTTGCGGTAGGTCAGTTCCAGGTACTGCGGTTTATCTGGAGCGTTCTCCGGGGAGACGGTCCATTTCCACATGTCTTCTTCGTGCTCGGTCCAGGTATCTTCCAGCACGCCGCCTTCATAGGAGATGTGCAGCAGGTTGGCATCCATCGAGTACGGGGATTTCTTCTTGCCATGGCGCTCGATCGGGATCGCGTGCTTCTCGGCGTAGTCCATCAGCTTCTCGCGGGACAGCAGGTCCCACTCACGCCATGGAGCAATGACTTTTACCCCTGGCTTGAGGGCATAGGCACCCAGCTCAAAACGAACCTGGTCGTTGCCTTTGCCGGTGGCACCGTGGGAAATGGCGTCAGCACCGGTTTCATTGGCGATTTCGATGAGGCGTTTGGCGATCAACGGACGTGCGATGGAAGTACCCAGCAGGTACTCGCCTTCGTATACGGTGTTGGCACGGAACATCGGGAACACGAAATCACGCACGAATTCTTCGCGCAGATCGTCGATGTAGATTTCTTTGACGCCCATGGCTTGTGCCTTGGCGCGAGCCGGTTCGACCTCTTCGCCTTGACCCAGGTCAGCGGTGAATGTCACCACTTCACAGTTATAAGTATCCTGCAGCCACTTGAGGATCACCGAAGTGTCCAGGCCGCCGGAATACGCCAGAACGACCTTGTTTACGTCCGCCATGCCATCACTCCACGGGGTTCTACGGAAAGCCGATAAGTCTAACGCTGCGAGCGGATAAATTACAGAGGCGCGACAGCTTATGACGACGAAGCGACAGATTATGTCGAGCGGGCGACGATTTCGACGGGTTCAGGAGGTCGCTGCCGCGCCACCCGCAGAGCTGACTTGAGGGGCAGGATCGGCCGCAGGTTCGAGTCGTTCGAGCTGCACGCTGACCCGACGGTTTTTCGCCCGGTTGGCGGCACTGCTGTTGGGTGCCACTGGATACCGTTCGCCGTGAAAGCGCAGGGTCACCTGTGATTCCTGGATGCCGTTGGCCTTGAGGTAATCCATCACGGCCAGCGCCCTGCGTCGCGACAGGTCACGGTTGGTCAGGCGATTGCCGCTGTTATCGGAATGGCCGTCAATTTGAATATGATTGACCGTCGGATCGGCCTTCATGAAGCTCAGCATGGCCTGCAAGCGGCTTTTCGCCTGTGCATCCAGTTCGATTCCGCCCCCTGGAAAACCTACCGCCGCCTGCTTCACCTGCTCGTAGTTCATCGGTAGCAATTTGGCTACGCAGCCCTGGTAATCGGCATAGGCCTTGCTGAAACTGACCGGCAGCAGGCGCACTTCCGACACTCGCCCGTCAGGCGCGGAATGCCGGATCAACGGACTGCGGCCCTCCATCAAACCACCGATCAGGCGACCGGCCTGCGCCTGCGAACTGTTGAACAGCACCTCGCCACTGCCCAGCCTGACCGAACCCAGGTTAATGTCCGCACGCCCTGGCTGCCAGGGTGCCGCCGCCGCCAGCAAGGTCGCCGAGCCACCACTGAGCATCGGGTTATAGGCTTTCAATCGAAAGGTGGCCTGCTCGCCCGCCCGCCGCACGAACTCGCCCGCACCAAAATCGGTGATCGGTTGGCTCAGGCGGCATTCGAACTTGTCGCCCTCGACCTTCCACTCAGTGCTCTCCAGGCGCGTCTGGAAAGTGAGTGCCATGGCAGGAAGGCTGGCGAACACACTGAGCAAGGCTAGATAACGCTGGCGCACGGGAGGCTCCACTGACTTCTGCAACAAAAAGACCGACACACATGTTTACGGCATACCTTGGTGATATCGGTTACGTCCGACAAAACTTGATAGCGAGTGCCTGCAAGAGTCTTTTCCGGTAGCATTCCCATGAGTTTGACCCGCCTGGAATCCCCAATGTCCGACCGCCTGACCCTGCTGCGTCCCGACGACTGGCATATTCATCTTCGCGATGGTGCTGCGTTGCCCAATACTGTCGCGGATGTCGCGCGCACCTTTGGTCGCGCCATCATCATGCCCAACCTGGTACCACCGGTGCGCAATGCCGCTGAAGCCGACGCCTACCGCCAGCGCATTCTCGCTGCGCGCCCGGCCGGCAGCCGCTTTGAGCCGCTGATGGTGCTCTACCTGACCGACCGCACCACCGCGGACGAAATCCGCACCGCCAAGGCCAGCGGTTTCGTGCACGCCGCCAAGCTGTATCCGGCCGGTGCAACGACCAACTCGGACTCCGGTGTCACCAGCATCGACAAGATCTTCCCAGCGATCGAGGCCATGGCCGAAGTCGGGATGCCCTTGCTGATCCACGGTGAAATCACCCGCGGCGACGTCGACGTCTTCGATCGCGAGAAAATCTTCATCGACGAGCACATGCGTCGGCTCGTCGAGCGTTTTCCAACGCTCAAGGTGGTGTTCGAACACATCACCACCGGCGATGCCGTGCAGTTCGTCAACGAGGCCTCGGCCAATGTCGGCGCCACCATCACCGCGCACCACTTGCTGTACAACCGCAATCACATGCTGGTTGGCGGGATTCGCCCGCACTTCTACTGCCTGCCGATCCTCAAGCGCAACACCCACCAGGTCGCCCTGCTGGATGCCGCTACCAGTGGCAGTGAAAAGTTCTTCCTCGGTACCGACTCGGCTCCCCATGCCCAGCACGCCAAGGAAGCCGCCTGTGGCTGTGCCGGCTGCTACACCGCCTATGCCGCGATCGAGCTGTACGCCGAGGCGTTTGAACAGCGTAACGCGCTGGACAAGCTCGAAGCCTTCGCCAGCCTCAACGGCCCGCGTTTCTACGGCCTGCCAGCGAACACCGATCGCATTACCCTGGTCCGCGAAGAATGGACCGCCCCAACCAGCCTGCCCTTCGGCGAGCTGACTGTCATCCCGCTGCGCGCCGGTGAAAAACTGCGCTGGCGCCTGCTGGAGGAACACGCGTGAGTGAAGACCATTACGACGACGAACAGGAAGGTCAAGGTGGTGGCGGCTCACGTCACCCGATGGCAGCCAGGTTTCGGGGATATCTGCCAGTCGTCGTTGACGTTGAAACCGGTGGTTTCAACTGTGCCACTGACGCCCTGCTGGAAATCGCCGCGACAACCATCGCCATGGACGAAAAGGGTTTTGTGTTCCCGGACCACACCTACTTCTTCCGTGTAGAGCCGTTCGAAGGCGCCAACATCGAAGCTGCGGCGCTGGAGTTCACCGGCATCAAGCTCGATCATCCGCTGCGCATGGCCGTGAGTGAAGAGACGGCCCTGACCGATATCTTCCGCGGCGTGCGCAAGGCGTTGAAAGCCAATGGCTGCAAACGGGCAATCCTGGTCGGTCACAACAGCAGTTTCGACCTGGGCTTCCTCAATGCCGCCGTGGCGCGCCTGGACATGAAGCGCAACCCGTTCCACCCGTTCTCCAGCTTCGACACCGCGACACTGGCGGGCCTGGCCTACGGCCAAACCGTGCTGGCCAAGGCCTGCCAGGCAGCAGACATCGACTTCGACGGTCGCGAGGCCCACTCGGCTCGCTACGACACCGAGAAGACCGCTGATCTGTTCTGCGGCATCGTCAACCGCTGGAAACAAATGGGCGGCTGGGAAGACTTCAACGACTGATCGGTCGCAGGTTTTTCTCAACCCACAAAAAAACCGGCCACTTGGGCCGGTTTTTTTGTGCCTGAGGCGCGTGGCTTACAGCTTGCCAGCGTTCTCGGACAGGTAAGCAGCAACGCCTTCTGGCGAAGCAGTCATACCTTTGTCGCCTTTTTTCCAGTTAGCCGGGCAAACTTCGCCGTGCTCTTCGTGGAATTGCAGCGCGTCGACCAGACGGATCAGCTCTTCCATGTTACGGCCCAGTGGCAGGTCGTTGACGATCTGCGAGCGGACAACACCTTTGTCGTCGATCAGGAACGCGCCACGGAAAGCTACGCCGCCTTCGGATTCAACGTCGTACGCCTTGGCGATGTCGTGCTTCATGTCAGCAGCCATGATGTACTGGACCTGACCGATGCCGCCGGCATTGATCGGGGTGTTGCGCCAGGCGTTGTGGGTGAAGTGCGAGTCGATCGACACCGCGATCACTTCCACGTTACGCGCCTTGAAGTCAGCCATGCGGTGGTCCAGAGCGATCAGCTCGGACGGGCAAACGAAGGTGAAGTCCAACGGGTAGAAGAACACCAGGCCGTATTTGCCTTTGATGGCCGAGGACAGGGTGAAGCTGTCGACGATTTCGCCATTGCCGAGTACGGCCGGTACGGTGAAGTCAGGGGCTTGTTTGCCTACGAGTACGCTCATTGGATATCTCCTGGTGTAGTGCGTGAAGAAAGGTAGCGATCCAGTCTGCCGCCGGTAAACGACAGCTTCGTGAAACGGCTACCGTTCGCAAAGACCGACCATCATACACTGCGTTTTTGACCTGTCGCCATGTAGCCGTTCGTCAGGCAAGTGACGATCGATCACAACAGGTACGGAAACCACTTTGACAATCATTCTCGTTAACATTAAGATCCATCGCAATTGAGCCATAACCAGCGATGGGTTCTCACTCTATGTATGTCTGCCTCTGCACTGGCGTCACCGACGGCAAGATCCGCGATGCAATCTACGAAGGTTGCTGTAGCTACCGTGAGGTGCGTGAAGCCACCGGCGTTGCTAGCCAATGCGGCAAATGCGCCTGCCTTGCCAAGCAGGTGGTTCGCGAAACCCTTGCCGACCTGCAGATGAGCCAGGCGGCGATTCCCTTTCCCGTAGAATTTTCCGCCGCATAAGTAACCAATTTCAGAGAACCGGACTTAGTGTCCGGTTTTTTTATGTCTGTAATTCAATCGCTTAGCGTCAGGATGCGGAACACAAACATTCTTATTCCGATTAATTTTCATATATTATTCAATAACTTAGGTTTGACACTAAGAAGTTGCAGGCTCAAACTCGGCCTTATATACCGCACTTAAGGACAGGACCCCCATCATGAAAGGCGACGTAACAGTCATCCAGCATCTCAACAAGATCCTTGCCAATGAGCTGGTCGCAATCAATCAGTACTTCCTGCATGCCCGCATGTATGAAGATTGGGGCCTGAACAAGCTGGGCAAGCACGAGTACAAAGAATCCATCGACGAGATGAAACACGCGGACAAGCTGATCAAGCGCATCCTGTTTCTCGAAGGCCTGCCGAACGTCCAGGACCTGGGCAAGCTGCACATCGGCGAGCACACCAAGGAAATGCTCGAGTGCGACCTGCGCATCGAGCGTACCGGTCACGCCGACCTGAAAACCGCCATCGCCCACTGCGAGACCGTTGGCGACTTCGGCAGCCGTGAACTGCTCGAAGACATTCTCGAGTCCGAGGAAGAACATATCGACTGGCTGGAAACCCAACTGGGCCTGATCGATAAAGTTGGAATCGAGAACTATCTGCAATCGCAGATGGGTGAATAACGCAAAGTTACCACCCATTAAAAAGCCCCGCCCTCTTATTTATAGAGAGGCGGGGCTTTTTTTGATCTGCTGCGAGGGTTCGCTGGCAAGCCAGCGCCTACACCACTTAGGCTTCGGTCTTGCCAGCAGCAGCCTTTTCCACAGCAGCCTTGATGGTCGACTGCAGCGAACCGTCAGCGGCCATTTCGGTCATGATGTCGCTACCGCCAACCAATTCACCACCGACCCACAGCTGTGGGAAGGTTGGCCAGTTGGCGTACTTTGGCAGGTTGGCGCGGATTTCCGGGTTCTGCAGGATGTCCACGTAAGCGAACTTCTCACCACAGCCCATGACGGCCTGCGCGGCTTTCGCGGAGAAGCCACATTGTGGGGCATTCGGCGAGCCTTTCATGTAAAGCAGAATGGTGTTGTTGGCAATCTGCTCTTTAATAGTTTCGATGATATCCATGGAGCACCTCGGCTGAACTTTTCCGACTCAGTTGTCGGCACGGTGGCGCATTGTAACGGAAAGACCGGCGCGATGCTCGGTCTCCCCGACAGACATACCTAGGCCGCTGCCACCGTCACCGGCACACCATTGAGCGCTGCGTTTCCCGACAACTCATCAAGCTGACGCTCATCTGTCAGGTCGTTGGCGCTGGACCCCGGTTGCGCCGTGGCGATGCCCATCTGCACTCCAGGCCGGGCATGGCCCCAGCCGTGGGGCAGGCTGACCACGCCCCGCATCATCTCGGGACTGCCGAGCACCTCGACTTCGATCTCGCCGACCCGCGAACTGACCCGCACCCGCTGGCCGTCGCTGAGCCCGCGCTGAGCGAGGTCGTCCGGGTGCATCAACAACTGATGACGCGGCTTGCCTTTCACCAGGCGGTGGTAGTTGTGCATCCACGAATTGTTGCTGCGCACATGGCGTCGGCCAATCATCAACAACTCATCCGCCGCCGGCGCTTGCAGGGCGGCAAAGCGCTGCAGGTCCGCGAGTATCGCCGCTGGCGCCGCTTGCACGTGCTGGTTGGGCGTTTTCAGGCGCGGCCCCAGGTTGGCCTTCAGCGCCCCCAGGTCGACGCCATGGGGATGATCGAACAGGCTGGTCACCGACAGCTTGTGCTCGGAGGCGTCACCGTAGCGACCGGCACGCAAGGCAAAGTCGATCATCTGTGCCGGTGGCAGCGTAGGCTTGAGTTCCTTGCCGGTCCTGGCCGCAAAGGCCTTGGCCAGGCCGACGAAGATTTCCCAATCATGCAGCGCGCCCTCGGGCTTGGGCAGGATCGCCCGGTTGAAGCGGCTGACATTGCGCACCGCGAACATATTGAACGTGGTGTCGTAGTGATCGTTTTCCAACGCCGAGGTCGAAGGCAGGATCAGGTCGGCGTAACGCGTGGTTTCGTTGATGTACAGGTCGACGCTGACCATGAACTCCAGGCCGTCCAGCGCCTGCTCCAGTTGCCGGCCATTGGGCGTCGACAACACCGGATTGCCTGCAACCGTGATCAGTGCGCGAATCTGCCCCTCGCCGCCCGTGAGCATTTCTTCGGCCAGGGCCGATACCGGCAACTCACCCGCGTATTCCGGCCGCCCGGAGACCCGGCTTTGCCACAGATTGAAATGCCCGCCCGAGGTCGACGCCACCAGGTCAACCGCCGGTTCAGTGCACAGTGCCCCGCCGACCCGGTCCAGGTTGCCGGTGACCAGGTTGATCAACTGCACCAGCCAATGACACAAGGTGCCAAAGGCCTGGGTCGAAACCCCCATGCGCCCATAACAGACCGCCGTCGGCGCGGCGGCAAAATCGCGCGCCAGTTGGCGGATCTGCTCGGCCGGCACGGCACACAACGGGCTCATGGCCTCGGCATCGAATGGCGCAATCGCCTGGCGCACCTGATCCAGCCCATCCACCGGCAAATGACTGTCGCGACTCAGGCCTTCGCTGAACAAGGTATTGAGCACGCCAAACAGCAACGCCGCATCGCCCCCAGGCCGAACAAACACATGCTGGTCGGCCATCGCTGCGGTCTCGCTGCGCCGCGGGTCGACCACCACCACTTTGCCGCCACGCGCCTGGATCGCCTTCAAGCGTTTCTCCACATCCGGCACGGTCATGATGCTGCCGTTGGACGCCAGTGGATTAGCGCCCAGGATCAGCATGAAATCGGTGTGATCGATGTCTGGAATCGGCAGCAGCAACCCATGGCCATACATCAAGTGGCTGGTCAGGTGATGGGGCAACTGATCGACGGACGTCGCGGAGAAGCGATTGCGGCTCTTCAGTAACCCAAGAAAATAATTGCTGTGGGTCATCAGCCCGTAGTTATGCACGCTGGGGTTGCCCTGATACACCGCCACCGCGTTCTGCCCATGACGCTCCTGGATCGTCGCCAGGCGCTCGGCGACCAGCACAAAGGCCTCGTCCCAACCAATCGCCTGCCACTCGTTGCCGACGCGCTGCATGGGCTGGCGCAGGCGATCGGGATCGTTCTGGATATCTTGCAACGCCACCGCCTTGGGGCAGATGTGACCGCGACTGAAGCTATCCAGCGGGTCCCCCTTGATCGAAGTGATCTGCAGGTCCGCGTTGTCGCTGGCGGTGGTTTCGATGGTCAAGCCGCAGATGGCTTCACACAGGTGGCACGCACGGTGGTTAAGAGTCTTGGTCATGGCCAGTCTCTGTTTTATTCGGGGCAACCAGGGCGCGGTTGCGGGAGTAAAACTATGGGCCGAGTCCGACCACTGCACCAGCGACGTTCGTCTTGTGAATCGGCGGCCATCAGGCCTGCCGATAGCTCCCCGCCAGTTGGCGACCGGCAGGGCAAAAACCGACTGGTACGCCCGCTTGTGCGCTGCGCTCGATTGCCAAGGCGCGCGGGGGCAGTGTACAAAGGGCTTGCTGCTGTCAGGAAACAGGCTTCAAAAGCGCTACTGCGGTCACCCCGTAGCCCCTCTGAAATCCCCTAAACACCGTAGCCTATTGGTAAGGCGCGACATTTAATGTCAATATTGCGCCTTCCCCTATTTCGTCGCCCCGTGCGGCTTACGCCGCAGGTCTCGCCCGTTTTTTTAATTAAACAAGGCCTTGAGTATCTGCGGTCCGTTGCAAAAGGTAGTCAATGATGAGCGCAAGGCACTTTCTCTCCCTGATGGATTGCACGCCCGAAGAGCTGGTCAGCGTGATCCGTCGAGGCATTGAGCTCAAAGACCTGCGTAACCGCGGCGTACTGTTCGAGCCGTTGAAAAACCGCGTCCTGGGGATGATCTTCGAGAAGTCCTCGACCCGCACTCGCCTGTCGTTCGAAGCCGGCATGATCCAGCTCGGCGGCCAGGCCATCTTCCTCTCGCCGCGCGACACCCAACTGGGCCGTGGCGAACCGATTGGCGACTGCGCCATCGTCATGTCGCGCATGCTCGACGCCGTGATGATCCGCACCTTTGCCCACAGCACCCTGACCGAATTCGCCGCCAACTCCCGCGTGCCAGTGATCAACGGCCTGTCCGATGACCTGCACCCGTGCCAGTTGCTGGCCGACATGCAAACCTTCCTTGAGCATCGCGGTTTGATCCAGGGCAAGACCGTGGCCTGGATCGGCGACGGCAACAACATGTGCAACAGCTATATAGAAGCGGCCATCCAGTTCGACTTCCAGTTGCGCATCGCCTGCCCCGAGGGCTACGAGCCGAACCCGCAATTCGTGGCGGCAGCCGGCGATCGCGTGACCATCGTCCGCGACCCCAAGGATGCCGTGCGTGGCGCACACCTGGTGAGCACCGATGTCTGGACCTCCATGGGCCAGGAAGAAGAAACCGCCAAGCGCCTCAAACTGTTTGCGCCCTACCAGGTCAACCGCGCCCTGCTCGACCTGGCGGCCGAGGATGTCCTGTTCATGCACTGCCTGCCGGCCCACCGCGGCGAAGAAATCAGCCTCGACCTGCTCGACGACGGCCGCTCGGTGGCCTGGGACCAGGCAGAAAACCGCCTGCACGCGCAAAAGGCCTTGCTCGAATTCCTCGTTCCCCCGGCGTACCACCACGCATGAGTCATACATTACTGCTGAACCTGCGCAACCTGGCCTGCGGCTACCAGGACCAGCGCGTTGTCCAGAACCTCAACCTGCATCTCAATGCTGGCGATATCGGCTGCCTGCTTGGCTCCTCCGGTTGTGGCAAGACCACCACCCTGCGGGCCATCGCCGGTTTTGAACCGGTCCACGAAGGGGAAATCCAACTGGCGGGAGAAACCATCTCCAGTGCCGGTTTCACCCTCGCCCCGGAGAAACGCCGGATCGGCATGGTGTTCCAGGACTACGCACTGTTCCCGCACCTGAGCGTGGCTGACAACATCGCCTTCGGCATTCGCAAGCACCCGCACAAAGACCGGGTCACCGCCGAGATGCTCGAACTGGTGAACCTGAAGAACCTCGGCAAGCGCTTCCCCCACGAGCTTTCCGGCGGCCAGCAACAACGGGTGGCCCTGGCTCGCGCACTGGCCCCGGAGCCGCAACTGCTGCTGCTCGATGAACCCTTCTCCAACCTCGATGGCGAATTGCGCCGCAAGCTCAGCCACGAAGTCCGCGACATCCTCAAGAGCCGTGGCACCAGTGCGATTCTGGTGACCCACGACCAGGAAGAAGCCTTCGCGGTCAGCGATCAGGTCGGGGTGTTCAAGGAAGGTCGGCTGGAGCAGTGGGACACGCCCTACAACCTGTACCACGAGCCGCTGACACCTTTCGTCGCGAGCTTCATCGGCCAGGGTTACTTCATTCGTGGCCAGTTGCAGACCCCCGAGTCGGTGCAGACCGAACTTGGCGAGCTGCGTGGCAACCGCGCCTATACCTGGCCGACCGGCGGCGCCGTGGACGTGCTGCTGCGTCCCGACGATATCGTCTACGCCCCGGATAGCCCGCTGAAAGCGCGGATCATCGGCAAAACCTTCCTTGGCGCCTCGACGTTGTACCGCCTGCAACTGCCCACCGGCAGCCAGCTGGAATCGATCTTCCCGAGCCACGCCGACCACCTGGTGGGTGCCGATGTCGGCATTCGCGTGGCCGCCGAACACCTGGTGCTGTTCCAGGCATCCGGCAGCACCGCGGCACAGATACCGGCCGTCGAATCCGGAGTCCGCCGGTACAGCACCGCCAGTTGATCCACGCTCCTACACAGCCAGTCAGGCAGCGACGTCAGTGTCAGCCCAGCAGCAACGTCCCGCTGGCCACCAACGTCGCAGTCCCGCCAATCTTCACTCGATCGCCTTCCAGGCGACAGAACAACTCCCCGCCCCGCGCCGAACACTGATAGGCCGTCAGACTGGTTTTATCCAGTTGCTGCGCCCAGTAAGGAATCAGCAGGCAATGGGTCGAACCGGTGACCGGGTCTTCGTTGATGCCGATGGCCGGGGCAAAATAGCGCGAGACAAAATCATGCTGCGTGCCACGCGCGGTGACGATTGCCCCCAGCCAGGGCAACTTCGCCAGGGCCGCCATGTCGGGTTGGCAATCGCGCACGGCCTGCTCCGATTCGAGCACCACAAACAACTCATTGGAACCCAGCACCTCGATGGGCTGCACCCCCAGCGCTGCGGCTATCAGCGGATTGGCCGCCACCGCACGCGGTGCGATCCTCGGGAAATCCAGCCATAGCTGCCCGCCTTCGCGGGTCACGCGCAACGGCCCGGATTTACTGATGAAGTCCAGGCTTTGCGACGGTTCCTCATACTGGTCGAACAACACATGGGCGCTGGCCAGGGTCGCGTGGCCGCACAACGGCACTTCCGTGGTCGGGGTGAACCAACGGATATGCCAACCCTGGGCCTCACGCACCACAAACGCGGTCTCGGCGAGGTTGTGCTCGGCGGCGATGTTTTGCATCAGTTCATCACTGAGCCAAGCCTCGAGCCGGTAGACCATCGCCGGGTTGCCACTGAACGGACGGTCGCTGAAGGCATCGACCTGATGAAACGCTAACTCCATGAGTACTCTCCTTTTGTGTAGGCGAGCGCGAGCATGCAGCAGCGGTGGCTGGCTCACCAGTGACAGAGCCAGTGGATTTTCACCATACAGCGAACGGGTCAAGCCCGGCCGATGTCAGCGAACCTGGCCTGGGTATGTTCGGCCAGCACTGCAGCGGCCAATTCGACTTCCAGGCCGCGTCGACCGGCACTGACATAAATAGTCGCAAAAGCTTGGGCACTGCTATCGATAAAGGTACGCAGCCGCTTCTTCTGCCCCAACGGGCTAATTCCCCCCAATAAGTACCCGGTTGCCCGCTGTGCGGCAGCGGGGTCGGCCATCTCGACTTTCTTGACCCCTGCCGCATGGGCCAGCGCCTTCAAGTCCAGACTTCCGACGACCGGCACCACAGCGACCAGCAACTCGGCTTTCTCACTAGCCGCAAGCAAGGTCTTGAACACCTGGGCCGGCTGCAACCCAAGCTTTTCCGCCGCCTCCAACCCGTATGAAGCGGCCTTGGGATCATGTTCATAACTGTGTACACGATGTTCGGCACGAACTTTTTTCAGCAGATCCAATGCGGGGGTCATGGCAGCTCCAAGCCAACGAAAGAACAACAAATGCTGCGCCGGATTCTAGGTCATCACGCAGCAAAAGGCTCTAAGACCGCCCCGCTATCCAGTCGTCGGCGCTGCCGGCCAGGTAAATCTGCAACGTTGCCACCCCCCTCAAGACGCGATCATTCAGCCGAACAATAGTTGATTTGTGACTGACGGTTCACTTTCGACCTTTGACATCAGCGTTTCTTGTCTATATTTTTTCGTTTCCGAATACCATGCGAATAATCCTACGCAGCACCCAGCAGTAAGCCGAGACCAGGATGGGGATCCTGCCTTGGTGAAAATCGCGCCCGATCTCCTGTGGGACGAGCGCCCGACAACAACAAAAAACGAGGTTTTCATGACCACTGCTTTACAACAACCACCGCTCTCGAGCCAATGCATGGCCGAGTTCCTGGGGACTGCACTGCTGATCTTTTTTGGCACTGGCTGCGTCGCCGCCCTCAAAGTCGCGGGTGCCAGCTTTGGCCTGTGGGAAATCAGCATCATCTGGGGCGTCGGCGTCAGTATGGCGATCTACCTGACCGCAGGCGTTTCCGGTGCCCACCTGAACCCGGCCGTCAGCATCGCCCTAAGCATTTTCACCGACTTTGAAAAGCGCAAACTGCCCTTCTACATCTTGTCCCAGGTGGCGGGCGCCTTCTGTGGCGCGTTGTTGGTTTACACGCTTTACAGCAACCTGTTCTTCGATTTCGAACAAACCCAGCAGATGGTTCGCGGCAGCCAGGCCAGCCTGGAGTTGGCGTCGGTATTCTCCACCTTCCCCAACCCGGCCCTGTCTACCGGCCAGGCGTTCCTGGTCGAGATGATCATCACCGCGATCCTGATGGGCGTGATCATGTCCCTGACCGACGATAACAACGGCCTGCCCAAGGGCCCGCTGGCACCGCTGCTGATTGGCCTGCTGATCGCCGTGATCGGCAGCTCGATGGGGCCGCTGACCGGCTTCGCGATGAACCCGGCACGGGATTTCGGTCCTAAACTGATGACTTTCTTCGCTGGCTGGGGTGAAATTTCCTTCACTGGCGGCCGGGATATTCCCTATTTCCTGATTCCGATTTTTGCTCCGATTGTCGGTGCCTGCCTCGGTGCTGCGGCCTATCGCGGGCTGATTGCCCGTCACCTGCCCGGCGCCGTACCTGCTACAACAAAGGCAGAACCGGCGATGGATGGCAAAACCCGAATTTCCTGATAGCGGCGGCGCGTGATCCTGCCCACCATTGATCACGCGCCCCGATCCACTCCCTTATTTCGTCCAAGGCAATCGACATGACCGACACACAGAATAAGAACTACATCATTGCCCTTGATCAGGGTACGACCAGCTCGCGCGCGATCATTTTCGACCGCGACGCCAACGTGGTCTGCACCGCTCAACGCGAATTCGCCCAGCATTACCCACAAGCCGGTTGGGTCGAACATGACCCGATGGAGATCTTCGCCACCCAGAGCGCGGTGATGGTCGAGGCCCTGGCACAAGCCGGCCTGCATCACGACCAGGTGGCCGCCATCGGCATCACCAACCAGCGCGAAACCACCGTGGTCTGGGACAAGACCAGCGGCCGGCCGATCTATAACGCCATTGTCTGGCAGTGCCGGCGCAGCACCGAGATCTGCCAGCAGCTCAAGCGCGACGGCCACGAGCAATACATCAGCGACACCACCGGCCTGGTCACCGACCCGTACTTTTCCGGCACCAAGCTGAAGTGGATCCTCGACAACGTCGAAGGCAGCCGGGAGCGTGCACGCAACGGCGAGTTGCTGTTCGGCACAGTCGACAGCTGGTTGATCTGGAAATTTACCGGCGGCAAGACCCACGTCACCGACTACACCAACGCCTCGCGCACCATGCTCTTCAACATCCACACCCTGGAGTGGGACGCGAAGATGCTCGAGCTGCTGGACATCCCACGCGAGATGCTGCCGCAGGTGAAGTCCTCGTCAGAAATTTATGGCCACACCAAGAGCGGCATTGCCATCGGCGGTATCGCCGGCGACCAGCAAGCGGCCTTGTTCGGCCAGATGTGCGTGGAGCCCGGCCAGGCGAAAAACACCTACGGCACTGGCTGCTTCCTGCTGATGAATACCGGCAGCAAGGCAGTCAAATCCAGCCACGGCATGCTCACCACCATCGCCTGCGGTCCGCGCGGTGAGGTGGCCTATGCCCTCGAGGGCGCAGTGTTCAACGGCGGCTCCACCGTGCAGTGGCTGCGCGACGAACTGAAGATCATCAACGACGCCCACGACACTGAGTACTTCGCCAACAAGGTCAAGGACAGCAACGGTGTGTACCTGGTGCCCGCCTTCACCGGCCTCGGCGCGCCGTACTGGGACCCCTATGCCCGCGGCGCCCTGTTCGGCCTGACTCGCGGCGTACGGGTCGACCACATCATTCGCGCAGCCCTGGAGTCGATTGCCTACCAGACCCGCGACGTGCTCGACGCCATGCAACAGGACTCCGGCGAACGCCTCAAGGCCTTGCGCGTGGACGGCGGTGCGGTGGCGAACAACTTCCTCATGCAGTTCCAGGCCGACATCCTCGGCACCCAGGTCGAGCGCCCGCAAATGCGCGAGACCACGGCACTCGGCGCTGCCTATCTGGCAGGCCTGGCCTGCGGCTTCTGGGCCAGTCTGGACGAACTGCGCGGCAAGGCAGTGATCGAGCGCGAATTCGACCCGCAACTGGAAGAAAGCGCCAAGGAAAAACTCTACGCTGGCTGGAAAAAAGCCGTCAGCCGTACTCGTGACTGGGAGCCGCACGAAGGCGAGGAGTAAGCCAAGGGCCGAACAGTGTTCGGCATCTAACTGGTCGGGAGGGGATTGATGCGGCATCATGGGCAAATTTTGCACGGCAGCCCAAAGGACGCCCCATGAATCTGCCTCCCCGTCAGCAGCAAATCCTCGAACTGGTCCGCGAACGCGGCTACGTCAGCATCGAGGAAATGGCCCAGTTGTTCGTTGTTACTCCGCAGACCATTCGCCGCGATATCAATCAGCTGGCCGAAGACAACCTGTTGCGCCGCTACCATGGCGGCGCAGCCTATGATTCCAGCGTGGAAAACACTGCGTACGCCATGCGTGCCGACCAGATGCGCGACGAGAAGCAGCGCATCGGCGAAGCTATTGCCCGGCAAATTCCCGACCACGCCTCGTTGTTCATCAATATCGGTACCACCACCGAGTCCATCGCCCGGGCGCTGCTCAACCACAACCACCTGAAAATCATCACCAACAACCTGCACGTGGCCTCGATGCTCAGTGCCAAGGATGATTTCGACGTGCTGCTCACCGGTGGCACCGTGCGCCGCGACGGCGGGGTTGTCGGCCAGGCCAGTGTCGATTTCATCAACCAGTTCAAGGTCGACTATGCCCTCGTGGGCATCAGTGGCATCGACGAAGATGGCAGCCTGCTGGACTTTGATTACCAGGAAGTGCGGGTATCCCAGGCGATCATCGCCAATGCCCGGCAAGTGATCCTGGCGGCCGACTCCAGCAAGTTCGGACGCAACGCCATGATTCGCCTCGGACCGATCACCCTGATCGATTGCCTGGTGACTGATCAGGAGCCCGTGCCCGCCCTCGCCCAGCTGCTGAGCCAGAACAAGATTCGCCTGGAAGTCGTTTAGTCGCCTCACCTCTTCATCGTCCCTCCAGACGCCATCGCGAGCAGCGCAACCCTTGCTCGCGATAGCGCCTGCTCATGCCCCACCCGCATAAATGTTCGAAATTTTTCCTTTTCTGCCCCTTCGATGAGTTTTTTCAATCGAAGCGGACTGGCTGTGGGCGACTTTATGGGCTACCATTTTCGAAAATGAACATTAATGTTCGTATTCCAATACATAAAGCCAAAAATGCCCGAGGCCTGCCGATGCCCACTTCCACCTTGCCGACACCCCCACTTGCCGAGATCTATGACGTCGCCGTGATTGGTGGCGGGATCAATGGCGTCGGGATTGCGGCGGATGCTGCCGGCCGTGGGCTTTCGGTGTTCCTTTGCGAAAAGGACGACCTGGCCAGCCACACCTCGTCCGCCAGCAGCAAGCTGATCCACGGCGGCCTGCGCTACCTGGAACACTATGAATTCCGCCTGGTGCGCGAAGCCCTGGCCGAACGCGAAGTGCTGCTGGCCAAGGCCCCGCATATCGTCAAGCAGATGCGCTTTGTCCTGCCGCACCGCCCGCACCTGCGCCCGGCCTGGATGATTCGCGCCGGCCTGTTCCTCTACGACAACCTGGGCAAGCGGGAAAAGCTCGCCGGTTCCAGAAGCCTGAAGTTCGGTGCCGACAGCGCCTTGAAAAGCGAAATCAGCAAGGGCTTCGAGTACTCCGACTGCTGGGTCGACGACGCCCGCCTGGTGGTACTCAATGCCATGGCCGCCCGTGAGAACGGCGCCCACGTGCACACCCAGACCCGCTGCGTCAGCGCCCGACGCAGCAAGGGTCTGTGGCACCTGCACCTGGAGCGCGCCGATGGCAGCCTGTTCTCGATCCGCGCCAAAGCGCTGGTGAACGCTGCCGGCCCCTGGGTTGCCAAGTTCATTCGCGATGACCTGAAGATGGAATCGCCCTACGGTATTCGCCTGATCCAGGGCAGCCACCTGATCGTGCCCAAGCTGTACGAAGGCGAGCACGCGCACATCCTGCAAAACGAAGATCAGCGCATCGTGTTCACCATTCCGTACCTCAATCACTTCACCCTGATTGGCACCACGGACCGCGAGTACACCGGTGACCCGGCCAAAGTGGCGATCACCGAGGGCGAAACCGATTACCTGATCCAGGTAGTCAATGCGCACTTCAAGCAACAGGTCAGCCGTGACGACATCCTGCACACCTATTCCGGCGTGCGCCCGTTGTGCAACGACGAATCCGACAACCCATCGGCCGTGACCCGCGACTACACCCTGGCCCTGTCCGGCAACGGTGAAGAGGCGCCCCTGCTGTCGGTGTTCGGCGGCAAGCTGACCACCTACCGCAAGCTCGCCGAGTCGGCCATGGCCCAGTTGGCGCCCTACTTCAAGCAGATGAAACCGAGCTGGACTGCCCAGGCAACCCTGCCTGGCGGCGAAGACATGAGCACCCCGCAGGCCCTGAGCGCCTTGATTCGCGACAAGTTCGACTGGGTCCCCACGGAAATTGCCCGCCGCTGGGCCACCACTTACGGCAGCCGCACCTGGCGCATGCTCGAAGGCGTACAGGGCTTGAACGACATGGGCGAGCACCTGGGTGGCGGGCTCTACAGCCGTGAAGTCGATTACCTGTGCCAGCAGGAATGGGCCACCACCGCCCACGATATTCTCTGGCGGCGCACCAAGCTGGGCCTGTTCACCACGGCCGACGAACAGGCAAACGTGCAGCAGTACCTGCACAAGCTCGAAGTCAACCGCAGCAAGATCGAAGCGGCCTGATCGACAGCCAATACATAAAAAGCCCCTGGATTCCGCGATTCAGGGGCTTTTTATTTTCTACATTGCGTTGAAGCCGCGAAAAATTCATTCGGTTTTCCGAACGCGACCCGGCAGTCAATTCGGTTAACCGGATCAGGAGTAGGGACAAGTTCCGCCACAAATATTTAATATCCTTATAAATCAATACTTTAATCAATTTACTCTGGCCTGGCACGACTCATGCTCTACACTCTTGGACGAACGCCTGAGGTGCCAACACTTCAGGAGCCCTCCAGGCGTTCAGCAGTACTAGAGAGCCGAAGAACTGGCTCCATAAAAAAAACAATGTCGAGGAAAATTTGATGCGTATCGTTCCCCATATCCTGAGCGCAGCCATCGCTGCCGCTCTGATCAGCACGCCAGTTTTCGCCGCCGAGCTCACCGGCACCCTGAAGAAGATCAAAGAGTCCGGCACCATCACCCTGGGCCATCGCGACGCTTCCATTCCGTTTTCCTACATTGCAGACGCTTCTGGCAAACCAGTCGGCTACTCCCACGACATCCAGATGCAAGTCGTCGAAGCCCTGAAAAAAGACCTGGACCTGCCGAACCTGCAAGTCAAATACAACCTGGTCACCTCGCAAACCCGTATTCCGCTGGTGCAGAACGGCACCGTTGACCTCGAGTGCGGTTCCACCACCAATAACGTCGAGCGTCAGCAACAAGTTGACTTCTCGGTCGGCATCTTCGAAATCGGTACTCGCCTGCTGTCCAAGAAGGACTCCAAGTACAAGGATTTCGACGATCTTAAAGGCAAGAACGTCGTGACCACCGCTGGCACCACGTCCGAGCGCATCCTCAAGTCGATGAACGCCGACAAGCAAATGGGCATGAACGTGATCTCCGCCAAGGACCACGGCGAATCCTTCCAGATGCTGGAATCGGGCCGCGCCGTTGCCTTCATGATGGACGACGCCCTGCTGGCCGGTGAAGCGGCCAAGGCCAAGAAAGCTTCCGACTGGGAAGTGACTGGCACGCCACAGTCCTATGAAATCTATGGCTGCATGGTGCGCAAAGGCGACGAGCCGTTCAAGAAAGCGGTCGATGATGCCATCAAGGCCACCTACGCTTCGGGCAAGATCAACAAGATCTACGACACCTGGTTCCAGGCGCCAATCCCGCCTAAAGGCCTGAACCTGAACTTCCCGATGAGCGACGAGCTCAAGGCGCTGATCGCCAATCCGACCGACAAAGCGGCTGACGACAAGAAATCCTGATTTCTGACTAGTCTTACCTCCTGAGAGGGCCAATGCCCTTTCGGGAGGTTGTCACTACCTGCTGGCATTTTTGGAAACACTCGAACCGGTGGTTGTCGAGCCGACCGCGTGTGCCCGACCGTCAACGTCGGGTGGGAACGGAGTTCCCCCAGGCAGGTGCTTGAACATCGATTGAATCCGAGGGGAGACCCTAATGAATTACAACTGGGATTGGGGCGTGTTCTTCAAGTCCACCGGCGTGGGCAGCGAGACCTATCTCGACTGGTTCATTTCCGGGCTGGGCTGGACCATCGCTATCGCCATCGTGGCCTGGATCATTGCATTGCTGCTGGGCTCGGTACTGGGCGTAATGCGCACCGTACCGAACCGCATCGTGTCAGGCATCGCGACCTGCTACGTAGAACTGTTCCGTAACGTGCCGCTGCTGGTTCAGCTGTTCATCTGGTACTTCCTGGTGCCCGACCTGCTGCCACAAGACCTGCAGGACTGGTACAAACAGGACCTCAACCCGACCACCTCGGCCTACCTGAGTGTTGTCGTGTGCCTGGGCCTGTTCACCGCCGCCCGGGTCTGCGAACAAGTGCGCACCGGTATCCAGGCGCTGCCCCGCGGCCAGGAATCGGCTGCTCGCGCCATGGGCTTCAAGCTGCCGCAGATCTACTGGAACGTGCTGCTGCCCCAGGCCTATCGCATCATCATTCCACCGCTCACCTCGGAATTCCTCAACGTCTTCAAGAACTCGTCCGTGGCCTCGCTGATCGGCCTGATGGAGCTGCTCGCGCAGACCAAGCAGACCGCCGAGTTCTCCGCCAACCTGTTCGAAGCCTTCACCCTGGCGACCCTGATCTACTTCACCCTGAACATGAGCCTGATGTTGCTGATGCGCGTGGTCGAGAAGAAAGTTGCAGTGCCGGGCCTGATTTCCGTAGGGGGTAAATGATGGAATTCGACTTCTCGGGCATCATCCCGTCCCTGCCGGGCCTGTGGAACGGCATGGTGATGACCCTGCAATTGATGGCGCTGGGCGTCGTCGGCGGGATCATCCTCGGTACCATCCTGGCGTTGATGCGCTTGTCCCACAACAAGTTGCTGTCGAACCTTGCCGGTGCCTACGTCAACTACTTCCGTTCGATCCCGCTGCTGCTGGTGATCACCTGGTTCTACCTGGCGGTGCCGTTCGTGCTGCGCTGGATCACCGGCGAAGACACCCCGATCGGCGCGTTTGCCTCCTGCATCGTGGCCTTCATGATGTTCGAAGCAGCGTACTTCTGCGAAATCGTCCGTGCCGGTGTGCAATCGATTCCCAAGGGCCAGATGGGCGCCGCCCAGGCCCTGGGCATGACCTATGGCCAGATGATGCGTTTAATCATCCTGCCCCAGGCATTCCGCAAGATGACACCGCTGTTGCTGCAACAGAGCATCATCCTGTTCCAGGACACCTCGCTGGTCTACGCCGTCGGCCTGGTGGACTTCCTCAACGCTTCGCGGGCCAGTGGCGACATCATTGGCCGTTCCAATGAGTTCCTGGTATTCGCCGGTCTCGTGTACTTCATCATCAGCTTTGCCGCCTCGCAGCTGGTCAAGCGTCTGCAAAAAAGGTTCGCCGTATGATCTCTATCAAGAATATCAACAAGTGGTATGGGGACTTCCAGGTGCTGACTGATTGCAGCACCGACGTCAAGAAAGGTGAGGTGATCGTGGTGTGCGGGCCGTCCGGCTCCGGCAAGTCGACCCTGATCAAGTGCGTCAATGCCCTGGAACCGTTCCAGAAAGGCGACATCGTGGTCGACGGCACTTCGATTGCCGACCCCAAGACCAACCTGCCAAAACTGCGCTCGCGCGTTGGCATGGTGTTCCAGCACTTCGAACTGTTCCCGCACCTGACCATCACCGAAAACCTGACCATCGCGCAGATCAAGGTGTTGGGCCGCAGCAAGGAAGAAGCCACCAAGAAAGGCCTGCAACTGCTCGAGCGCGTCGGCCTCTCGGCCCACGCCCACAAGCATCCGGGCCAGCTCTCCGGTGGTCAGCAGCAGCGTGTGGCGATCGCCCGCGCACTGGCCATGGACCCGATCGTCATGCTGTTCGACGAACCGACCTCGGCGCTGGACCCGGAAATGGTTAACGAAGTGCTGGACGTCATGGTGCAACTGGCCCACGAAGGCATGACCATGATGTGCGTGACCCACGAAATGGGCTTCGCCCGCAAAGTGGCGGACCGGGTGATCTTCATGGACGCCGGCAAGATCATCGAAGACTGCCCTAAGGAAGAGTTCTTCGGCGACATCAACGCTCGCGCCGAACGTACACAGCACTTCCTGAACAAGATCCTGCAGCACTAAGCAGCACACCGCTCCTCGCCCCCGTGTAGGAGCGAGCTTGCTCGCGATGGTGGGTCAGCTACATCACTGTTGACTGACACTCCATCGCGAGCAAGCTCGCTCCTACACAGGGACTGCGCGGATTTGTAGATTTGTGTTGTGGTTGACCCAAGGCATCTGTGATGAAATGCGACCCCACTCTTTATCGCGCCGCACCGCCATCACTCGCCGTGAAACCTCGTCTGATCCGCCACCTGTTCCTGCCGCCGCTGATCATCCTGCTGATGCTCGCACTGGGGCTGCTCGGCTTCTGGATCAGTGAGCACTACGGCATTCGCAGCCTCGGCGAAAACGGTCAACGCCAGCTGGAACTGCACGCCCGTGCGGTGGAAAGCGAGATCAGCAAATACACCTACCTGCCTAGCCTGCTGGAACTCGAATCGAGTGTTTCGCAGTTGCTGGCCGAGCCGTCGCCGGAACACCGGCAAGCGGTCAATAATTACCTTGAAGGCCTGAACCGGCGCAGCCGCAGTCGGGCCATCTACGTGATGGACACCACCGGCCGAGTCCTGGCCACCAGCAACTGGCGCGACGTCGACAGCTACCTGGGCGAAGACCTGTCCTTCCGTGCCTATTTCCAGAACGCAGTACGCGGCCAGCCCGGGCGCTTCTACGGGATCGGCAGCACCAACGGCGAACCCGGCTACTACCTGGCCCACGGCCTCGAGGAGCAAGGCAAGATCATCGGCGTCGCGGTGGTCAAGGTGCGCCTGGAAGCCCTGGAAGAACGCTGGCAGCGCGCCCGCCTGGAAGCCTTCGTCAGCGATGAGAACGGCATCATCATTCTCTCCAGCGACCCGGCGCGACGGCTCAAGGCCGTGCGTCCACTGAGCGACGACACCAAGGAGCGCCTGGCCCGCAGCCTGCAATACTACTGGTTCCCGCTCAATGAGCTGGAGCCGCTGGCCCGCGAACGCCTGGCCGAAGGCGTGGAGAAACTGACCTTCCCGGCCAACGCCGAAGTGGTCTCCGACGACGAGGCCATCAGCTACCTGTCGCAGACCCGCCCCCTGAGCGACACGCCGTGGAATTTCACCCTGCTGACACCGCTCCAGGACCTGCGGCGCGAGGCGATCAACCAGGGCATTCTGGTGGCAGTGGCCTTCGCCCTGGTGGCGTTCCTGCTGATCGCCTGGAACGAGCGCCGCAAGGTCATCGCCACCCGCCTCGCGGCCCGGGAAGCCCTGCAGGAAGCCAACAATCAACTGGAGCGACGGATTACCGAACGCACCACTGACCTGCGAGCTAGCAACGAACGCCTCAAGGGCCAGATTCGCGAACGGCGCCTGGCCGAGGAAACCCTGCGCCATGCCCAGGATGAATTGGTACAGGCCGGTAAACTGGCGGCCATCGGCCAAATGTCCACCAGCATTGCCCATGAACTGAACCAGCCCCTGGCGGCGTTGCGCACCCTGTCCGGCAACACCGTACGGTTTCTCGAACGTGGCCAACTGGACACCGCCAGTGCCAACCTGAAAACCATCAATGAACTGATCGATCGCATGGGCCGCATCACGGCCAGCCTGCGCTCCTTTGCCCGGCGCGGCGACGACAAGGGCCAGGCCAGCCTGGGCAAAGCGGTCGATGCGGCCCTGCAACTGCTGGGCGCGCGCCTGGAACACAGCGGCCTGCAGTTGCACCGCGCGTTCACTGACGAACAAGTGTCGATCGACCAGACCCGTCTGGAGCAGATCCTGGTCAACCTGATCGGCAATGCCCTGGATGCCATGCAGGCGCAAGCTGCGCCCCAATTGTGGCTCGAGGGTGAGGCAGTGGACGGCAAGTACCGGCTGCACGTACGCGACAACGGCCACGGCATTGACGCCGAGGCGCGCAAGCATCTGTTCGAACCCTTCTTTACCACCAAGCCTGGCGAACAGGGCCTGGGCCTCGGCCTGACCCTGTCGGCAAGCCTGGCCGCCGCGACCGGCGGCAGCCTGGGTGTCGAACACCCGGCCAGCGGTGGTACCGCATTTGTCCTCAGCTTACCCTTGGTAAGCCCCCTGCCCGTCGAGCCGATATGAACAACGATCTTAGTGTGCTGATCGTCGAAGACGATCCCCATGTCCTGCTCGGTTGCCAGCAGGCCCTGGCCCTGGAAGACATCCCCTGCACTGGCGTTGGCAGCGCTGAAGAAGCCCTGGCGCAGGTGGGCGACAACTTTGCCGGGATCGTCATCAGCGACATCCGCCTGCCGGGCATCGATGGCATGGAGCTGCTGGGTCGGCTCAAGGCTCGCGATCGCAGTTTGCCGGTGGTGCTGATCACCGGGCACGGCGACATTTCGATGGCTGTCGACGCCATGCAAAAAGGCGCCTACGACTTCATGGAGAAACCCTTCTCCCCCGAGCGCCTGGTGGACGTTGCCCGACGTGCCCTGGAGCAACGCAGCCTGGCCCGCGAAGTCAGCTCCTTGCGCCGGCAACTGGCTGAACGCGACTCACTGGAAGGCCGCATCATTGGGCGCTCGCCCGCCATGCAGCACCTGCGCGAACTGATCGCCAACGTCGCCGACACGTCGGCCAACGTGCTGATCGAAGGCGAGACCGGCACCGGCAAGGAGTTGGTTGCCCGTTGCCTGCACGACTTCAGTCGCCGCCAGGCCCAGCCTTTTGTCGCACTGAACTGCGGTGGCCTGCCGGAAAACCTGTTTGAAAGCGAAATCTTCGGGCATGAGGCGAACGCCTTTACCGGCGCCGGCAAACGGCGGATCGGCAAGATCGAACATGCCAACGGCGGCACCTTGTTCCTCGACGAAGTGGAAAGCATGCCGTTGCCCCTGCAGATCAAACTGCTGCGGGTATTGCAGGAACGCACCCTGGAGCGCCTGGGTTCGAACCAGAGCGTGGCGGTCGATTGCCGGGTGATTGCCGCCACCAAGTCCGACCTCGACGAACTGGGCCGCGCCGGCCAGTTCCGCAGCGACCTGTATTACCGCCTCAACGTGGTGACCCTGGAACTGCCGCCGCTGCGCGAACGCCGCGAGGACATCCTGCAACTGTTCGAGCACTTCCTGCAGCAATCATCGCTGCGCTTCGACCGCGCTGTCCCGGACCTGGACAACCAGACCCTGTCGCACCTGATGAGCCACGACTGGCCGGGCAACGTGCGCGAACTGCGCAACGTCGCCGAACGCTTTGCCCTCGGCCTGCCGGCGTTCAAGAAATCCGGCGCCACTGGCGCAGCCCAGGGCCTGGGGTTTTCCGAGGCGGTGGAAGCCTTCGAGCGCAACCTGCTGAGCGATGCCTTGCAACGCAGCGGCGGCAACCTGACCCAGGCCAGCCTGGAATTGGGCATGGCCAAGACCACGCTGTTCGACAAGGTCAAGAAGTACGGCCTCAGCCACTAACCCAGCGAGAACAGTCGTGGATCTATTGTTGAAAGCGGCCCTTGGCGCGGCGGTGGTGGTGATAATCGCCGCCCTGGCCAAGACCAAAAACTACTACATCGCCGGCCTGGTGCCGCTGTTTCCGACCTTCGCCCTGATTGCCCACTACATCGTCGGCAAGGGCCGCTCGCTGGACGACCTGAAGACCACCATCGTATTTGGCATGTGGTCGATCATTCCGTACTTCGTGTATCTGGCGACCCTGTACCTGATGGTCGACCGGCTGCGCCTGGAAGCCTCGCTGGCGGTGGCCGCCGTGGCCTGGCTGATGGCCGCCACCGTGCTGGTCAGCGTCTGGGTCCGCCTGCACGCCTGAGTCGGCGCAGCGTTCAAAGCAGATTCATCCCCCGCACTGGCTCGATTTGCGCCCAATGCGAGGTGTCTTCGCGGTGCTGCTGCAGGTAGGGCAATACCGCCGCCAGCAACGGCGCCTTGAATGCCTCCTGGAATCGATGGGCCAGCCCTGGAATCAGCTTGAGCTGGCTGCCCTGGATGTGCGCCGCCAGGTGAATGCCATGCATCACTGGCAGCAACGGATCGGCCGTGCCGTGCACCACCAGGGTCGGTACCCGCAACTGGTTGAGCAACGCCACCCGGCTTGGCTCGGCGAGGATCGCCATGATCTGGCGCTTGACCCCTTCTGGATTGAACGCCCGGTCATAGGACTGCGCTGCCTGCTGCAGCAGCGCCTGGCGATCATCGGTGACCTGCGGACTGCCCAGGGCGGCCAGTAGATCGGCCTGTTGCTCCAGGGCCACTTCGCGGTTCGGCGCACTGCGCCGGGCGAGCAATTGCACCAGCGCCGCGTTGGGCGCCGGCAGGCCCGCCGCGCCGGAACTGCTCATGATCAGCGTCAGGCTCTCGACCCGCTGCGGCGCCATGGCCGCCATGTGCTGGGCGATCATCCCGCCCATGCTCGCCCCCAGCACATGGAATTGCTTCACGTGCAGGGCGTCCATCAAGCCCAGGCCATCGTCCGCCATATCGCTCAGGGTGTAGGGCGCCGACACCGGCAGGCCGAGCTTATAGCGCAAGGCCTCGAAGGTCAGGTTGGCGCTGGCAGGAGCCTGGCGCCAGGTCGACAGGCCGACGTCGCGATTGTCGTAGCGAATCACCCGAAAACCTTGCTCACAGAGGGCCACCACCACCTCGTCCGGCCAGTGGATCAACTGCCCACCCAAGCCCATCACCAGCAGCAGCGCCGGATCCGAGGCGCGGCCGATGCTCTGGTAGGCCAGGCTCACTTGCGCCAGGTCGGCATGTTGGGTCACCACGTTGACATCGCAGCGCGGCGCCGCCCAGGACGCCGGGCCAAAACACAGCGCGGCCAGGAAGATGGCCGCGGATAAACACAAGACACGCATGAAAAACACCGAAACGCAGAACCCCAGTAGAGCGCGAGTCTGATGAACTTTGTTGAAGCGCGCTGCCACAGTTGCGTGACAGTTTGATGAATCTCGCCGAGCGGTCGGCGGAGCCATTCAAGACGTTGGATGTCAAGGCAGTCCTCAAAACGCCGGCTACAGAACTGAAGATTGCCGGCCAGCGCATCTACACCGAACAACTGAGCCTCAGGCGCAGTGATCCCACGATCAGTTAAGCGCTGACAGCAACCTGTAGCAGCTGCCGAGCTGGCTAGGCTACGCTCGACTGCTGCAAGGACTGGGCAAATTGCTTGACTACGCCCGCTCTCATCCGGCGATGCGTCAAGCCAACTGACTGCGCAACTGGCGAGCCGCCGCCACCATGTTGACCAACGCGGCTTCAGTCTCCGGCCAGGCCCGGGTCTTGAGGCCGCAGTCCGGGTTGACCCACAGGCGCTCGGCCGGGATGCGTTGCACCGCCTTGCTCAGCAACTTGACCATCTCCTGGGTGTCGGGCACTCGCGGCGAGTGGATGTCGTACACGCCCGGGCCGATATCGTTCGGGTAGTCGAAGGCCTTGAAGGCTTCGAGCAACTGCATGTCCGAACGCGAGGTTTCGATGGTGATCACGTCGGCGTCCATCGCCGCAATCGACTTGATCACATCGTTGAACTCGCTGTAGCACATGTGGGTGTGGATCTGGGTTTCATCGCGCACTCCAGACGCACTCAAGCGAAACGCCTGCACTGCCCAATCCAGGTACTCCTGCCACTGCGCCTGGCGCAAGGGCAGGCCTTCGCGGAACGCCGCTTCATCGATCTGGATAATCTTGATCCCGGCCCGTTCGAGGTCCAGCACTTCATCGCGCAGGGCCAGCGCCAACTGCTGTGCCTGGACTTTGCGTGACACATCTTCCCGGGGGAAGGACCACATCAGCATGGTCACGGGACCGGTGAGCATGCCTTTCATGACCTTGTCGGTCAGGCTCTGGGCGTAGGTGATCCAGTCCACGGTCATGGCTTTCGGACGACTGAGGTCGCCGTAGATGATCGCCGGTTTCACACAGCGCGAACCGTAGCTCTGCACCCAGCCAAAACGGCTGAACAGATAACCGTCCAATTGCTCGGCAAAGTACTCGACCATGTCGTTGCGCTCAGCCTCACCGTGCACCAGCACATCGAGCCCCAGGCGTTCCTGAATCTGCACGGCGTGGCGGATTTCACTGTGCATGGCATCGGTGTAGTCGTTGGCCGACAACTTGCCCTGCTTGAACGCCTGGCGGGCCAGGCGGATCGCCCCGGTCTGGGGGAACGAGCCGATGGTGGTGGTCGGGAAGACCGGCAACTGCAAGCGTGCGCGTTGCTGCTCGATGCGCTGGGCAAACCCCGACTGGCGCTGGCTGTCACTGTCGCGAATGGCCTCGACACGGGCCTGCACCTGGGCCTTGTGAATCCGTGGCGACTGGGCGCGACTGGCCTGGATCGCGCGACTTTGCGCCAGTGCGGCTTGCACCTTGGGCGACTGCGGATCGTTCAGGGCGTCACGCAGCACGGCAATCTCGCCACACTTCTGCACGGCAAAAGCCAGCCAGCTTTTCAGTTCAGGATCGAGCTGGTCCTCGCGTTCCAGGTCCACCGGGCTGTGCAGCAACGAACATGAACTGCTGACCCACAGGTTGTCGCCAAAGCGCTCCTGGGCTACTTGCAGTTGCGCCAGGACCGGCTCCAGTTCACAACGCCAGACGTTGCGACCGTTGACCAGGCCCACCGAGAGAACCTTGTAGGTCGGCAGCCGATCGAGCACGTGCAGCAGTTGGTCGGGCGCACGTACCGCATCGATGTGCAGGCCCTGGACCGGCAGGCCGACCGCCAGCCCGAGGTTGTCTTGCAGGCCGCTGAAGTAGGTCGCCACCAGCTTTTTCAGCGGCGAGTACTGGAGGATGTGATAGGCCCGTTCGAAGGCGCTCTTCCATGCCTGTGGCAGGTCGAGGGTCAGGATCGGCTCATCGATTTGCACCCACTCCACGCCTTGGGCAGCCAGGCGGCCGAGGATTTCGTTGTACACCGGCAGCAGGCGTTCCAGCAGGTCGAGCTTGTCGAAGTCGTTGCCTTTGGCCTTGCCCAGCCACAGGTAGGTCAGCGGGCCGATGATCACCGGCTTGACGTTGTGACCGAGGGCGCGAGCTTCGTCGACTTCATCGAACAGTTGTTCCCAGCTCAGCTTGAACTGCTGGTCGACGCTGAACTCCGGGACCAGATAGTGGTAGTTGGTGTCGAACCACTTGGTCAATTCCTGGGCATATTGCGCCTGGGCATGCTCACCGCCGCAGCAGGTCGCGGTGGCACCACGGGCCATGGCGAACAGGCTGTCGAGGGTCGGTTGGCCCCGGTCATCACGGGTGCTGTCGAAGCGTTGGGGAATCACCCCGAAGGTCAGCGAATGGCTCAGGACCTGGTCGTACCAGGCAAAGTCACCCACCGGCAGCAGGTCGATCCCGGCCTCTTTCTGCAACTGCCAGTGCCTGGCGCGCAGATCGCGGCCGACCGCTTGCAGGGCCGCTTGATCGAGGTCGCCCTTCCAATAGGCTTCGAGGGCTTTTTTCAGTTCGCGATCAGCGCCGATGCGGGGAAAACCGAGGGTGTGGGCCAAGGCCATGGCGTTTAACTCCTGAATAAATAATGGGCCTATTGTCGACAGCCAGGCCATCATGAGACAAACTCAACCTTTTCGTGTTCATCACAAAATTTATTCATGGAGGCCACGGTGCTCGAAATCCGTCACCTGAAGACCCTGCACGCCCTGCGTGAAGCCGACAGCCTGGTCGACGCCGCCGAACGCCTGCACCTGACCCAGTCGGCCCTGTCCCACCAGTTCAAGGAACTGGAAGAGCGCATGGGCATGCCGTTGTTCGTGCGCAAGACCAAGCCGGTGCGTTTCACCAGTGCCGGCCTGCGCCTGCTGCAACTGGCCGACGCCACCCTGCCGCTGTTGCGCGGAGCCGAGCGCGACATCGCCCGGCTGGCCGGCGGCACGGCCGGACGCCTGCACATGGCGATCGAATGCCACAGCTGCTTTCAATGGTTGATGCCGACCATCGACCAGTTCCGCGATGCCTGGCCGGAAGTCGAACTGGACCTGGCCTCGGGTTTTTCCTTCGCTCCGCTGCCGGCCCTGGCCCGTGGCGACCTCGACCTGGTGGTGACCTCCGACCCGCTGGAGCTGGCCGGGATCACCTACGTGCCGCTGTTTACCTATGAAGCGATGCTTGCCGTAGCCAATCAGCATCGCCTGGCCAGCAAGCCCTACATCGTGCCCGAGGACCTGCTCAGCGAAACCCTGATCACCTACCCGGTGGAACGGGATCGGCTGGACATCTTCACCCGCTTCCTCGAGCCGGCCGACATCGAGCCGGCCCAGGTGCGGACCTCGGAGCTGACGGTGATGATGATGCAATTGGTCGCCAGCGGTCGCGGTGTCTGCGGCATGCCCCACTGGGCCCTGCATGAGTACAGCTCACGGGGTTATGTGAAGGCCAAGCGGCTGGGGGAGAAAGGCCTGTTCGCCACGCTGTACGCCGGCATCCGCGCCGACATGCTGGATGCGCCGTACATGCGTGACTTCCTGCTGACCGCCAAGGACACCTCGTTCTCCACCCTGGACGGGGTCAGCGTGGTCCGGTGAGAGGCCGCTGCCCCTATACCATCCTTTTCGGTTCAGACAGCAGGCGTACGGCCAGGGCCGCCAGGACGAAGCCCATGAAATAGCGCTGCACCGCCAGCCAGCTCGGGTTGTTGACGAACCAACTGGCGATGCCTGCGGCGAACAGGGCGATCAGCAGATTGACGGTAAAGCTGACGGTGATCTGGGTCAGGCCCAGGGCGATACTCTGGAAGAAGATCGAGCCGTGCTCAGGGTTGATGAACTGCGGAAACACCGAGAGATAGAACACCGCGATCTTCGGGTTCAGCGCGCTGGTGAGAAAACCCATCATCATCAGTTTGCGCGAAGAGTCCGGTGCCAGTTGCTGCGCCTCGAACGGCGAGCGAGCGCCGGGCTTGACCGCCTGCCAGGCCATCCACAACAAGTACAAGGCCCCTGCCCACTTCAGCGCCTCATAGGCCATCGGCACCGCCAGGAACACCGCCGTCAAGCCAGCCGCCGCCGCGAACAGGTGCACAAAAAAACCCGCCACCACGCCCACCAGCGAAATTACTCCGGCCTTACGCCCCTGGCAGATCGAGCGAGAGATCAGGTAGATCATGTTCGGCCCCGGGGTCAGTACCAGGAGCAGGGACGCCGCGGCAAAAATCAGCAGGTCGTGGGCAGTAATCATCAGGCAGTCCTTGTCAGTGATCGGTCAGGCCGGAGCCTTCAGTGAACGACGATAAAACGGCAGGATCAGGTCCCGTGTCAATGGCGCCAGCAGCACATCCGGTTCAACCTGCGGATCGACCCACACCACCTCCTCGATCTCGGCGGCCGGGCACACGGTTTGGTAGATCTGCAGCAGGAAGATTTCGGCCTCGACCACAAACCCTGGCTCATTCGCCGCCGGTGCGCAGAACGGGCCCAGGTAACGGGCCTGGGCAGTATCGATGCGCAACCCCAACTCTTCTTCCAGCTCGCGGGCCAGGGCCTGCACCGGTTGTTCGTGGGCTTCGATCTTGCCGCCCGGCTGCATGAACGCAGTGGTGCCACGCTTGCGGACCAGCAGGGTGCGGCCGTCGGGACCGATCAACAGCGCGGCAGCAATGCGGATAATACGGGGCTCAACACAAACGGAATCGGTCATGGACAATCAGCGGCCTTGGTTCAAAGAAACCAAGGATCCCACGGCCGCCGGGGCTGCGTCACCCTCCATGGATTGCCCCTGCCGCCTGTCTGGGCCAGTATGTTCGGCAACTTCAGGCCGTGAGCCGACCGGGAACGCTGAATGAATCACTCGCGGCAGGATATCGCCTGGCACCGCTCCATCGGGCAGTTGATCGATGCCCTCGACAAACCCAACTTCTGGACCCAACTGGTGCGCCTGCTGGACCAGTACCTGAGCTTCGACAGTTGGGTGGTGGTGCTCTTCGACGGGGATCAGCGGCCCCTGGTGTTCGGCGAATGCCCGAGTGCAGACGGTAGCCCCGACCCATTGTTCCAGGATTACCTGATGGGCCTGTTCCTGCTGGACCCGTTCTACATCGCCAGCCGCGAGCAGGCGCGCACTGGGCTCTATCGCCTGTCCGAGGTAGCGCCCGAGCACTTCGAGCTGACCGAGTACTACCAGCGCTACTTTCGCCTGAACGTGGTGGCCGATGAAATCCAGTTCAATTGCCAGCTCGAGGGCGAGCGCACCCTGTGCCTGTCGCTGGGCAGCCAGCAACGGTTCAGCAGCGAACAGATCGCCCTGCTGTCGCTGATCCAGCCGTGGGTCCTGAGCCTGCTGCGCCAACGCCTGCCCTATGAAAACGAGGTACCAGCCACACCTGAGCCGCCGGCCCAGCACACTGACTGGCGCAGCCGCCTGGAAGCTTCATTGCAACAGATCAAGGGCGCGCAACTGACTGCCCGCGAACTGGATGTCGGGCGCTGGATGCTCAGCGGTTGCTCCAGCAAGGAAATCGCCCGTAAGCTGGAAATCTCTGCCGAAACCGTGAAAGTCCATAAGAAACACATCTACAGCAAGCTGGGGATCAAATCCCAGTCCGAGCTGTTTTCGATATTTTTGCAGGCACAAGCAAATCCCGACCTGTAGAAAATCGTGCCGAATTTGATGAGTCCGAACCCAAGGAACCCGTATGAGCCTGTCACTCCTGAGCCGCTACGCCTTCTTTGCCGCCTGTGTGATCTTTACCCTCGCCAGCCTGCCGTTTCTGCACCATGAGTGGGTCTGGCCGCTGACCATCATCACCGGCCTGCTGAGCCTGCTGGGTATCTTCGACCTGCTGCAAAGCCCCCATGCGGTGCGCCGCAACTACCCGATCCTGGGCAATATCCGTTACCTGGTGGAAGGCATCCGCCCGGAGATCCGCCAGTACCTGCTGGAATCCGACAGCGACGCCCTGCCCTTTTCCCGGGCCCAACGCTCACTGGTCTATTCGCGCGCCAAGAATGAAAGTGCCGACAAACCCTTCGGCACTCTGATCGATGTCTACCAGTCAGGGTTCGAATTCATCGGCCACTCGATGCGCCCGGCCCCGGTGACCGATCCCAGCAGCTTCCGGGTGATCGTCGGCGGCCCGCAGTGCAGCCAGCCGTACTCGGCCTCGGTGTTCAACATCTCGGCCATGAGCTTTGGCTCCCTCAGCGCCAACGCCATCCGGGCGTTGAACCAGGGCGCGAAACTCGGCAACTTCGCCCACGACACCGGCGAGGGCAGCATCAGCCCCTATCACCGTGAACACGGCGGCGACCTGACCTGGGAACTGGGCAGCGGTTACTTCGGCTGCCGCACGACCGATGGCCGCTTCGACCCGGAACGCTTCGCCACCCAGGCCCAGAACCCGCAAGTGCGGATGATCGAAATCAAGATGAGCCAGGGCGCCAAGCCGGGCCACGGCGGGATCCTGCCCAAGCACAAGGTGACCCGGGAAATCGCCGACACCCGCGGCGTACCCATGGGCGAAGACTGCGTCTCGCCGTCGCGCCACAGTGCGTTTTCCACGCCGATTGAAATGATGCACTTCATCCAGCAATTGCGTGAGTTGTCCGGCGGCAAACCGGTGGGCTTCAAGTTCTGCCTGGGTCACCCCTGGGAATTCATGGGCATCGCCAAGGCCATGCTGGAAACCGGAATCCTCCCGGACTTCATCGTGGTCGACGGCAAGGAAGGTGGCACCGGTGCCGCGCCCGTGGAGTTCACCGACCACATTGGCGTGCCAATGCGCGAGGGCCTTCTGTTCGTACACAACACCCTGGTGGGCCTGAACCTGCGGGACAAGATCAAGCTGGGCGCCAGCGGCAAGATCGTCAGCGCGTTCGATATCGCCAGCGTACTGGCCATCGGTGCCGACTGGGCCAACTCGGCGCGCGGCTTCATGTTCGCCATCGGCTGTATCCAGTCGCAGTCGTGCCACACCAATAAATGCCCGACCGGCGTCGCCACCCAGGACACCTTGCGCCAGCGCGCCCTGGTGGTACCGGACAAGGCCCAGCGGGTGTTCAACTTCCACCGCAGCACCCTCAAGGCCCTGGCGGAAATGCTCGCCGCCGCCGGCCTCGAACACCCCTCGCAGTTGTCAGCCAAACACCTGGTGCGGCGCATGTCAGCCACCGAGATCAAACTGTTCTCCCAACTGCATGTGTTCCTCAAGCCCGGTGAACTGCTGACCGGTGAAGTCAGCGGCGAGTTCTATTCGCGGATGTGGCAAATGGCTCGGGCCGACAGCTTCGAAGCCAATGACGTGGCGGCCTGATACCGCGCACCCCAAGGAAGAACCCATGCTCAAAGTGATTGCCCAGGACTTCATCCAGCCCGAACACATCGACACCGTGCGCCCGTGGTACGCCGAACTGGTGGAGAAAACCCGCCTGGAACCCGACTGCATTGCCTACGACCTGTTCGTCGACCAGCACGATCCGGGACATTTTGTCTTCGTCGAACAATGGCCGAACCAGGCCGCGCTGGACGCCCATTGCCAATCCGAGCACTTCCGCCGGTTGGTGCCGCAGATCAACCAGTACCAGGCCCGAGAGTGCGAGGTATTGCTGATGGACGCGTTCTTGCCGAAGTCGGGATAAACAAACAGCGCACAAATAAAAAGCCCCGGTCAATCAACCGGGGCTTTTTGGTACAGCGCATCAGGCCATCAAGACGCCTGGCTGACCGCACCTTGTGTGGCATTGGTCGGTTGCAGCTTGAACGCATAGAACAGCACGGTCAGCAGCACCAGGAACGCCGGGCCGACATACAGGGCGATGCGGGTTTCCGGGAAGTAGGCCATCAGGCCGACCACCAGCACCAGGAACGCCAGCGCCAGGTAGGAGCTGATCGGGTACAGCCACATGCGGTACTTCAGGGCCGCACGCTCGGAAACGCTCAGGCCGCGGCGGAACTTGAGTTGCGCCAGCAGGATCATCACCCAGGTCCAGATGGCGCCGAAGGTGGCGATCGCGGTCACCCAGACGAAGACTTTTTCCGGAACCATGTAGTTCAGCAACACGCCCAGCAACAGCACGAAGATCGACAGCAGCAAAGCGCGACGCGGTACGCCGTTGCTCGAGGTGGTGGCGAAACCGGCAGGTGCCTGGCCGTTCTGCGCCAGGCTGTAGAGCATGCGCCCGGTGCTGAAGATGCCACCGTTGCAGGACGACAGCGCTGCGGTGATCACCACGAAGTTGATGATGCCAGCGGCGGTCTTGATGCCCAGACGCTCGAAGGTCATCACGAACGGGCTACCCTGGGTACCGATTTCGTTCCATGGGTAGATCGACAGGATCACGAACAAGGCACCCACGTAGAACAGCAGAATGCGCCAGAACACCGAGCCGATGGCATTGGGGATGGTCTTCTGCGGGTTCTTCGCTTCACCAGCGGTCAGGCCGATCATCTCAACGCCCAGGTAGGCGAACATCACCATCTGCAGGGACATCAGCACGCCCTGCACGCCGTTGGGCATGAAGCCGCCATGGGTCCACAGGTTGGAAATACCCAGGGCCACGCCATCGTTGCCGAAGCCGAAGGCAATCACACCGATGCCGCCGACTACCATCGCGATGATGGTGACGATCTTGATCAGGGCGAACCAGAACTCGAACTCACCGAATGCCTTGACCGCGATCAGGTTGATCGAGCCCATGCTGATCAGTGCGGCCAGCGCCCAGATCCAGCGTGGCACGTCCGGGAACCAGACGCCCATGTACACCGCCACCGCGGTAATTTCCGCAACACAGGTCACCAGCCACAGGAACCAGTAGTTCCAGCCGGTGAGAAAACCTGCCAACGGGCCCAGGTAGTCTTGCGCGTAGCGGCTGAACGAGCCCGCCACCGGGTTGTGCACGGCCATCTCTCCGAGGGCGCGCATGATCACCAGGATCGCCAGACCGCCGATGATGTAGGACAGCATGATTGCCGGGCCGGCCATTTCGATGGCCTTGGCTGAACCCAGGAACAGACCGACACCGATACAGGCGCCGAGCGCCATCAAGCGAATATGCCGTTCGCCGAGTTCGCGTTTGAGCGGGCCGCCTTGAGCGGTCTCGCCGTGGTGCTGGTGATTGCCGACTGGCATAGGGGTACAACCTCGTCTTGTTATTGGATATGACCACCGAGTGTCGAAGCACCGACCGATAGGCCGACACTTCCTGAAACCGGATCCACTTCGTGGGTGAATCCGTCCTGTAGGACAAAACCTGCAGGATCAGCGGGACGCGCAGTATAAAAAGCTTATCGCAGTTACTTTCACTCTATAAACGACAAAATTCAGAAGGAACTCTCGACAAAAGCCCCATCTGCAGAGGTGTATCACCTGCATTTCGCACATTTACTGAGCTGCGAAGCGGCGCGGAGTATTGCACAGCAATGGTGCAACGTCATGCCCCTACCTAGGCCGTATTTACCGGTTTGAAGGCTCTAGAGCGCCTCTTCTAGAGGTTCGCCGACGACCGGTAGGCGCACCGCACCACGCGCTGCGATTGTGCTCATACAAATTTTTCACCCCGCGCCACCAGCGTCTAAGCTTCAGACAAGTCCGATCAATCTGCGTGAATGGATCAGTCGACTATGGGCGCTTTGTGGCAAACCGATTCGAGTAAACCTGTGGTGCCAACTGACAGCGTGGAAGAAGCGCCTTTACCGAAAAAAAGCCGTCGCCGCTATGCTTGGCGCTCGTTCTGGCTATTGCTGGTGATCATCCTGATCGTGCTTGGCTTTGCCATTGAAAAAGAGGTCCGGACCTCACGTTTCCAGGCACGGGAGTTCAGCCGGTTCGCGGCGTCCTTGAGCTACTCGATGCACCCAGGGCCCAGCGATTCGATTTTCTACCCGGGCGCCGGGCCTTTCGATAAACGCCTGGGCTATAGCGCGCTGGGGGACTTTTTGCCACGCCTGCTCAAGCGCGATTATGTGATCGCCGCGCAAACCCGCTTTTCACCCAAGCTGCTCGAGTACAGCAAGAACGGCTTTTTTGTGCCCTACGCCGAGAAAATCCAGGCCGGCCTGTCGATCACCGATTGCACCACCGCCGCGCTCTATCAATTCAAATACCCACAGCAGCTGTATTCGAGCTTCGCCTCGATTCCGCCACTGGTCACCCATAGCCTGCTGTTCATCGAAAACCGTGACCTGCTGGACCCCAAGCAACCCAAGGCCAACCCTGCCGTCGATTGGCCGCGTTTCGCCAAGGCCGCCTGGTCACAAGTGGCCAAGATGCTCCACCTGCCCGGCCAGACTGCCGGCGGCAGCACCCTCGCCACCCAACTGGAGAAGTACCGCCACTCGCCGGACGGCCTGACCGTTTCAGGTGGCGAGAAGATTCGCCAGATGATTTCCGCCAGCGTGCGTGCCTATCAGGACGGCCCGCAGACCCTCGAGGCCCGGCAGAATATCGTGCGTGACTACCTCAACAGCGTGCCGCTGTCGGCAGTCCCCGGCCATGGCGAAGTGCATGGCATGGCCGAGGGGTTGCGCGTGTGGTACGGCGCCGACTTCAACCAGGTCAACCAGGCCCTGGCCAGCGAGGCCAGCGATCCGCAAAGCCTGGCGCAACGCGGCCTGGCCTTGCGCCAGGTGCTCTCGTTGATGATTGCCCAGCGCCGGCCCTCGTATTACCTGACCAAGGGCCAGGCAGACCTGGCGAACCTCACCGACAGCCATATCCGCCTGCTGGCGCAGAACGCCGTGCTCGACCCGGCATTGACCAGCGCGGCACTCGCCAGCAAGGTCACCTACCGTGACTGGGTGCAACAACCGACCATCCAGCCGATTGAAACCAACAAAGGCATCAGCGTCGCGCGCAGTCGCCTGGCCTCCATGCTCAACCGCCCGCTGTATGACCTGGACCGTCTTGACCTGTCCGCCACCAGCACCTTGCAGGGCGACCTGCAGACCCAAGCCAGCGACTACCTCAAGCGCCTCGCCGACCCGGTGTTTGCCGCCGAAATCGGCCTGCTTGGCGAGCGCCTGCTGACAGCCACCAGCACCGCGCAAGTGCGCTACAGCTTCACCTTGCTCGAGCTGACCCCCGACGGCTCGCGCGTGCGGGTGCAAACCGACAGCACCGACCAACCGTTCGACATCAACGAAGGCAGCAAACTGGAGCTGGGCTCCACCGCCAAGTTGCGGGTGCTGACCACCTACCTGCAAATCATCGCGCAGCTGCACGACCGTTACGTCGCCCAGACCCCGG
The DNA here is from genome assembly GCF_009834545.1 of Pseudomonas sp. S04. Classification (NCBI taxonomy): domain Bacteria; kingdom Pseudomonadati; phylum Pseudomonadota; class Gammaproteobacteria; order Pseudomonadales; family Pseudomonadaceae; genus Pseudomonas; species Pseudomonas sp. S04. The sequence continues at coordinate 4,951,163 of NZ_CP019427.1, forward strand.
CCGAACTGAAAAAAGTCGAAGTCGCCGACCAGGACCGACTGACCCGCTGGGCCGTCGACTACCTGATCCAGAACAGCGACCGCAGCCTGGCGAAAATGCTCGGCGCCGCCCTGGACCGCAAATACTCGGCGAGCCCCGGCGAAGCCTTTTTCACCGGCGGCGGCCTGCACACCTTCCACAACTTTCGCAAAGAGGACAACGGCCGCCTGCCGACCTTGCGCGATTCCCTGCGCGAGTCGATCAACCTGCCGTTCATTCGCCTGATGCGCGACCTCGTGCGCTACACCACCTATTCCGGGCCGGACAACAGTGGCCAGTTGCTCAAGGATGACGTCAACCCGCGACGCCAGGAATACCTGGCCCAGTTCGCCGACCGCGAAGGCACTTCGTTCCTGCTGAAGTTCTGGAAGAAGTACCAGAAAAAGGACACCCAGGCGCGTCTCGACACCTTCCTTGACAGCATGCACCCCACGGCGATTCGCCTGGCCGCGGTGCACCGCTATCTGCTGCCCGAAGCTTCCCAGGAGAGCTTCAACAGCTTTGTGCGCTCGCACCTGAAAACCCTCAAGACCAAGGAAAAACTCACCGACGAGCGCCTGGAGCGCCTCTACGCCAGCTACGGCCCCGGTGCCTATGACCTTCCCGACCAGGGCTTCATTGCCAAGGTCCACCCGCTGGACCTGTGGCTGATCGGCTACCTGCTCAATAACCCGGACGCCAAGTTCAGCCAGATCGTCAAGGCCAGCCAGTTCGAGCGTCAGGAGGTCTACAGCTGGCTGTTCAAGAGCAAGCACAAGAGCGCCCGCGACAGCCGCATCCGCACCATGCTGGAGATCGAAGCCTTCCTCGACATTCACCAGCGCTGGCAAAAAGTCGGTTACCCCTTCGACCACCTGGTGCCGTCGCTGGCCACCGCCATCGGCAGTTCCGGCGACCGCCCTGCCGCCCTGGCGGAGCTGGTCGGCACCATCCTCAACGACGGTGTGCGCATGCCGACCCTGCGCATCGACAGCCTGCATTTCGCCGCCGACACTCCCTACGAGACTCGCCTGACCAACGACCCCGACGCCGGCAAGCGGGTCATGCCGGTGGAAGTGGCCACGGCCCTGCGTGAAGCACTGTCACAGGTGGTCGACGCCGGTACCGCAAAACGTGTGGCTGGCAGCTTCAAACTGGCCGATGGCACGCCACTGGCGATGGGCGGCAAGACCGGCACCGGCGACAACCGCATCGAAGCCGTCGGTTCGGGCGGGCGCATTCTCAGCTCCAAGGCGATCAACCGCACCGCGACTTTCGTGTTCTACATTGGCGATCATCACTTCGGCACCCTGACTGCCTTCGTGCCGGGAGCCTCCGCCCAAGGCTTCAAGTTCACCTCGGCCTTGCCGGTGCAAGTGCTCAAGGGCATGGCGCCGATCCTCACGCCTTACCTGCAACCGGGCACCCATACGATGTGCCAGCCAACTGTGGCAACGGCCAAACGTTAAGCGTGGGGGCGCTTTGAAGGGGCGGTCGTTACCCTATTTCCGAATCCCAGATCACGGTGACATCCCCTCTATAGGTTTTGCCAACACCCAACTCCAACATCTGTTCGACGTATTCCCTGGTGATTTCAAAGTGCAGGGTTCCAGGCTTGCGTTCGACATAAAAGCCCGGCTGAAACAACTCGGTGCCACTGCCGTCGAGTCGCAGGGGCCGATGCTGCACCGGCAGTCCCGAGGCATCTGTCAGGCCGCTGGGCAAGGTCACGCTCGTGTTCAGGGGCACAAGATCGGCCGATGCCGTATCACGTAGTGCGCAGGTATTGCCAATGGCGTACTGGCACTCCAGCTGCATCTTGAAACGCGACGAGGCCGAGACGTTGAAGGTCTGATCGCGAAACAAGCGTGTTGGCTTGCGCCCTTGATTCAACCAGGCTTGCCAACCGCCCTGGGGCATCAGCTCGATCCGGTTGCCGCCCGGCGGGATGTCTACCTTCAGCGAATGCATGACATCCAGGGTGAAATCGAGGGTGATTGCCGTGTCGTTTGGCAGCATGACATCACCCATGTCGAAGTCACCACCAGGACCTGTAGTGTAGGTCAATGAACCTCGATACTGCCCCGACGACATACTCAGAGGGTTGGGGGTCTTGAGTTCATAGACGTATTCGACTGAGCTGTGCTGGAACCAGGGAATATCGATATAGGGCAATATGCTGCAGGCCCCCGCTCCCTCGGGAAAGAGCCAAAAGAAAAAAGCAAAATTGACGCCGGCGAGGTTTATGTCGAGACCGGTACAGGGGGCGGCTGGGCGTGTCCATGGCGCGCGCCAACGGCCTCCCGGCGTCGTCGCCCAGGCACTAACTCCCGGTGGCCTCGCGATATTCCAGGTTCCACCAATTCCGGCGACACGCATCTCAACAGTTTCTCGCTCACCTGTGCGACTGTGCACGACCTCTAGTGGGCGCCAGCTCGACGGCACACTGAAGGTCGCCCCCTGCCGAGGGTCGGTATGCCCGGCAGGAATGGGCTGTGTAGAGCGAAAATTCAAGCCAGGCACCCGCAGACTGAAAATACCTAATCGCGCGCAAGTGCCAGCAACATAGTTTGGGCAAACACCACTTTGCGGCGTAGTGTTTACAAATTTGTTGACCAAGGGATTTGCCGGATCAGGCACAAACTTCGCGGTTATTTCCTGTACCACTGCGCCGACAGATGGGACATGCGACCCCGCCAGCAAGCCTACCGCAAGCGGGATCGCAGCTATTGTTCTTGACGAAAAAAACAATCTCATTATGAATTGACCTGAAACTCCAACGTAATGGAACCACCCGCCACTTATTGCCCCTAACAAATCAAGGAGCAAGGGCCTCGAAAATCATGTGCACACTGCCGTAGTACTCACCGGGCTTGTAACCGTCATCCGGTTTGATTGCTGCGATCAGTAACTCCACACGCTTGCCGGTTTTGCCATCCATCTCCGAAATCACGGGCGCATCCTCTACCGTGAGTTTTACTCGGTTGAACTGAACGTCCAGAGCGATGTTGTCGACCTCTCGGCCATTGCTCAAATAAGGTACTTCACTTAATCGTGCGGTGATCTGACCATTGCTGTTTTTTACATCGAATTGTTTGCGCAGCGGGCTTAGTTCCTGCGCAGTCAAATTCCAAGCCAGTTTCTGCTCCCGTCCAATCCAGTTCGGATCAGCCGGCAACACATAAAAATCCGCCGTCGGAATGGTCACCGAAACTTCAAAAGTTTCTCGCTCCATCACGGCATACGCACAAACGCTGCCCAGCGTCAGCGCCACCATCGAAATGAGGGTCATTAATTTTTTAAACATGTGTCATCACCTGTTTGCACTGCACGCAATTAAAAAGGCTGAAAGCCGTAACACAACTTCCGCCCAATGCTCAGCGTTATCCCTTTACGTCCAGCTTCGTGGCTTTGGATCCTTCAACCATGGTGAAACGGTATTCACGGCCTGCCTGCTTATCGAACTTGAATGTTCGACCGGCCAGAATGTGGTGCTTGGTAGCGGGCTGGCATTCCTGTTCGTTCTTGACTGAACAGTCCTTGAACTCATCGATCACCACCACGGTGTTGCCGTTATTACGGATTCGGTACTGGCTGACGTCGTTCTCGATCACACTGTCGTAACGAGTATCTTTTGGACGTACGAAAAATACAGTGCCGTACCCGGCCAGTACGTTGACCCCTGCCGACAGGCTCTTTTTGTAGTCTTCACGCTCTTCGACGGACACAGCAAACTCATCTTCCTTCTCCGGCACCACAGGCACGTAGCGCACGCGGAAGTAACGTTCTTTTTCACGCTCCCCCATGTACAACAACCGCGAACCCTGCATGCCGTTGGCCGGCACGATCAAGCGCGCGGGGCTGGCCATCAAGCCATTGCGGGAAGTGCCATCTGCCTGGTTCTCCAGTGGAATTTCCCGGGCCTTGCCATCGACGTCATAGATAATCTCGAGGATGTTGATCTTGACGAAAGCGGTGCTGTCACCACCGTTGAAAACACGTTTCAAGTAAGTACTTTTATCGCCATCCAGATAGTCGTAAACAACTCCGACATTGATTTGCGGCCCAGCCAGGGCTGCATGGGAAAACACAGAAAAACCAAAGAGTACCAACAGACGTTTCATGACATACCACCTCAATAAATTAACCCCCCGAATCGGATCCACCGACATGGGTTTAAACTTCCGAATCCCAGATCACCGTGACATCACCCGAGTATGTTTTTCTAACGCCCTCACTCAGCATCGACTCGACGTGTTCACGGGCAATTTCAAAGTGCAGGGTTCCCGGCTTACGATCGAGATAAAAACCGGGTTGAAAAAGCTCCGAGCCACTGCCATCGAGTCGAAGGGGAAGACGATTGACTGATTGCCCTGAGGCATCTGTCAGGCCGTTGGGCAGGCTTACGCCCATTTGCAATGGCACAAGATCAGCAGATTTCGCCTCACGTAACGCGCAGGTGTTGCCGACGATGTATTGGCATTCAAGCCGCATCTTGAAGCGGCTGGATGTCGAGATAGTGAAGGTCTGATCACGGAACAAACGGACAGGTTTACGTCCCTGGTTCAACCAGCCTTGCCAACCTCCCTGGGGGACCAACTCGATTTGATTGCCTCCGGGTGGAACATCAACCTTCAGGGCGTGTTCCACGGTCAGGGTAAAATCGAGTTGGATAATTGAATCCGTGGGAGCGACTATGTCGCCAAGGTCAAAATCGCCCCCAGGCATGATCGTGTATACCTGCGTACCTTCATAGATCCCCGTCGACATTTTCAGCGGGTCCGGCGTACGCAGTTGATAGGTGAAGTCCAGGTAGCGGTGGCCAAAACCTGGAATGGGGAATTTGGCCTGTTTGCTACAAACCTGTTCTTCAGGCGTCAGCCAAAAAAAAGCGAAGCCGGTATAACCATAATAGGCATTGGGGCCGATACTTACACAGGGACTCGGTGCAGTTGCCCAATTGCTGCCCCATAACACCCTATGCGCTACCCTGTAATCAGTGGTACCTGTGAGTTCCAACACGCTATGGCTCAGGTCGTAAACACCGCCCATCCCGGCAATACGGACTTCTAACATGACCTCTTCGCCAGTTTCGCGGTGCCTCACTGACAAGTTGCGCCAGGCTGCAGGGGTCTTGATCATTGCCCCCGCGCGTATGTCAGCGTGATTGGCCTCGATAGGACCATTAAGTGGCACACCCCCCACGTGAGAGCGCAGGCTGAATATATTGTGAGCCCTGCAGATGTCCGGATAGTGCCTGCAGAACCCTTGATTGGGAGTTGTGTTCTTGAATTCGTTTTTCAGCGGGTTGCCCGGCTCAGGATTGAAGGTGGCCGTAATCGGCAGGACGATTGCTCCAGCCTTCATTGCCGAAACAGATAACCAGCAGCCGATCAAAATCGTCCTTGTCCTGAGCAATTGAAAGGCTGTCCAAAGATTTATCATTTTGCGATTCCAGATAGTCAGCAGTGTTTATTAACCGGCGTTTTGCACGGCTTCGGTGATATCCGCCAAGGTATCCGGCGTACAGTGCAAATCACCGATCATCAGCACATCGTTTTCACGTCGGGCGTTGTTCGGGTCGAGACGGAATTGGCAAAGCAACTGATTACCGGAACGCACTTCCAGCGTGGGTGAACCTGCATTCATTTCCATGGAGAAAAAGCCATCGACTTCGCTGACGCCACGACTGGCGTGGTTGATGATGTGATGGCCCTTGAGCGGCTTGCCCTGAGGGTCGACCAAGCGGCCGAGCACGGTGACGGTTTTGCTGACAGTGATCTTGCGGTACTCCACGCCGCCCTTGTTCAGGTGATAGCTGGAACGGGCCGGCTGGATACTCGCCGCGGGCACATGATTGCCCTCGAAATCGAAGCTCACGGAACTGCTTTTGTAGGCGGTGATCGGCACAAAGTTGCGCCCCGGCTTGAGTAACGCACTGCCGCCGCTCAAATCATCGGCGCGTAGCGCGATATCTTCGATGTCCGACTCCACATCGATGATCATGCCAGCACCGTCGCGGTGATACTGGCTGGTAATGACCATCTTGCTCGCGCCGACGGCCACGGTGCTGTCCAGGTTCAAGCCACCGGTGAGGTCGTTGTTGAAAGAGGAGCGCTGTATGAATCCGTCTCCATTGACCAGGTCCGATTGCATGTTCGCCATGGCATTCAAACCGACGCCGTAGGTATCGGTAATGGCCGTGGCCGAGACACTTTGCAACAGGTGATCCTGAAGGTCTTTGCGATAGGTAATCGACGCGTTGTTATCCCGGCCACCTTCGCGGGCAGTGCGGGTACCGATACTGCCGGAGATCTGCTCACCCGGGCCGCCAAGGGCGATGTTGACGCTCAGGTCGATGCCGCGATTCCTGTCATCACCCGAACTGAAACTTCCCGGCCTGTCGAACAACGACAACCGCCAGTTGGCATCGCTGCCAAACAGACGGGTACGCTGGGTCCATCCGAGATCCACCCCTGTGCCTTCGGTGTTGCCTTCACTGTGGGAGACTCGGGCATTGATCGAGCTTTTGCTGGTCAGACGATGATTCACCGACAGCGATGAGTTACTTGTCTGACCAACAAAGACATTGCGCTGCCGCACTCGCGTACCGTCCGGTAACGTGTCGTAGAGCCGGGTCGTGTCGAGCCAACTGCGGTTGTGGCTGGCGACGATGCTGCCGCTGCCATAGGAATAGAGCCCCTGAACATCAAGTCCGGTGCCGTAATCCTCGGTTTGGTAGACGCTGGCATAAAGACTGGCACTGTTGACGATCGCCCAATCGAGCGAGGTTCCATACTGCAATGTGTCCCGCACTTGTCGCCCGCTCAAACCAAGAATGACTCGTGGATGCAGCAGAAAATTGAATGCAGCACCGGCAGTCATGTCGCCGTCGTCCTGCTCATCCCAGTTGCTCAGCACTTTGGATTCACGGCCGGCGAACAGGTTGTAGCGCCAGCGCTCGTCGTGATTGCGCCAATTGCTGGGCTTGTAGACCAGTTCCTGGGTGCTGGAGGTAATCTGACCGTCTTCGATCAGGCGTACTTCCACTTCATAGATCCCTCCCGGCAACGGCCGGGTATCGAGGGTCTGCAACCCGGCGGGCACTGCCTGGGTGTTGATTAACAAACCATCACGGTAGATTTCCACCGAGCCTTGGCGATTGGCGGTGACGTAAATCGGATAGACCGCCGGTTTCAGATTATTGATGGCCAGACTGTCGGAGCTGCCGTACATGACGCCTAGCGCAGTGTCCGGACTGGTGCCAAAGGTACGCGGCTGTCGGGTCAACCCCTCGGACGAGGGTGTGAAAAGGCCAAGGCGCAGGAAGCTGCCCTCCAGTTCGCGCTGAGTGTAAAGCTCATTCACCGAGTGATAGAGCGTGTTGTCCATGCCGCCCAGTCGGGACAATTGCATATTGATCGCCTGAGTCCAGTTGCCCAGGCTGCTACTGGCCTCAAGACCATAACGCCCACCCAGATCCTGATTCTGGCCACCGTTGAGGTTCAGTTGATTGCGCACGATCAACCCGGTGCTGCCGCCTTCAGGCAGTGTGTAGTAACGCTGCGCCTGGTCGTCTCGCTCGGCATTTTCCGTGAGGATCGACACCAGCGAGTTTTCAAGGCTGTAGTGCACCGCCAACAGTTGCTCCGGGCACTTGGCCTGGCAGCCGCCCAGCGCTACCCCTTGTTTCAGATAGTTCGACCAGGTGTCGCGTTCACTGGCCTTGATCGTGCTGTCGCCGACATCGGCGAAGTCAACGAGGGTGATACGATCGTCGCGGGTTAGCACCACCATCGCCTCACCGAGAAATTGCTGGTCAAGTTCCACGCGCACCGCCAACGGCACATCAAAGAAGTGCTCTTCGAACTCGGTCGGCAGCCCCTTGGCCTGTGCCAGCAAACTTCGAGGGGTATGGCGGTTTTCCGCTGGCGCGGCCAGTGCATTTGCGCAAAAAAGCAAGGCAAGCGCCGTCGCGATGGGAGTCATCGGGAACATGAACGAAATACTCTGAAGATCAGTGCGTTAAATCCCGATCGACAGGTAGTGATTACCCATCGACCGGGAAGAATTACCAAATAAGGAAAGACCTTATTTCATAACCGTACTTACGGAGTGACGCGAGGAATTGCATCGAAAATCACAACCGGATTGGCCGTATAAAGACCTGTCTGAGTGGCTGTTGGCTTGGCTGCGGCAATCACCAGATCAGCCCGCATGCCCCCGTTGGACTCGGCATCGCCTACCACTTCTTCAGACGCGCCGGTCAAGGTTACGCCATTGAAGGTGTAGGTCAGCGCGATGTTGTTGGCACCGTTGAACAGAGGTTGCGGACCACCTTCTACATAAGCGTTAACCGAACCGTTGGTGTGCCGAACGTCGTAAGTTGCACGCAACGGGCTCAAGGTGCCGTCGACCAGATTGTAGGCCATCGTTTCATCTTTACCGAAGTCAGGATTCACTGGTTGAGCGTGAAAAACCTTGCTTGGAATGGTGGCACTGATGTTGATTGAGCTACGAATTTCGTCTGCAGCAAACGCCATCGAAGAACTCAGAGCCAGAACAGCCAGGGGAGCAGCGAACGCGATTTTCTTGAACATCTTCAGTACCTGTCTTTTAAAAGGGTCGATGCAGTAAAAGCGACAACTGGCTGGTGACCAGCCAAACGCCGAGATGGCGTTTTGTCTCAACTTTCAAAGCCAGCAAATCATCGAACATTTATTTTTAAAAGTAAGCAGGCAAGTTCCGTCTTTGGCGTAGCTGGAGTGCTACCCAAGCGGAAAGAAAAAACAATAAAAATCAAACACTCAGCTCAACAGCCGTCAGACTGAAACCACATACAGATTCTCTGGAAATCCCATACAGGGAGAATCCTCAGTACAACTTCCGTAAGACTAATAGCACTGCCTTAATAAATAAAGGGGGAAACTAGTTAATTAGAGAGTTAGCACTAAAAACACCCGCTAGTGCAATAAGGAAATTGCCGCCTGCGCAGGATCGAGTCGTCACCAGGCGAGCACACGGCGAGCCCGGCAGATTCGCAGGGGGGGTCGATCAGGGGGGTTGTATACAACCGGCACCGCTGGTCCGGGGTGCTTGCTTTTTCTCAAAGATATATCTTAAGTTATGTCTAAACACGACGAGAGAAAGCAAAAATGAGAGACCATCATTCCCACCGCGAACACTCCGACGGCCGCGACGGCTTCGAAAAACGCCCGGGGCCGGGCCGCGAACGCGGTGGCCGCGGGCCTCGGGTATTTGCCCCTGGCGACCTGAAGCTGCTGTTGCTGGCGTTGATCGCCGAACAGCCCTGCCACGGCTATGACCTGATCCGCCAGATCGAAAGCATGTTCGATGGCGCCTATAGCCCCAGCCCCGGGGTGATCTACCCGACCCTGACCTTCCTGGAAGAAAGCGAACTGATCCTGGGCGACGCCGACGGCGGCAAAAAACGCTACGCCATCACCGACGCCGGCCGCCAGTCACTGGGCGAACAAGCGATTGCCCTGGACGGCGTGCGGATGCGCATTGAAGTCAGCAAGCGCTCGCTGCGCGGCCACGACCGCCCCGCCGAGATCCACGAGGCAGTGCACAACCTGCGCCATGCCCTGCAGATGCACCACGGTCGCTGGAGCCCGGAAGAAATCCTGCGGGTCCGCGACCTGCTCAACAATACCGCCAAGGCCATAGTCGATGGCCCGCAAGCACAATCGGTTCAGGAGAACGCGTAATGACTGAAGTGATCACCCAGACCATCCACCGCGTCATGCACCAAATCAAACGCCGCCGCCTGCAGGTACTGCGGGTAATCGACCTGACGCCGCGCATGCGCCGGATCACTGTTGGCGGGCCGGAACTGGCCGGGTTCATCAGCCTGGGCACGGATGACCACGTGAAACTGCTGTTCCCGCAAAATGCCGAGGAACAGGCGGCCCTGGAAACGCTCGAACTGGGGGCCAATAACGATCAGGGGCCAAAGCCGGCGATGCGCGACTACACCCCGCGCCGCTATGACCTGGACACCCTGGAGCTGGACATTGATTTCGTCCTGCACGGCGACGGCCCTGCATCGACCTGGGCGGCACAGGCGCAACCCGGCCAATTCCTGCACATTGCCGGGCCGCGCGGCTCGATGGTGGTGCCGGATATCTTCGACAGTTACCTGCTGATCGGCGACGAAACCGCCCTGCCCGCCATTGCTCGCCGCCTGGAAGGATTGGCCGCCAATCGCCGGGCACTGGTGGTGGTGGAAATCGAGAATGGCGCCGAGCAGCAAGAGCTCGACAGCCCGGCCGAGGTCGAGGTGATCTGGGTCTTGCGTGAAGGTGGCAAGGATCACCTGCTGGCCACCGTGCAGCAGCTGTCCCTGCCCGAGGGCCAGCTCTACGCCTGGATCGCCACCGAAGCCAAGGCGTCACGCCAGATCCGCCGGGTGCTACTGGATGACAAGGGCCTGGATCAGCAATTCGTCAAAGCCGTGGGCTACTGGCAACTCGACGACAACGAACAGTAACGTCGCGAGCAAGCCCGCATCACACTAATGAAATGGTTACCCCCGCCGCCCCCAGTGATAGCCCACTAAGCTTTCACTGGGGGCTCACCGGAGACCATTCTCATGAACAAAGTAGCTATCGCCGCCATCGACCTGGGTAAAAACTCCTTTCATCTTCACGCCCAAGATGAACGAGGTCATGAGCTTTACCGCAAAAAATTCACTCGCGTAGCACTTGTCCAACATTTGGCCAATCTCGAGCCCTGCACAGTTGTGATGGAAGCCTGTGGCGGCGCTCACTTCATGGCGCAGCAGGCTGCAAAGTTTGGACACACGGCAAAGCTGATTGCGCCGCACCTTGTGCGCCCTTATGTCAAAAGCAACAAAAACGACTTCGCCGATGCCGAGGCGATTTGCGAGGCGGCAACCCGTCCAACGATGCGTTTTGTTCCTGCCAAAACACAGGCTCAACAGGCGCTGGCCATGCTCAATTCAACGCGTGATTCGTTCATCAAAGACCGTACCGCGACCGTCAATCGGATTCACGCAGCACTCCTGGAAGTCGGGATCAGCTTGGCTCCGGGGTTCAAGTCGATCAACGAGCTCACGGCGCTGCTTGAGGCGAGTTCACTTCCCGATCCGATCAAAAAGCTGCTGATACGGATGCATGACCACTTTGATTACTTGCACGAACAGATCAAATCCTTGGACAAAGAACTGGAATGCCAAGCCGCTGAAGATGATCTGGCTGCTCGTTTGATGACAATCCCGTGCGTCGGCCCGATCACCTCCAGCGCCTTGGCTGCCGAGTTGGGTGATGGCAAGCAGTTCAAATGTGGCCGAGGCTATTCAGCCTCGATCGGCCTGGTCCCCAAACAGCATTCAACGGGCGGGAAAACTGTACTTTTAGGTATCAGCAAACGTGGAGACAGAAACCAGAGACGGCTGCTGATCCAGTGCGCCCGAGTTTACTTGATGCATCTGGATCGACAGAAAGGCGTGCTGGCGGAGTGGGTCCGCCATTTGATAGCGACCCACCATCACTCCAACCACGTGGTCTGCGCGCTAGCCAACAAGTTGGCGAGGATCGCTTGGGCAATTGCGGCACACCACACTGTATTCGATGCGGGGCCAAGCGCGATGAACGCCTGACCCCGCTGTCACCCGAGCACCAACCCACCTGGTTTTGCGATGCTGGATAACTGATGACGTGAACGGCCAACCGGCCTGACGACAACCCTGGGCTCCCACACGGCTGAAAGGCCGTTTCACTAATCAGGATCGTTGGGCATCGATTCTCATCGAGGCGCGGGGTAGCACCCCCACTCAGACGCCGGATAGATGAAAGCAAGCCAAACACGACATCAAAAACAGTATTGCAGAAAAGGGGGTAACCATAGATGTGGGAGCGAGCTTGCTCGCGATGGGCGTCAACGATAACGCGCGCTCCCTGATTCCCCACGGCGGGCTCAGTTTTTTCGCGAGCAGGCTCGCGCCTACACACGTGATCCCCGTCGTGCGCGCCAGCGATCCAGCCCCAGCACCACCAACGCCACCACGACAAACCCGAGCAGGATCCCCGAGGCGTTGAGAAACACCTGGGGATAACCGAGCTTTTCCACATCGACAAAGGGATAAGGGTAAATCCCCAGCGAGCGCCCCCGCAGCAGGACATAGGCAAAGTACAGCAGCGGGTAGATCACCCACAGGCCGATATGCCCCAGGCGCAAGTGGCCCTTGGGCACACAGCGCCACCAATAGAGCACAAACAGCAGCGGCATCACGTCGTGCAGCAACTCATCAGCGATCAATTGCCAACCCTGCGGGTGCCACAGGTGGCGCAGCAACAGGCTGTAGGCCAGGCCGACTACGCTGATGCTGACCGCGATGCCGCTGCTGACCCACGACTGCAACAGAAACGTCCGTCCGCGAGACTGCTGGCTCGTGGCTGCACTGGTCAGCACTGCGGCCACCAGGGTATTGGTCAGTACCGTGAAATAACTGAAGTAGCTCACCAGGCCGCCGAGCAAACTGGCCTCGACACTCCAGCGTCCATAAAACACCAGGTACAGCTGGATGCTCAGGCCCAGCCAACCGAGTACGGCAGCCAGGCGAATGCACTGGCGTTCGACGGGCGAACCTCGCGTCAGCTCGACAGCCATGGACATTCCTTAGAGCGGGCGTTTGGTGCGCATCAGCTTCACATAGAGCTTTTCGACCTTCTCGCGGGCCCAGGGGGTCTTGCGCAGGAAAGTCAGGCTCGACTTGATGCTCGGGTCGCTCTTGAAGCAGCGAATGTCGATACGCTCGGCCAGCCCCGACCATTCGTAGTGTTGAACCAGCGCATTGAGGATCTGTTCAAGCGTCACGCCATGCAGCGGGTCAGTGGTGTGTTCGGTCATGCCGGGCCTTTGAACCTAATCAGGATGGGAAGGCGCGCACCTTAGCCGAGGGGGACAGCGGGTGGAAGGATTCTGTGCGCTCTGGGGTAAATGTAGGTCACCTGACCGGCTGCGTACGACTGTTACCGAATCCGAAAGGAAGCATGTCGAGAAAAGCCCTTTCTCTATTTGTAACAGATCATTATCCTTACGCCCTTAAGCTGAAACGCTTCCGCTGCCGGCCGCAGCTCTTACCCGCGCAGCTCACTCCCTTAGAAAAAGACCCAGAATTTCTTCTTTATGCCTTACTTGCAGATCTCCAGAGACAGCGCTGTCTCAACACCGGCTGCGCGCCGTAAAACCCTGAACCTGATCGGCGGCTTCACCGCCCTGGGTCTTGCCAACTGCGTTCAGGCCGCCCCGGCGTTCGATAGCCAATCGCCGTGGATGCTCGGCGATTGGAACGGCACGCGCACTGAACTCGCGCAACAAGGCTACGACTTCAAGCTCGACTACACCGGCGAAATGGGCAGCAACCTGCACGGCGGCTACGACCACGATCGCACTGCGCGCTACAGCGACCAGTTCGGCCTGGGCACCCACCTGGACCTGCAAAAGATCCTCGGCTGGGACGACGCCGAGTTTCAACTGACCATCACCAAGCGCAGCGGCAACAACATCAGCAACGACCGGATCAACGATCCACGGGTCGGCGGCTTCACCTCGGCCCAGGAAGTCTGGGGCCGGGGCCAGACCACACGCCTGACGCAGATGTGGTACCAGCAGAAATTCCTCGACCAGAAACTCGATATCAAGGCCGGCCGGTTCGGCGAAGGCGAGGACTTCAACAGCTTCCCCTGCGACTTCCAGAACCTGGCGTTCTGCGGCTCTCAGGTCGGCAACTGGGCTGGCGGCATCTGGTACAACTGGCCGGTCAGCCAGTGGGCACTGCGGGTCAAGTACCACCTGAGCCCGGAGGTCTACGCGCAGATCGGCGCCTATGAGCAGAACCCGTCCAACCTGGACAAGGACAATGGCTTCAAGCTCAGCGGCAGTGGCACCCAGGGCACCGTGGTCCCGGTGGAACTGGTGTGGACCCCGAAATTCAATGGCCTGCCGGGTGAATACCGCGCCGGTTACTACTACAGCAGCGCCAAGGCCAGCGATGTCTACAAGGACAGCAATGGCCAGCCCGCCGCCCTGAGTGGCGAGGCTTATCGCAGCTCGTCGAGCAAGCATGGGGTGTGGCTGGGTATCCAGCAGCAAGTGAGCAGCGTGGCCAGCGACAACTCGCGCGGCCTGAGCCTGTTCGCCAACGGCACGATGCACGACAAGAAGACCAACGCGATCGACAACTACGTGCAGGCCGGCCTGGTCTACAAAGGCCTGTTCGATGCCCGCGCCAAGGATGACATCGGCTTTGCCATGGCCCGCGTCCACGTCAACCCGGCCTATCGCAAGAATGCCGAGGCCAGCAACCAGGCCCGCGCGATGTTCGATTACGACAACCCGGCCTACCTGCCGCCGCAAGACACCGAATACAGCGCCGAACTCTATTACGGCGTGCACCTGACCAACTGGCTGACGGTACGTCCGAACCTGCAGTACATCCGCCATCCCGGTGGCGTGAACGATGTGGATGACGCGCTGATTGGCGGCATCAAGGTGCAGTCGTCGTTCTGACCCGAGCTACAAACCCTGTAGGAGCGAGTGCCCGCTTGCGGCCCGCTCGCGATGGATCCGAAAGCTACGCGGGGTGTCAGGCACCCACCGTCATCGTTCACGCCCATCGCGAGCAGGCTCGCTCCTACAGGGATCACCGTTTTTATCTGAACCACGCCCGCGCACGATCGTCATCTACAGTGAACTTGCGCAAGGCTACTTAAAACGTCACGGAGAATCGCACTATGAGCACTGAAGGTGCTTCAAGTCCAAGCCGCCTGATGCCGAGCCTGCTCGGTATCCTGCTGCTGCTAATGGGCCTGGCCTTGTTGGCCGGGGGGATCAAGCTGAGCATGCTTGGCGGCTCGTTGTACTACCTGCTGGCCGGTATCGGCCTGGTGCTGACCGGCATTCTGCTGCTGGCCGGCCGTCGTGCAGCCTTGGGCCTGTATGCACTGGTGCTGCTGGCCAGTACTGCGTGGTCGTTGTGGGAAGTTGGCCTGGACTGGTGGCAACTGGTGCCGCGGCTGTCGCTGTGGTTCGCCCTCGGCATCGTCCTGCTGCTGCCGTGGTTCCGCCGTCCGCTGCTGCGCCAGGGCCCTGCGCCGCTGGGCACCGCCGCCTTGAGCGTGGCCGTGGTCCTGGCCGGCGCCGCTGCTGTGGGCAGCCAGTTCACCAACCCGGGCGAAGTGCTCGGTGAGCTGGGGCGCGACAGTGCCGACACCACCAACACCGCACCGACCATGCCTGACGGCGACTGGCAGGCCTATGGCCGCACCGAGTTCGGTGACCGCTACTCGCCGCTCAAGCAGATCACCCCGGACAACGTCGGCCAGTTGCAGGAAGCCTGGCGCATCCGCACCGGCGACCTGCCAACCGCCGGCGACCCGGTGGAGCTGACCAACGAAAACACCCCGCTCAAGGTCAACGGCATGCTCTATGCCTGCACCGCCCACAGCAAGGTGTTGGCGCTGGACCCGGACACCGGCAAGGAAATCTGGCGCTTCGACCCGCAGATCAAGAGCCCGGTAGGCTTCAAGGGCTTCGCCCACATGACCTGCCGTGGCGTTTCCTACTATGACGAGAACGCCTACGCAGCCGCTGGCGCTTCTGCGACCGTGATCTCCGACGCCGG
This sequence comes from Pseudomonas sp. S04, assembly GCF_009834545.1. Taxonomy (NCBI): domain Bacteria; kingdom Pseudomonadati; phylum Pseudomonadota; class Gammaproteobacteria; order Pseudomonadales; family Pseudomonadaceae; genus Pseudomonas; species Pseudomonas sp. S04. The sequence continues at coordinate 4,966,851 of NZ_CP019427.1, forward strand.
CAAGGCCGTGGCCCAGGCTTGCCCGCGCCGCCTGTACCTGCCGACCGCCGACGCCCGCTTGATTGCCCTGAACGCCGACACCGGCAAAGTCTGCGAAGGCTTCGGCAACCAGGGCGTGGTCGACCTGACCACCGGTATCGGCCCGTTCACCCCGGGCGGCTACTACGCCACCTCGCCAGCAGCCATCACCCGTGACCTGGTGATCATGGGCGGCCACGTTACCGACAACGAGTCGACCAACGAGCCGTCCGGCGTGATCCGTGCTTTCGACGTCCACGACGGTCATCTGGTGTGGAACTGGGACAGCAACAACCCGGACGCCACCGAGCCATTGCCGGCGGGCGAACACTACAGCCGCAACTCGGCGAACATGTGGTCGCTGGCCAGCGTCGATGAAAAACTCGGCATGGTCTACCTGCCACTGGGCAACCAGACTCCAGACCAATGGGGCGCCGACCGCACCCCGGGCGCCGAGAAATACAGCGCCGGCCTGGTGGCCCTGGACCTGGCCACCGGCAAGGTGCGCTGGAACTACCAGTTCACCCACCACGACCTGTGGGACATGGACGTTGGCAGCCAGCCAACCCTGCTGGACATGAAAACCGCCGACGGTATCAAGCCGGCACTGATCGCGCCAACGAAGCAGGGCAGCCTGTACGTGCTGGACCGTCGCGACGGTACGCCGATCGTGCCGATTCGTGAGATCCCTGTGCCGCAAGGCGCGGTCCCGGGCGATCGCACCGCACCGACCCAGGCCCGTTCGGACCTCAACCTGCTGGCCCCGGAACTGACCGAAAAAGCCATGTGGGGCGCCAGTCCGTTCGACCAGATGCTGTGCCGCATCCAGTTCAAGGAACTGCGCTACGAAGGCCAATACACCCCGCCGTCGGAACAGGGCAGCCTGATCTACCCGGGTAACGTAGGTGTGTTCAACTGGGGCGGCGTGTCGGTCGATCCAGTGCGCCAGATGCTGTTCACCAGCCCGAACTACATGGCCTTCGTCTCGAAAATGGTGCCCCGCGCCCAAGTGGCGGCCGGCAGCAAGCGCGAGAGCGAAACCGCCGGGGTGCAACCGAACACCGGCGCACCTTACGCGGTGATCATGCACCCGTTCATGTCGCCGTTCGGCGTACCCTGCCAGGCTCCGGCCTGGGGCTACGTGGCTGGCATCGACCTGACCACCAGCAAAGTGGTGTGGAAACGCAAGAACGGCACCAGCCGCGACAGCTCGCCACTGCCTATCGGCCTGCCGATCGGCGTACCAAGCATGGGCGGCTCGATCGTCACTGCCGGCGGCGTCGGCTTCCTCAGCGGCACCCTGGACCAGTACCTGCGCGCCTATGACGTCAACACCGGCAAGGAACTGTGGAAATCCCGCCTGCCAGCCGGCGGCCAGGCCACGCCAATGACCTACACCGGCAAGGACGGCCAGCAATACGTCCTGCTGGTAGTGGGCGGCCATGGCTCCCTGGGCACCAAAATGGGCGATTACGTCATCGCCTACAAACTGCCGAAATAAGCTGCATCGGCCGTAACCAGAAGGCGACTACCGCAGGGTAGTCGCCTTTTTTGTGCCTACCCACATCACAACCCGCGAGGCTTCGTTCGGCTGCGCAGCAGTCGTCTGAATCGCCATCAAGGCCTGGCGAGGACTGCGTCCTCGAACGCAGCCTCGCGGGCTCGGCAGCTGCTACGGGGGATTGGGGGTCATGTCGATATCTACGGTGTGGCGCAGATCGCCAGGAAGTGCAACGCAGCAACGGATCTGCCCCCCCCAAGTAACAACCCGCTTACCAAACAAACACCCCCCACCATTGAAACCACCCGCCACCTGCCCCATCTAACTCCCATACCCCATTGCGCAGGTGCCCCATGAGCGACCAGCAAGCATTCCCCGAAGACCCCAGCGAATACGCCGACCCGGAAAACGCCGAACACCCCGAACACCACGCCTCCTCCGGCACCGGCCTGGCCCTGCCCGGGCAGAACCTGCCGGACAAGGTCTACATCATCCCGATCCACAACCGGCCATTCTTCCCGGCCCAAGTCCTGCCGGTGATCGTCAACGAAGAACCCTGGGCTGAGACCCTGGACCTGGTCGCCAAGTCCGAGCACCACTCGCTGGCGCTGTTCTACATGGACACCCCCCAGGAAGACCCACGGCATTTCGACACCAGCGCCCTGCCGCTATACGGCACCCTGGTCAAGGTCCACCACGCCAGCCGCGAAAACGGCAAGCTGCAGTTCGTCGCCCAGGGCCTGACCCGTGTGCGCATCCGCACCTGGCTCAAGCACCATCGCCCACCGTACCTGGTGGAAGTCGAATACCCGCACCAGCCCAGCGAGCCGACCGACGAGGTCAAGGCCTATGGCATGGCGCTGATCAACGCGATCAAGGAACTGCTACCGCTCAACCCGCTGTACAGCGAAGAGCTGAAGAACTACCTCAACCGCTTCAGCCCCAACGACCCGTCGCCGCTGACCGACTTCGCCGCCGCCCTGACCTCGGCTACCGGTAACGAATTGCAGGAAGTGCTCGACTGCGTGCCCATGCTCAAGCGCATGGAAAAAGTCCTGCCGATGCTGCGCAAGGAAGTCGAAGTCGCGCGCCTGCAGAAAGAAATCTCCGCGGAAGTGAACCGCAAGATCGGCGAACACCAACGCGAGTTTTTCCTCAAGGAACAACTCAAGGTGATCCAGCAGGAGCTGGGCCTGACCAAGGATGATCGCAGCGCCGACGTCGAGCAGTTCGAGCAACGCCTGACGGGCAAGGTCCTGCCGCCCCAGGCGCAAAAACGCATCGAAGAGGAAATGAACAAGCTGTCGATCCTCGAGACCGGCTCCCCCGAATACGCCGTGACCCGCAACTACCTGGAGTGGGCGACGGCCGTGCCCTGGGGCGTGTACGGGAAAGACAAGCTCGACCTCAAGCACGCACGCAAGGTGCTCGACAAACACCATGCCGGCCTCGATGACATCAAGGACCGGATCCTCGAATTCCTCGCGGTCGGCGCCTACAAGGGCGAGATCGCCGGCTCCATCGTGTTGCTGGTAGGCCCGCCGGGCGTGGGCAAGACCAGTGTCGGCAAGTCCATCGCCGAATCCCTGGGGCGGCCGTTCTATCGTTTCAGCGTCGGCGGCATGCGTGACGAAGCCGAGATCAAGGGCCACCGTCGCACCTACATCGGCGCCCTGCCGGGCAAGCTGGTACAGGCGTTGAAAGATGTCGAAGTGATGAACCCGGTGATCATGCTCGACGAGATCGACAAGATGGGCCAGAGCTTCCAGGGCGACCCAGCCTCGGCGCTGTTGGAAACCCTCGATCCGGAACAGAACGTGGAATTCCTCGACCACTACCTGGACCTGCGCCTGGACCTGTCGAAAGTGTTGTTCGTGTGCACCGCCAACACCCTGGATTCAATCCCCGGGCCGTTGCTCGACCGCATGGAAGTGATTCGCCTGTCCGGCTACATCACCGAAGAAAAAGTCGCCATTGCCAAGCGCCACCTGTGGCCCAAGCAACTGGACAAGGCCGGCGTGGCGAAAACCAGCCTGTCCATCAGCGACAGTGCACTCAAGGCCTTGATCGATGGCTATGCCCGCGAAGCCGGGGTGCGCCAGTTGGAGAAACAACTGGGCAAACTGGTGCGCAAGGCGGTGGTCAAGCTGATGGACGATCCGCAGCAAGTGATCAAGATCGGCCCCAAGGACCTTGAGGCCTCCCTGGGCATGCCGGTGTTCCGCAACGAGCAAGTGCTGTCGGGCACCGGGGTGATCACGGGCCTGGCCTGGACCAGCATGGGCGGCGCCACCCTGCCGATCGAAGCCACCCGCATCCACACCCTCAACCGTGGCTTCAAGCTCACCGGGCAACTGGGGGACGTGATGAAGGAATCGGCAGAAATCGCCTACAGCTACGTCAGCTCCAACCTGAAGTCGTTTGGCGGTGACCCGAAGTTCTTCGACGAAGCTTTCGTGCACTTGCACGTACCGGAAGGTGCGACTCCAAAAGACGGCCCTAGCGCCGGAGTGACCATGGCCAGCGCCCTGCTGTCCCTGGCACGCAACCAGCCACCGAAAAAAGGCGTGGCCATGACCGGTGAACTGACGTTGACCGGGCACGTGCTGCCGATTGGCGGGGTGCGCGAAAAAGTGATTGCCGCACGCCGACAGAAGATCCACGAACTGATCCTGCCGGAACCCAACCGTGGCAGTTTCGAAGAATTGCCCGATTACCTGAAAGAGGGCATTACCGTGCACTTTGCCAAGCGTTTTGCCGACGTGGCCAAGGTGTTGTTCTGACAACTGTGTAACGCCTGGACTGACGCCATCGCGGGCAAGCCCGCTCCCACAGGTTACTGCAATCCTTGTGGGAGCGGGCCGGGCGGCGGCACTGACAACCCTATCCAGGCCTAACGGTCACATTTTGTCTCATCTTCAGTTATGCTCGCCGTTCGTCGCGAATTCCGGAGTGCCTGACTTGATGTCCCCCACCCGCCTGCTATTGCCCTTGAGCCTTGCCTTGCTGACGGCCTGCGCCTCGCAGCCGAAACAGAACCTGACCGTGGAGCAGCAGAGCCAATGCCCGGTGCAACTGCACAACGGGCAAAACCTGATCCTGACCTTGCCGAGCAACCCGACCACGGGTTATCGCTGGGCGATCCAGGATTCGGCCGGCGGTGTGTTGCGGGCCATCAGCCCCGAGGTCTACACCAACCCGGAAAACAGCGGCCTGGTGGGCAGCGCGGGGCAATCGACCTGGCGCTTCCAAGCCTTCACCAGCGGTAACGGGCGCTTGCGCCTGACTTCACAGCAGCCGTGGGCACCGGAAGTCGAGCCGGTAGAGATTTTCGACTGCGCAATCGTGGTGAACTGAGCATGGGCTGGCTGATTCTGGCATTGATGGGAGCCGTCACGTTCCTCTATGGCGTGAGTGTGCATGCCGAACTGCTGTGCCTGTTGGTCAAGCCGCTGCCGGTGCTGGCCCTGCTGGGTTGGTTGCACGATGCACCGCCCAGCGACTACCGGCGCTGGGTCAGCCTGGGCCTGATCTTTTCCCTGCTGGGCGATGTGCTGCTGGCCTGGCCCGGCGACTTGTTCGTGTTCGGCCTCGGCGCATTCCTGGTGGCCCACCTGGCCTACCTCAAAGCCTATCTGAGCGATTGCCGGCGCCTGGCCCCTGGGCCCTTGCTCCTGGCGCTGCTGGTCGGCGCACTGCTGCTGGGGATCCTGATCGCCCATGGCCTGGGGCCGTTGCTGATTCCGGTGATCGTCTATGGCACGGCCATCAGCGCCATGCTCTGGCGCGCCCTGGCCCGCCTGGGCACCGACGTGCCGAAACGCTCGGCACTGTTGGCCGCTGGCGGCGCCCTGGCCTTCGTGTTCTCCGACAGCGTGATCGGCATCGACCGTTTTGCCATGCCCTTCGCGGCCGCGCCGTATGTGATCATCCTCAGTTACTGGCTGGGGCAATGGGGCATCGCCGCGTCGGCGTTCCACACACGAACGCGCTGAATTCATCGCGAGCAGGCTCGCTCCCACACGTACGGTGTTTAGCCTGTGGGAGCGAGCCTGCTCGCGATACGCCAATACCTGCCAGGGCGCTTTATCAGACAAGCCGCGCATCTGCGCGCCAACTTGGCTAAAATGCCGGCCTTTTCCAATTCCGCCGCTGGAACCGCCGTGAGCAAAGAACCCGATCGCCTTTTCGCCCAGCCTTTGGCCCAGGTACCCGACTTCGCCTTTAACGAGGATGTGGTGCGAGTGTTCCCGGACATGATCAAGCGCTCGGTGCCGGGTTACCCGACCATTGTCGAAAACCTCGGTGTGCTGGCGGCGCAGTTTGCCCAGCCAGACAGCGTGCTGTACGACCTGGGGTCATCCCTCGGCGCGGTGACCCAGGCCCTGCGCCGGCACGTGCGTACGGACGGTTGCCGGGTGATCGCGGTGGATAACTCCGCCGCCATGGTCGAACGCTGCCGTGAATACCTCAACGGCCAGGACTCGATGTTCCAGGAACTGCTGCCGGTGGAGGTGATCGAGGGTGACATCCTGGCCCTCGAATTCAAGCCGGCCTCGGTGGTGGCGCTGAACTTCACCCTGCAGTTCATCGCCCCTGAACAACGCCTGGCCCTGCTCGGGCGTATCCGTCAGTCGTTGTTGCCCGGCGGCGCGCTGATCCTCTCGGAAAAACTGCGCTTTGCCGATGCCCAGGAGCACCAGCTGCTCGGCGACCTGCACATCGCGTTCAAGCGCGCCAACGGCTACAGCGAACTGGAAATTGCCCAGAAGCGCAGCGCCATCGAAAACGTCATGAAGCCCGACAGCCTCGAAGAACACACCGAACGCCTGCTGGCCGCCGGGTTCTCGAAAGTCGTGCCGTGGTTCCAGTGTCTTAACTTTGCCTCGTTGATTGCCTTGCCATGATTGATCTGTCTCCCCTCGCCCGCCGCCTGGCCGGCACGCCGCTGGCCGACTGGGCTAACACCCTGCAAGCGCAACTCGACGTGAAAATGGAGAAGGGCCACGGTGACCTGGAGCGCTGGCAAAGCGCGCTGGACGCCTTGCCGAAGATCCAGCCAAGCGAAGTCGATTTGCTCAACGGCCTGAAGCTGGACACCGATTGCGACGATGCAACCCGCGCGCAAATGCGCACGGCCCTGATGGGCCTTTCACCATGGCGCAAAGGGCCGTTCGACCTGTTCGGCGTGCACGTCGACACCGAATGGCGTTCGGACTGGAAATGGTCGCGGGTCGCCCCGCACCTGGACCTTGTGGGCAAACGCATCCTCGATGTCGGCTGCGGCAATGGCTACTACATGTGGCGCATGCTCGGCGCCGGGGCCGACAGTGTGATCGGCGTCGACCCCAACTGGCTGTTCTTCTGCCAGTTCCAGGCCGTGCAGCGCTACCTGTCCGAGCCCAATGCCTGGCACCTGCCGTTCCCGTTCGAAGACTTGCCAGCGAACCTGGAAGGCTTCGACACGGTGTTCTCCATGGGCGTGTTCTACCATCGCCGCTCGCCGATCGAGCATTTGCTGGCGCTCAAGGATTGCCTGGTCAAGGGCGGGGAACTGGTGCTCGAAACCCTGGTGATCGAGGGCAACGAGCAGCAGGTACTGGTGCCGGAAGACCGTTACGCGCAGATGCGCAACGTCTGGTTCCTGCCTTCGGTTCCAGCATTGATGCTGTGGCTGCGCCGCGCCGGGTTCAGCGACGTGCGCTGCGTGGATGTCAGCACCACCACGGTCGAGGAACAGCGCGGGACGGAGTGGATGAAGTATCAGTCGCTCAGTGATTTCCTCGATCCCGAGGATCACAGCAAGACCGTTGAAGGCCTGCCGGCGCCGATGCGCGCGGTGATTGTGGCCAGGAAGTAACCCGATCTTCCTGACACAAAAAAAACTGTGGGAGCGGGCTTGCCCGCGATAGCGGACTAACATTCAACATCTTCGTTGACTGAAAGGGCCTCATCGCGGGCAAGCCCGCTCCCACAGGGTTAGTAGTTATTCTGAAGATTTAGCTCTGCGGGCCTTGAAGAACTCGCTCAACACCGTCCCGCATTCCTCGGCCAGGACTCCGCCTTCGTACAGCACCCGGTGATTCAAAAAGCCCTGGGTGAAAAACTGCCCCTGGCTCTGCACGATCCCGGCCTTGGGCTCCAATGCGCCGTATACCACCCGAGCGATGCGCGAGTGGACGATCAGCCCGGCGCACATGCTGCACGGCTCCAGCGTCACGTAGAGGGTGCTGCCGGGCAGGCGATAGTTGTTCAGGGCCTGGGCGGCGGCGCGGATCGCGACCATTTCGGCGTGGGCGCTGGGGTCGCTGCCACTGATCGGGCAGTTGAAGCCGCGCCCGATGATCTCCCCGTCCTGCACCAGCACCGCACCCACCGGTACCTCGCCGAGGGCCGCTCCCTGGGCCGCCAGCAGCAGGGCTTCGCGCATAAAGTGCTGGTCACGGCTGCGGTCGATAATGGCGCTCGGGCGAATCTGGCGCATCACTTCACCTCGATCGCGGCCATCAGGCCGGTTTCCATGTGGTCGATCACATGGCAATGGAACATCCACACCCCAGGGTTATCCGCCACCAGCGCCACTTGCGCGCGCTCGTTTTTGCCCAGCAGGTAAGTGTCGGTGAAGTACGGGATCACCTTGTGCCGGTTCGAGGCAATGACCTTGAAGCTCATGCCGTGCAGGTGGATCGGGTGTTGGTACTGGGTCATGTTCTTCAATTCGAAAATGTAGCTTTGGCCTAGCTTGAGCGTAGCAATCGGGCGGTCGGCGCAGGTCTTGTCGGTGATGTCCCAGGCCTGGCCGTTGATCTGCCACAGGCTGGGGGGCTTGCCGTTTTCGACATTGACCGAGACCGAACCGACCCACTCGAAGTTGAAGTTGAGCTTCTGCGCAGTGGCCATGTCCGGCTCGGCAACCGGGTTGGCGGGCAGCGCCGGTGGCCACTCACCCGGTGCATCCGTGTTGGCCACCGAACGCAGGGTGCCCAGGCGCACAGGGCCGTTGCGCAGGGACAACTCAGTGCCCGCTGGCGGTGCCTTGATCGCCAGGCAGATGCGCATGCCCGGACCGAGCCAGTACTCCTTGCCCAGCGGCCGCGGCTGTACCGGGTTGCCATCCAGCGCGTAGATCTGCGCCTCGACCCCGGGAATGTTGATGCGATAGGTCAGGGTGTTATCGAGGTTGAGCAGGCGCACGCGAGTGATCTGCCCGGCAGGCAAGTCGATGACGGGCAACGGCACGCCGTTGATGGTCGACAGGCGCCCCGCCGTGCCGCCACGGGCCGCTTCCCGGGGGATGCTGAACTCGACAAAGTTGCCTTGTTCATCGATGTGCCAGTTTTTCAGGCTCAGGGTTTGTTCGTACTTGAAGCCGGTGGGCTCGCGCTCCTCGACAATCAACGGCCCGACCAGGCCGCGACCCAGCTCCTCGCTGCTGCTGACGTGCGGGTGGTACCAGTAGCTGCCGGCATCCGGCACGCGGAACTTGTAGTCGAAATACTCGCCCGGCAGCACCGGAAGTTGCGAGACGTAGGGCACGCCATCCATCTCCAGAGGCAGGCGGATGCCGTGCCAGTGAATGGTGGTCGCCACCGGCAGGTGGTTGATGAAACGCACCCGCAGCCACTCGCCCTGGCGCACCCGCAGTTCGGTCCCAGGCGCCGAAGGGCCAAAGGCCCAGGCCTGGGTCTTGTGCCCGGGTACCAGCTCCACGTCCAGCGGCGCGGCAATCAGCTCGTAGTCATGCCCGGCATTGGCATCCGCCACTTTCCCCAGCCAGTAACGCGATGCACCACCGGCCCCGACGCCAACCACTGCCAGACCGGCCAGACCACCGAGTATTTGTCGACGGGTAAAGGACATGGACTCAACTACCTCACGTATCTGCCGCAGGCCCAGGGCCCGCAAAAGGCGAATACGATACACCCGCAATTGTGAAAGAAACAGCAAAGCGGACGTGACCACGGGACGCAGGCAAATCAGACGAGCGCCCCCCACAACGCAAAAAGGCCGCATGAACACCAGGTTCACACGGCCTTTTTTGATACCGGCGATCAAGCCATCAAGGCTTGCGCGGGATCATTCCCACTCAATGGTCGCCGGCGGCTTGCTCGACACGTCGTAGGTGACGCGGGAGATGCCTTCGATTTCATTGATGATGCGGCCGCTGACGGTTTCCAGCAGTTCGTAAGGCAGGTGTGCCCAACGCGCGGTCATGAAGTCGATGGTTTCCACGGCACGCAGGGCCACGACCCAGGCGTAACGACGGCCATCGCCAACCACGCCAACCGATTTCACCGGCTGGAACACTACGAACGCCTGGCTGACCTTGTGGTACCAGTCGGCCTTGCGCAGTTCTTCGATGAAGATGTGGTCGGCACGACGCAGCAGGTCGGCGTATTCCTTCTTCACTTCACCGAGGATCCGCACGCCCAGGCCCGGGCCCGGGAACGGGTGACGGTAGACCATGTCGTACGGCAGGCCCAGTTCCAGGCCCAGACGACGGACTTCGTCCTTGAACAGCTCGCGCAGGGGTTCGACCAGCTTGAGGTTCATTTCTTCCGGCAGGCCACCCACGTTGTGGTGCGACTTGATCACGTGGGCCTTGCCGCTCTTGGCGCCAGCCGACTCGATCACGTCCGGGTAGATGGTGCCCTGGGCCAGGTACTTGATGTTGTCCAGATTGTTGGACTGGGCATCAAACACGTCGATGAAGGTACGGCCGATGATCTTGCGCTTCTTCTCTGGGTCGCTTTCGCCAGCCAGGTTGTTGAGGAACTGCTCTTCGGCGTTGGCACGGATCACCTTGACGCCCATGTTCTCGGCGAACATGGCCATCACTTGCTCGCCTTCGTGCAGGCGCAGCAGGCCGTTGTCGACGAAGACGCAGGTCAACTGGTCGCCGATGGCCTTGTGCAACAGCGCGGCAACGACCGAGGAGTCGACACCGCCGGACAGACCCAGCAGCACGTTGTCGGTACCTACTTGGGCACGGATGTTGGCGATGGCGTCTTCGGCGATCTTCGACGGCGTCCACAGGGCTTCGCAACCGCAGATGTCGAGGATGAAGCGCGACAGGATGCGCCCGCCCTGCTTGGTGTGGGTCACTTCCGGGTGGAACTGCACGCCGTAGTAGCCGCGTTCGTCGTTGAACATGCCGGCGATCGGGCAGCTCGGGGTGCTGGCCAGGATGTGGAAGTCTTCCGGCATCTTGGTGACCTTGTCACCGTGGCTCATCCATACGTCGAGGCCGAACAGGCCGTCGGCGTCGATGTGGTCTTCGATGCCGTCGAGCAGGCGGCTCTTGCCGACCACGTCAACGCGGGCATAACCGAACTCACGCAGCTCGGAACCTTCGACCTTGCCACCCAGCTGTTCAGCCATGGTCTGCATGCCGTAGCAGATACCGAAGACCGGCACGCCCAGGTCAAACACCGCTTGCGGGCAGCGCGGGCTGTCGGCGACGTGCACGGACTCGGGGCCGCCGGCGAGGATGACGCCTTTGGGAGCGAACTCGCGAATCGCTTCATCGTCCATGTCGAACGGGTGCAGTTCGCAGTACACGCCGATCTCACGCACGCGGCGGGCGATCAGTTGGGTGTACTGGGAACCGAAGTCGAGGATCAGGATGCGGTGAGCGTGAATGTCGAGGGCCATGATTCAGTCTCGTCTTAGTAATTCAGAAACAGTCTTGATTCAGAAACAACTCGGGGCTGAATAAAACAGCCCCGGTTGCTTGATGATTTGCCTGAAGCCTCAACCTACGCGGTAGTTTGGCGCTTCTTTGGTGATCTGCACGTCATGAACGTGGGATTCGGCCATGCCGGCACCGGTGATCCGCACGAACTCAGGCTTGGTGCGCATTTCTTCGATGTCGGCGCTGCCGGTGTAGCCCATCGAGGAACGCAGGCCGCCCATCAGTTGGTGAATGATCGCGCTCAGGGTGCCCTTGTAAGGAACACGGCCCTCGATCCCTTCCGGAACCAGTTTCTCGGCGCCTGCCGAGGAGTCCTGGAAGTAACGGTCGGAGGAGCCTTGCGCCTGGGACATGGCGCCCAGCGAACCCATGCCGCGATAAGCCTTGTACGAACGGCCCTGGTACAGTTCGATCTCGCCTGGCGCTTCTTCAGTACCGGCGAACATCGAGCCCATCATCACGCAGGACGCACCGGCCACGATGGCCTTGGACAGGTCACCGGAGAAACGGATGCCGCCATCGGCGATCAACGGCACGCCAGTGCCTTCAAGGGCAGCGGCAACGTTGGCGATGGCGCTGATTTGCGGCACGCCGACACCCGCGACGATACGGGTGGTGCAGATCGAGCCAGGGCCGATACCGACCTTGACCGCATCCGCGCCCGCTTCGGCCAGGGCCTTGGCAGCAGCGCCGGTGGCGATGTTGCCGCCGATCACCTGGACTTGCGGGAAGTTCTGCTTGACCCAACGCACGCGGTCGATCACGCCTTTGGAGTGACCGTGGGCAGTGTCGACCACCACCACGTCAACGCCGGCGTTGACCAGGGCTGCGACGCGATCACCGGTGTCTTTACCGGTACCGACGGCAGCGCCCACACGCAGACGACCTTGATCGTCCTTGCTGGCCAGCGGGTAAGCCTTGGCTTTTTCGATGTCGTTGACGGTCATCATGCCTTTGAGGGCAAACTTGTCGTCGACGATCAGCACGCGCTCGATGCGGTGCTTGTGCAGCAGTTCGCGCACGTCGTTCTTGTCGGCGCCTTCCTTGACCGTGACCAGGCGCTCTTTAGGCGTCATCACTTCACGGACAGTGGCTTCCATACGGTTTTCGAAACGGACGTCGCGGGAGGTTACGATGCCGACCAGGTCGCCATCGTGCAGCACAGGAACACCGGAGATGTTATGCAGGCCGGTCAGTTCGAGCAGTTCGCGAACGGTGGCGTCAGCCTCGATGGTGATCGGGTCCTTGACCACACCGGCTTCGTAACGCTTGACCTTGCGCACTTCGGCAGCTTGCTGCTCGATGGTCATGTTCTTGTGGATAATGCCGATGCCACCTTCCTGAGCCATGGCGATTGCCAGACGGGCTTCAGTGACGGTGTCCATGGCGGCGGAAACCAGTGGGATATTCAGCTCGATGCCACGGGTAAGGCGGGTCTTCAAACTGACTTCATTAGGCAGTACTTCGGAATAACCGGGCACTAAAAGAATGTCGTCGAAGGTCAGAGCTTCTTGGCTGATACGCAGCATCGCGGGGGCTCCCGAGCGGGAAATTGGAAGCGCGACATTATAGTCAGACACCCCCTCAGGTTCAATGTAAAACTCTGTCTATTATCGACGCGGTGATCGACGGGGGTTGTTGTCGCCTACAACTCGACCTTGACCCAACTGACCGGCAAGTCCAGCCACTCGGCAAATTCGTCGATAAAGCTCTGCTTGAAGCCGGCCTCGGCCCAGTTGTTGAAGATGAAGCCCAGGTTGGAAAACCCGCACTCCTGCAAGAACAGGAAGCCATTGATGTCGTCTTCATGCCCGCATTCGGGGCAGATGAAGTTGTCGGTGCGCCCGGGCATCCAGTCTTCCAGGCTGTCGAACAGCGCCTCGCCGACTTCCTTGCGGCACTCGGCGCAGCCGGCCTCCTCGAGAAACCCTTTGGCGGGGGTATAGATGCAGCGCTTGGTGATGATTTCCAGGCCGTTGATCGACTCACCGAACGGCAGCGCCTGCGGGTGCAGCACCACGTCGCGCGCGCCGGGGGCAATGGCGTGGGCCATGCGATTGCCAGTGCGCCCGCAGGTTGTGAGTTGTTCTTCGATGATGTTCTTGCGCACCAGCCACCGCACAATCGCCCGCGCCCGGGGTTCGTGCACCGGCAGGGTGGAGATTTTCGGGACGAGGATGCTTTGCGAGTTCATGACGAGTCCTGCTGTATGGCTACTGCCGCCATCGCGGGCGAGCCCGCTCCCACAGGTGATCGAGTCTGATGTGGGAGCGGGCTTGCCCGCGATGACGCCCTAAAGGCCGGCAGCTTAATCCCTGACAGACTCAGGTCAAGTGCTGAAGTAGCGGGTCAGCAAGGCAATCCCGCTGGCCAGCACCAGCCAGGTGACCAACCGCACGAAGGCCTCGCGAGACAACTTCAGGGCCAGGCGCCGGCCGATCCACAATCCCAGCGCCATGGCCGGCAACAGACACAGGGCCAACAGTAACAAGGGTAGCTCGGCGTAGACCCCGGCGATCAGGAACAGGCTCAAGCGCACTAGGGTGCTGCAACTGATCAAGGCACTTTGCGTGGCGCGGGCGGCGTCCTTGGACAGGCGGCTGTTGAGATAAATCGCATACAAAAAGCCGCCACTGCCGAACAACGCGCCAAACAAGCCACCGACCGTGCCCATGGGAATCGCCCAACCGGCGGCCAGCTGCGCCGGGCGTACCTTCACCCATAGGCTGTACATGGCGTAGGCCGTGATGAACAGGCCCATCAATAGCAACAACAGGTCAGACTTGAGGTTCAGCAGGAAGATCACCCCCAGGGTGCAGCCCAGCGCCATGCACGGCAGCAGGCGCAACAACTCCGGCCTGGCCACATCACGGCGCGAGGGCAGCAGGTTGCCGAACGCGGCGACAAAATCCAGCAGGACCAGCAAGGGCACGATTTTCGACAGCGGCAGGAACAGGATCAGGATCGGCCCCGCCACCAGGGCCGTACCAAAACCGGCAATGCCAAACACGATATAGGCCAGGCTGATTGCCAGGGCGATGATCAGCCAGTCCGTGGCGCCGAATGGCCATTGCTGCAATAACTCGATCAGGTTCATCAGGGCTTTCCTTAATTTGGCGCTGATCACTTTAGCCAGCGTGGAGCATTGCGACTAATATCTTCCCGACCCTCAACCCATCTCAAAAAGGCATGGCTTGTGCTTTCGACCCGTCAATTGCGTTACTTCGTGGAAATCGCCGAGTGCGGCAGTTTCAGTGCCGCCGCCGAACGCCTGTTCATCGCCCAATCAGCCCTGAGCCGGCAGATCAAGGACATGGAGAACCGCCTGCAGACCCCGCTATTCGAGCGCACGGCGCGTCAGCCACGGCTCACCGCCGCCGGTCAGGCTTTCCTGCCTCGGGCCGCAAGCCTGCTCAGTGAACTGCTCAAGGCCAGTGAGATGGCGACGCAGGTCGGCAACGGCCAACTCGGCACCTTGCGCCTGAGTCACTCCAGCACCGTTCCCATGAGTGGCCGGGTGCTGCGCGGCATCAGCGCTTACCTGGAGCAGCAGGTGGACGTGTCGATGGACATCGTCAAGCTGTCCTCCGAGGCCCAACTGCAGGAACTCGCCGAGGGCCGCCTGGACGTTGGCCTGCTGCGCCTGCCCGTGCTGCGCCAGCGCGAAGGGGTGCAGATCATCGAGCTGTACCGCGAACGCTTGCTGCTGGCGGTGCCGCCTGGGCATGCATTGGCGCGCAATACACCCGAACAAGGCATCGAGCTGGGGCAACTGAGGGAGTTGCCGTTCATCTCCATTCCGCACCCGCAACGCGGCGGCTTGAGTTACCTGTCCGCCGAGCTGTGCATGCGCCAGGGTTTCTTTCCCAAGGCCGCGCGGGTGGTGTCGCGCAAAACCACCCAGTTGCAATTGATCCAGGCCGGGTTCGGCATTGCCCTGCTCCCGGAATCGATGCAGGACATCGCGCCGCCGGACATTCACTTCCTGCCCTTGGCCGACCCGGATTGCTACAGCAGCGTCGCCCTCGCCTGCCGGCAAGATCCCAGCGCGCTGGTCGAGCAATTCGTTGAACACATCAGCCGGCCGACGTAGGGGATCGTGCATTGCGCGGGAGATTGGCTTTATCATGCGCCCCATGATTAAAGATCCCTTTGCAAGACTCGGCCTGGACCGCGAAGTCCTCACCGTCAGCCAACTCAATGGCCGCGCGCGGGTGCTGCTCGAAGACGTGTTCAGCAACATCTGGGTCGAAGGCGAAATCTCCAACCTCGCCCGCCCGGCATCGGGCCATGTGTACTTCACCCTCAAGGACAGCGGCGCCCAGGTGCGTTGCGCGCTGTTCCGGCAGAACGCCGCACGGGTGCGCCAGGCTCTCAAGGATGGCCTGGCCGTCAAGGTGCGGGGCAAGGTCTCGCTGTTTGAAGGACGCGGCGACTACCAGCTGATTCTCGATACTGTCGAGCCCGCTGGCGAAGGTGCACTGCGCCTGGCATTCGATGCACTGAAGGAAAAGCTCAGCGCCGAAGGCCTGTTCAGCGCCGAGCGCAAAGTGCCGCTGCCGGCCCATCCGCAACGCATTGGCATTATCAGTTCGCCCACCGGCGCGGTGATCCGCGACATCATCAGCGTGTTCCGCCGCCGTGCGCCCCAGGTGTCGCTGACCCTGATCCCCACCGCCGTGCAAGGCCGCGAGGCCACCGCGCAGATTGTCCGCGCCCTGCAACTGGCCGACGCCAGGGGTTTTGACGCCTTGATCCTGGCCCGGGGCGGCGGCTCGCTGGAAGACCTCTGGTGCTTCAACGAGGAAGCCGTGGCCCGTGCCGTGGATGCCTGCGTCACGCCAATCGTCAGCGCCGTCGGGCATGAAACCGATGTGTCGATCAGCGACTTTGTGGCGGACGTCCGTGCGCCCACGCCGTCGGCCGCCGCCGAACTGCTGGCACCGGACTCCAGCGACCTGCTGCGCCGGGTCGAAAGCCTGCATCGGCGCCTGGTGATGCGCATACGCGACCGCCTGATGCGCGATCGCTTGCGCCTGGAAGGCATGTCCCGCCGCCTGCGCCATCCGGGTGAACGCCTGCGCCAACAAGCACAACGCCTCGATGACCTGGACATGCGCCTGCGTCGAGCCTTCGAGCGCAGCCTCAACACCCGCCGCGAACGCTTGATCCGCCTGGAAACCCGCCTCGCCGGGCAACATCCGGGGCGGCAACTGGCATTGCTGCGCCAGCGCCTGGATAGTTTTGCCGAACGTTTGCCCCGGGCCATGCGTGAAGGGCTCAAATCCCGGCGCCTGCAGTTGCAAAGTCAGGTCCAGACCCTGCAGGTGGTCAGCCCGCTCGCGACACTGGCCCGTGGCTACAGCATTTTGCTCGATGAACGTGGCAATGCGATCCGCAGCGCCGGACAAACCCATACCGGCCAGCGCCTGACAGCCAAGCTGGGCGAAGGCCAATTGCAGGTCCGGGTCGAAGACAATCACCTGACACCCGTCACCCTTTCTCTACTGGATTGATCGATGCCGCGTTTTTTTGCTCCGCTGCTGCTGTTATGCCTGACCTTCAACGCCCACGCCGACAGTTACATCACCCGCCTGCTGAACAAGCCAGTGCCGGGTGGTGTGGCGGTGGTCGACCTCGGTTCTGCGGCGCAGGCGCCCAAAGCCAGCTACCAGGGCAAGCCGGTGTTGGTGGTCAAGGAACAGAACAACTGGCTGGCGATTGTCGGCGTGCCCCTGACCGTCAAGCCGGGTACCCAGCAAATCAGCAGCGCGGGACGCAACTTGAGCTTCGCGGTGGGTAACAAGAAATACCCGGAACAACGCATCACCCTGAAAAACACCCAGCAGGTCAACCCCAACCCGGCCAACCTCAAGCGCATCGAGAGCGAGCTGGCCGTGCAGATCCAGGCTTACCGCACTTTCAGCCCCAATACCCCGAGCAACCTGCTGCTGGACAAACCGGTCAACGGGCCACTGTCGAGCAAGTTCGGCGTGCGCCGTTTCTTCAACGGTGAAGAGCGCAATCCCCACTCGGGCCTGGACTTCGCCGTACCCGCCGGGACCCCTATCAAGACCCCGGCCAATGGCAAGGTGATCCTGATCGGTAACTACTTCTTCAACGGCAATACCGTGTTCGTCGACCACGGCCAGGGCTTCATCAGCATGTTCTGCCACATGTCGAAGATCGACGTGAAGCTCGGCCAGACGCTGGCACGTGGTGCTGTGGTCGGCAAGGTCGGCGCCACCGGCCGCGCGACCGGTCCGCACATGCACTGGAATATCAGCCTGAACGATGCGCGGGTTGACCCGGCGATTTTCATTGGGGCATTCCAGCCCTGATGGATTGGTGAGGCTAGCGGCCTCATCGCCAACTTTCAATTGCGCATTGCTCCACCCCTACGCAAACATCCAGATAATTATCAAAACAGCCCGCAATAAAATCTCGATAAAAGTGACTTTTCGAGTATTCCTATCAAAGTTTTTCGACTGCTTGCCATCTTTTCCCGGCGCGGTTAGGGTTGAAAGCATGAAAACCTCTCACACCCTCATTCAGCTTCGCCAGCACCGCAGCCTGTGCCTCGTCAGCGCACGACTGCCGGGCTGAATCGCAGCGCCTCGCCCCTAGATTTATCCAACGCAACAGTGATCCACCGGCAGGCCGCCTCTTTTCGGCCAACAACAGAATAAGGACTCCCAGATGAGCATGCTCAAAGACCCGTCTTCGAAATACCGCGCGTTCCCGACCATCGACATTCCAGATCGCACCTGGCCGTCGAAGACCATCACGTCCGCGCCGATCTGGTGCAGCTCCGACTTGCGCGATGGCAACCAGTCGCTGATCGAGCCGATGGATGCGGTGAAAAAGCTGCGCTTCTGGAAAACCCTGGTGCAGGTGGGCGTGAAGGAAATCGAAGCGTCCTTCCCGGCCGCTTCGCAAACCGATTTCGACTTCGTGCGGACCTTGATCGAAGACGGCCACATCCCTGACGACACCACCATCCAGGTGTTGACCCAGGGTCGTGAAGACCTGATCGCCCGCACCTTCGAATCCCTGCGCGGGGCGAAAAAGGCCATCGTTCACCTCTACAACGCCACCTCCCCGTCCTTCCGCCGGATCGTCTTCAACCAGGACAAGGACGGCATCAAGGAAATCGCGGTCAGCGCCGCCAAGCTGTTCGTCAAGTACGCCGCGCAGCAGCCGGAGACCGAGTGGACGTTCGAATACTCGCCAGAGACCTTCAGCGCCACTGAGCTGGAGTTCGCCAAGGAAGTCTGTGACGCGGTGATCGAGGTCTGGAACCCGACGCCGGAACACAAGATGATCCTCAACCTGCCTGCGACCGTCGAGTGTGCCACGCCGAACATCTATGCCGACCAGATCGAGTGGTTCGGCCGCCACATCAACCGTCGTGACAGCGTGCTCATCAGCCTGCACACCCACAACGACCGTGGCACTGGTGTTGCTGCCACCGAGCTGGGCCTGATGGCTGGCGCCGACCGTGTCGAAGGCTGCCTGTTCGGCAACGGCGAGCGCACCGGCAACGTCGACCTGGTCACCGTGGCCTTGAACCTCTACACCCAGGGCGTGAACCCTGAGCTGGACTTCTCCGACATCGACGGCGTGCGTAAAGTCGTCGAAGAGTGCAACCAGATTGCCGTGCACCCACGTCACCCTTATGTCGGCGACCTGGTGCACACCGCGTTCTCCGGCTCCCACCAGGACGCTATCCGCAAGGGCTTCGCCCAGCAGCAGGCGGACGCCCTGTGGGAAGTGCCGTACTTGCCGATCGACCCGGCCGACATCGGGCGCAGCTACGAGGCGGTGATCCGCGTCAACAGCCAGTCCGGCAAAGGCGGGATTGCCTACCTGCTGGAACAGGAATACGGCATCAACTTGCCGCGCCGCATGCAGATCGAGTTCAGCCAGGTGGTGCAACGCGAGACCGATCGCCTGGGCCTCGAGATGAGCGCACAACAGATCCACGCCTTGCTGCACAGCGAGTACTTGCAGGCCAACACCCCGTACGCGCTGGTCAGCCATCGCCTGCAGGAAGAAAACGGCCACAGCGCCGTGGAAGTGGAAGTCTCGAGCAAGGGCCAGGGCGAAACCAACCTGCACTGGCGCGGCAAGGGCAATGGCGCCCTGGAAGCCCTGGTGGCCGGTTTGCCGATCCCGGTGGAGATCATGGACTACAACGAACACGCCATCGGCGCGGGGACCAATGCCAAGGCCGCGGCCTACATTGAACTGCGAGTCAACGGCGAACGCGCAGTGCATGGCGTGGGCATCGATGAAAACATCACCACCGCCAGCTTCAAGGCCCTGTTCAGCGCGCTGAACCGCTCCCTGAGCCAGCCACAGGCCAAAGCGGCTTAAGCCTACGCGGCAA
Source organism: Pseudomonas sp. S04 (assembly GCF_009834545.1). Taxonomy (NCBI): domain Bacteria; kingdom Pseudomonadati; phylum Pseudomonadota; class Gammaproteobacteria; order Pseudomonadales; family Pseudomonadaceae; genus Pseudomonas; species Pseudomonas sp. S04. The sequence goes on from NZ_CP019427.1 coordinate 4,986,456, forward strand.
TGCAAAAGGCCCCGAATTTCGGGGCCTTTTTGTTTGTCCTTGAGGGCCTCATCGCGGGCAAGCCCGCTCCCACAGTAGAGGGTGTGCAATCCATTGTGGGAGCGGGCTTGCCCGCGATGAGGCCAGATCAGACGATGCGAAATTCAGGTGAACTCGAAGGTATCGGCATCCAGGTTCGCCGGGAACCGCGTGCGGTAGGCGGCCAGTTCGGCCGCGTCGAGCACCACCTGGAACACCCCGTCCGCCTCGCCAGCGCTGAGCAGGGTCTCGCCCTGGAAGTCCAGCACCTGGCTGTCGCCGGTATAGGCAAAGCCCTTGCCATCGGTACCCACCCGGTTCACCGCGGCGACGTAACACAGGTTCTCGATGGCCCGGGCCGGCAGCAGGCGATTCCAGTGCTGGCGGCGCGCGCCCGGCCAGTTGGCGGTGTACAGCAGCAGGTCAGTGTCCTGGGGATCGCGGCTCCACACCGGGAAGCGCAGGTCGTAGCAAATCAACGGGCGTATGCGCCACCCCTTGAGTTCGAACTGCACTTGGCGCTCGCCAGGCGTGAAGTGATTGTGTTCGCCCGCCATGCGGAACAGGTGACGCTTGTCGTAATGCCAGACTTCGCCATCGGGTCGCGCCCACAGCAGGCGGTTGCGGTGGCTGCCATCGGCGGCCTGGACGATGATGCTGCCGGTAATCACCGCATCCAGCTTCGCCGCCTGGGTCCGCAGCCATTTGCTGGTCGGGCCGTTTTCCGCTTCGGCGAGGGTGGCCGACTCCATGGAGAAACCAGTGGTGAACATCTCCGGCAGGATGATCAGGTCCGCGCCGCGCGCCTGCTCCAGCAACAGTTCGAAGTGCTCGAGATTGGCCTGGCGGTCGTGCCAGGCCAGGGTGGTCTGGATCAGCGCCAGGTTGAGGTTGGGCAGGTTGCTCAGATCACGCATAATTTTTCCGCCGCCTCACGCAGCGTCTCCTCTCGCTTGGCAAAACACAGGCGCACCAGGCGCTGTTCCTGCGGTGGGTTCTGGTAGAACACTGACACCGGAATCGCCGCCACGCCGTGCTCACGGGTCATCCAGACAGCCATGTCGACATCGTTCAGGTCCGGGCGGATCTGCGAGTAATCGACCAGTTGGAAATACGTCCCGGTGACCCGGGTAAAGCTGAATCGCGATGGCTGCAACAGATCGCAGAACAGGTCACGCTTGGCCTGATAGAACGCCGGCAGTTGTTCGACGTGCTCCGGATGGGCCGCCATATAGTCGGCCAGCGCGTACTGCAACGGGGTCACGCCGCAAAAGCTGACGTACTGGTGCACCTTGCGCAGCTCTGCCGTGAGGGCCGGTGGCGCCACCACGTAGCCGGTCTTCCAGCCGGTGACGTGGTAGGTCTTGCCGAACGAACTGACCACAAAGGCGCGTTGATACAGCTCTTCATGGGCCAGCACGCTGACATGGGGTACGCCGTCATAAACGAGGTGCTCATAGACCTCGTCGCTGACCAGGTAGATGTCGCGGTCACGGATCAACTCGGCCAGTTGCTCCAGCTCGGCACGGGAAATCAGCGCGCCACTGGGGTTGTGCGGCGAGTTGAGGATGATCATCCGCGTGCGCGGGCTGAGCGCATCCTTCAGAGCCTGGAAGTCGATCGAGAAATCCTTCGCCGCCAGTTGCACGTGCACGCAGCGCCCGCCTGCCAGGGCCACCGAGGGCTCGTAGCTGTCATAGGCCGGGTCAAAGACGATGACCTCGTCACCGCTGTGGATCACCGCCTGGATCGCGCAGAAGATCGCCTGGGTGGCACCCGGGGTGATCGTCACCTCATCCTCGGCATCGACGCTGACCCCATAGCTGCGGGCGATCTTGGCCGCCACCTGTTGGCGCAATGCCGGCAGGCCGGTCATGGGGCAATACTGGTTGTGCCCATTGGCAACATGCCACCCCAGCGCATCGCGCAGGGCTTGCGGGCCATCGAAATCGGGGAAACCCTGGGACAGGTTGAGCGCGCCGCTCGAAGCCGCGAGCTGGGACATTTGGGTGAAGATAGTGATGCCGACATTCGGCAGCTTGCTGGTGATCATCAGTGGGCCCCTGCTGGTGAGCCATGAGTTTCAAGCGACAAGCGGCAAGTGGTCAAGCCTCAACCCAGCAGATGCAAAAAAGGGTCCTGAAGAGGACCCTTTTTCTGGTTTGAGCTACAAGCTACAAGCTCATCACTCGAAGCGGCTCACTTTTTATCGCGGCGCTTCTTGTCGGCTTTCTTGTGGTGCGACATCAAACGACGCTTCTTGTTGACCTGGCGGTCGGTGAGCGTGTTCTTCTTCGCCTCATACGGGTTCTCGCCACCCTTGAACTCGATGCGGATCGGCGTACCGACCAGCTTCAGCACACGGCGGTAAGTGTTTTCCAGGTAACGCACGTAGGAATTCGGAACCTTCTCGACCTGGTTACCGTGGATCACGATCAGCGGCGGGTTGGCACCACCCAAGTGGGCATAGCGCAGCTTGATCCGGCGGTTGTTGACCATCGGCGGCGCGTGCTCGCCCACGGCGTCTTCGAGGATCTGGGTCAGGCGGTTGGTCGGCCAGCGAGTGATCGCCGACTTGAACGAGTTCTGTACCGACTGGTACAGGTTGCCCACGCCAGTGCCGTGCAAGGCCGAGATGAAGTGGATGTCGGCGAAGTCGACGAAGAACAACCGACGCTCCAGCTCGATCTTCACGAAGTCGCGTTCCGACGACGTCATGCCGTCCCACTTGTTCAGTGCGATAACGATGGCGCGACCGGCTTCCAGGGCAAAGCCCAGCAGGTTCAGGTCGTGGTCGACCACGCCTTCACGGGCGTCCATCACAAAGATCACCACGTTGGCGTCTTTGATCGCTTGCAGGGTCTTGACCACCGAGAACTTTTCGACTTCCTCGTTGATCTTGCCGCGCTTGCGCACACCCGCGGTGTCGATCAGCGTGTACTTCTCGTCGTTACGCTCGAACGGGATGTAGATGCTGTCGCGAGTGGTGCCGGGTTCGTCATAGACGATCACCCGGTCTTCACCGAGCATGCGGTTGACCAGGGTCGACTTGCCGACGTTCGGCCGGCCGATGATAGCGATCTTGATGCCGTCTTTTTCGCTTGGACCAGGAATCCGTACCGCTTCTTCGCCTTCGGCGACGTTGGCGTTCAGATCCTCTTCTTCGGTGTCACGCGGGAATTCGGCGAGGGCGGCTTCCAGCAGGGTGTTGACACCGCGACCTTGTGCACCGGCAACGCCAATGGCGTGGCCCATGCCCAGGGGGGCAAATTCAGCGCGGGCCATTTCCGGATCGATGTTGTCGATCTTGTTGGCAACCAGCAGGGAGCGTTTGTTGCGCTTGCGCAAGTGCTCGGCAATCATCTGGTCAGCGGCGGTGAAGCCCGCCTTGGCGTCTACCAGGAACAGAACGACATCGGCTTCTTCGATGGCCAGCAGCGACTGCTCGGCCATCTTTTCGTCCATGCCGTGTTCGTCACCGGAAATACCACCGGTGTCGACCAGGATATAGGAGCGCCCTTGCCACTTTGCCTCACCGTATTGGCGATCACGGGTCAGACCGGAAAGGTCGCCGACAATAGCGTCGCGGCTTTTGGTCAGGCGGTTGAACATGGTGGATTTGCCGACGTTCGGTCGGCCCACCAGGGCGATTACGGGAACCATGCGGCTCTCCACTTCGTTATTTCAGAAAATACAAAAGCCGCTGCGAGGCAGCGGCTGGTGCTCGTGTAGGAGCGAGCTTGCTCGCGAAGAACGTCACCACACCGCGTTTATCCAGACTGCACGCGTAATCATTGACGTCCATCGCGAGCAAGCTCGCTCCTACCTATAGGTCCAGCATAGTTCTTACTTGATGGTCAGCGCTTCCAGTTTGCCGCTGTTGCCATACACATAAATCGTGTCACCCACCACCAGCGGACGGGCACGAAGGCCGTCGCTGTCGATGCGTTCACGGCCGACGAAACGGCCATCCACCTGACTCAACAGGTGCAGGTAACCTTCCAGGTCACCGACTGCAACGTAGCTGGAGAACACTTCCGGGGCCGACAGTTGACGACGGGCCAGCGAATCGTTGCTCCACAAGGCTGTGGTGGAACGTTCGTCGACGCCTTCAACGGTACCCGAAGACAGACTCACATAAACGTTGCCGAAACCTTGAGCGACACCGGCGTAGCTGGAAGCATCACGCTGCCACAGCTGACGACCGCTCTCCAGGTCCAGTGCCGCAACGCGACCCTGGTAGCTGGCGACATACAGGGTACCGCCGGACAACAGCAGGCCACCGTCGATGTCGACTACACGATCCAACTCGGAACGGCCCTGCGGGATCGCTACACGCGTTTCCCACATCGGCACGCCGTTGTTGATGTTCAGCGCCACCACTTTACCGGTCGACAGACCGGCCAGCGCCAGGCGGTTGGTCACGATCGGCGCACTGGTACCGCGCAGGGTCAGGACCGCCGGGGTGCTGTCGTACAACCAACGCTGGTTGCCAGTGGCGGCGTCCAGACCGATCAGGCGATCGTCCTGGGTTTGCACCACGACCACATCACCGTTGTTGGCAGGCGGGGCCAGCACTTCGCTGGTGACCCGGGCACGCCACTTCTCTTCACCGTTGATGGCATCCAGGGCAATGACTTCACCCTTGAGGGTACCGACCATGACCAGCCCGTAACCCACGCCGACGGCGCCGGAAACCGGCAGCTCGAGGTCTTTCTCCCACTTGACGTCACCGTTGCCGCGATCCATCGCCATGACCGTGCCATTCACGTCACCGGCATAGATGGTATCGCCGTCGATGGCCGGCACCAGCATGTTGTAGGTTTCGCCCTGACCGTCACCGATCGAACGACTCCACTGCTTTTGCAGGACCACTTCTTCCTTGAAGTCGACCAGTTCGGCCGGTGGCAGTTCTTTTTTGCTGTTGCTGCTGCAACCCGCGGCCAGGACGGCCAGAGCCAGCAATGCTGCATGTTTCCAACGAATCACGTCACGCATCCCCTTTGGCCAGGTCGTCCAGCTTGATTTGTAGGCCACCGACCGCTGCTTCATCCGACAGCGCCGCCTTGGCTTTCTGGTATGCCGCATGGGCTTCGTCGGTACGACCCAACTGGACCAGCAGGTCACCCTTGAGTTCCTCGCGAGTGGCCAGGAATGCCTTGTCCGCGTCGCCTTCGAGCAGCTTCAGGGCTTCGTCGGTCTTGTTCTGCGCCGCCAGCACCTGGGCCAGACGCTGACGCGCCACTTCGCCCAGGGTCGGGTTGACCGGCTTGTCAGCCACGGCCTTGAGTTCGTTGGCAGCGTCGTCGAGCTTGCCGCTGTCGACCGCGACCTTGGCCACGAACAGGCGACCGTACTGCGCGTAGGCAGTACCACCGAACTCGCTGTTGAGCTTGTTGGCGAGGTCCGCGACACGGGCCGCGTCAGGCTTGCCGTCCGGGGTCAGCGTGGTTTCCAGCAATTCCTGGTAGAGCATCGAGGCGCCTTGCGACTGGTTGCTCTGATACTTCTGGAACGCCTGCCAGCCGAACACGATGACCAGCGCCAACAGGCCGCCAGTGACCAGGGGTTTACCGTTGCGCGTCCACCAGTCCTTCAAATCCGCCAGCTGTTCATCTTCGGTACTCGACACCCCAATACTCCTTATTCGCTAAATCGGCTGTTTGACAGCTTCAACCCTGCACGACGCAGGTGGCCAGGTGAGCGGCGAGCGCGTCCCAGGCAATGCTTTGTTGTTCGCCCTGGCCACGCAGGGGTTTGAAACCTACCACTTGCTGGGCCATCTCGTCGTCACCGAGGATCAGTGCGTACAGCGCACCGCTCTTGTCGGCTTTCTTGAACTGGCTTTTGAAGCTGCCAGCGCCGGCGTTCACTTGCAGGCGCAGGTTGGGCAACTGGTCACGCACCCGCTCGCTCAGGGTCAGGGCGGCCAGTTCGGCAGCCTCGCCAAAGGCGCACAGGTAGACGTCGACCTGCCGGGAAATCTCTTGCGGGATCTGCTCCAGGGTTTCCAGCAGCAACACCAGGCGCTCGATGCCCATGGCGAAACCCACGCCGGTGGTCGGTTTGCCGCCCATCTGCTCGACCAGGCCATCGTAACGGCCGCCCGCGCACACGGTGCCCTGGGCGCCGAGCTTGTCGGTGACCCATTCGAATACGGTCTTGCTGTAGTAATCCAACCCGCGCACCAGCTTGGGGTTGATCACATAAGGAATGCCGGCGGCGTCCAGGCGGGCCTTGAGGCCTTCGAAGTGCGCGCGCGACTCGTCATCCAGGTAGTCGGCCATCTTCGGTGCATCGACCAGTACCGCCTGGGTATCGGCGTTCTTGGTGTCGAGCACGCGCAGCGGGTTGGTCTTCAGGCGACGCTGGCTGTCTTCGTCCAGTTGGTCCAGGCGTGCCGAGAGGTACTCGACCAGCGCCTCGCGGTAACGCCCACGGGACTCGCTGGTGCCCAGGCTGTTGAGCTCGAGCTTGACCGCATCGCGGATCCCCAGCTCGCCCCACAGGCGCCAGGTCAGCACGATCAGCTCGGCATCGATGTCCGGACCGTCGAGGTTGAACACTTCGACACCGATCTGGTGGAACTGGCGATAGCGGCCTTTCTGTGGACGCTCGTGGCGGAACATCGGGCCGATGTACCAGAGTTTCTGCACCTGGCCACCGCCGGTGATGCCGTGCTCCAGCACGGCCCGGACGCAGGCTGCGGTGCCCTCGGGACGCAGGGTCAGCGAATCGCCGTTGCGGTCCTCGAAGGTGTACATCTCTTTTTCGACGATATCGGTCACTTCACCGATGGAGCGCTTGAACAGCTCGGTGAACTCGACGATCGGCATGCGGATCTGCTTGTAACCGTAGTTATCCAGCAGACGCGAAACAGTGCCTTCGAAATGACGCCACAGTGGGGTCTGTTCGGGCAGGATGTCGTTCATGCCACGGATGGCTTGCAGAGACTTGCTCACAAAAATTCCTTAATTCGTTTGATCAGCCGCGAGCGATCAGCGCTGCGTCGGCTTCGACCTTTTCGGCCGCTTTCTGGCGGATCAGCCGTTCCAGCTCATCCACCAGATTGTCATTCGTCAGTTTCTGCGCCGGCTTGCCGTCGATGTAGATCAGGTTCGGCGTGCCGCCAGTAAGGCCGATATGGGCCTCCTTGGCTTCGCCAGGACCGTTGACCACACAGCCGATGACCGCGACATCCAGCGGCACCAGCAGATCTTCCAGGCGCCCTTCCAGCTCGTTCATGGTCTTGACCACATCGAAGTTCTGCCGCGAGCAGCTCGGGCAGGCGATGAAGTTGATGCCACGGGAACGCAGGTGCAGGGACTTGAGGATGTCGTAGCCGACTTTCACTTCCTCGACCGGATCAGCCGCCAGCGAGATGCGGATAGTATCGCCAATCCCTTCGGCGAGCAGCATACCGAGGCCCACCGCGGATTTCACTGTGCCTGAACGCAATCCACCGGCCTCGGTGATGCCCAGGTGCAACGGCTGGACGATTTCCTTGGCCAGCAAGCGGTAGGCTTCGACGGCCATGAACACGTCGGAGGCCTTCACGCTGACCTTGAAGTCCTGGAAATTCAGGCGCTCAAGGTGCTCGACGTGACGCAAGGCCGACTCCACCAGCGCCGCCGGCGTTGGCTCGCCGTATTTCTTTTGCAGGTCTTTTTCCAGGGAACCGGCGTTGACCCCGATGCGGATCGGGATCCCACGGTCGCGGGCGGCATCGACCACCGCACGCACACGATCTTCACGACCGATGTTGCCCGGGTTGATCCGCAGGCAATCGACACCCAGTTCAGCGACCCGCAAGGCGATTTTGTAGTCGAAGTGAATGTCGGCCACCAGCGGCACCTTCACCAACTGCTTGATCCGACCGAAGGCTTGCGCAGCGTCCATGTCCGGGACGGAAACCCGCACGATGTCGACGCCAGCGGCTTCCAGACGGTTGATCTGGGCCACGGTGGCAGCAACATCGTTGGTGTCGCTGTTGGTCATGCTCTGCACAGCGATAGGCGCATCACCGCCCACCGGTACCGAACCGACCCAGATCTTGCGGGATTCGCGACGTTTGATTGGAGATTCGCCGTGCATGACTTATTGACCCAACTTCAGGCGAGCAGTCTCGCCACTGGTGAACGGAGCTACATCGACTGCTTGCCCGTTGTAGCTGACTTGCGCGCCGCGGGCAAAGCCCAGGCGGACAGCAAAGGGTGGCTTGCCGCTGACATCGACGGTCTCGCCCTTGCGTTTCAGACCGCTGAACAGCACTTTGCCGTTGCCGTCGGAGACCTGCGTCCAGCAGTCGGACACGTACTGGATACGGACCTGGCCAGAGCCGGCCACCGGTGCGGTTGCCACCGGGGCAGGCACAGCAGGCGCTACCGGCGCACTGACCACGGGTTCCGGGGCCACGGGAGCAACCGGGGCGACAGGTGCCGCCGGGGTGACTGGCGTCGCAACCACAGGCGCAGCAGGCGTCGCCGCCGGGACCTGGGTAGTTTGCGCGGCAGGGGCCTCGGAGGCACCTTCAGGCAAGGCCAGTGGAGTGGTGCTTTCGGTCTGGGCTTGGACGACGGCCTGGTCTTCCGGCTCGTCCAGCGGATGGATCTGGGTAGTGCCGTCGGCGCCTTCGACTTCGACGTGCTCGGGGTTCAGGCCGATCAGGTCCTTGGTGCGCAGCGAGGTTTGATCCTGCCACCAGACAAAACCGCCGCCCACGACCGCAATCAGCAACAGCAGGCTGACAATGCGCAGGATGGTATGGGAAATACGGCTGGGCTCCTCGATACGTCCCAGGCTATGGACGTTGCTGCCCTGGGCGTCGGTGCCGGTGTGCTGGTCGAATTGCTGAACCAGGACGGCCTGATCCATGCCGAGCAATTTGGCATAGGTACGGATATAGCCGCGGGCAAAGGTATGCCCTGGCAACTTGTCGAACGCGCCAGCTTCCAGGTTACCCAGGGAAATCACGGTGAGATTGAGCTTTACCGCTACTTCAGCCAACGACCAACCATTGCTTTCGCGGCCCTGACGCAAGGTCTCTCCGGGGTTTACGCGAGTCGCTGCTACAACTTCGGGATGCGCCGCTTTCATCATTGCTCCGACAGGTATTGCTGATATTCCGGCGTACCGGGATAGAGTCGTTTTAATTGCAGGCCCAGACTGGCAGCCTTGTCGCGATCTTCGAACACACTGGCCAGCCGAACGCCGAGCCATAGACTACGTGCATTTTGCTCGGCGAGCAGGCTAAAACGGTCGTAATAGTCACGCGAGGGCACATAATGCCTGTCTTCGAAGGACAACTCAGCCATTTCCAGCAAGGCCCGCGGTTGCTGGCGGTTCAGGCGCAGGGCTTTTTCCAGCTGTTGCCGGGCCAGATCACGCTGACCGAGCATCGCGGCCGTCATGCCGAGGTTCTCGAAGACCCGCGAACGTTCAGGATAAAGGCTATCGGCAGCGGCCTGTTGAAAGCGCTCGTAGGCTTCTTTGTAGCGTTTCTCTTCATAGAGAAAACTGCCGTAGTTATTGAGGATACGCGCATCGCCCGGGCGGGCCGCGAGGGCCTTGCGAAAGTGCTGCTCGGCCAGTTCCGGTTCCATTTCTGCCTGGAACACCAGGCCCAGGGCGGCGTTGGCATCGGCGTCACTGCTGTCGAGCTCGAGGGCTTTGCGTAGCGGGACTTTCGCCTGCTCGCTCATGCCCTGGCGCAGGTAGCCCATGCCCAGTTGCACATAGGCACCTCGCGCCTCGTCACGGCCCTTGCTGGTCTTCATTGGATCGAAATCACCCGATGAGACGCAGCCAGCCGAGAGGCTGGCCAACAGCAGGAGCAGCGCAACGCGCAGGGACATAGAGATCCTCTCTTAGGTACGATTCGCAGCGTCTTGCGCCAGATCGCTGTCGGCGTTCAATTCCCGCACAGCAATGTAACGTTCGCTACGGCGGGTGCGATCCAGCACCTGCCCGACCAATTGACCACAGGCGGCATCGATGTCTTCGCCGCGGGTGGTGCGCACCGTGACGTTGAAGCCAGCGTGGTGCAGTTGGTCCTGGAAACGCCGGATAGCGTTGTTGCTCGGCCGCTCGTAACCGGAGTGCGGGAACGGGTTGAACGGGATCAGGTTGATCTTGCACGGGATGTTCTTGAGCAACTCGATCATTTCCACCGCGTGCTCGACCTTGTCATTGATGTCTTTGAGCAAGGTGTACTCGATGGTCAGCACACGTTTTTCGCCCAGGGACGACATGTAGCGCTGGCACGACTCGAGGAGCATCTTAAGTGGATACTTCTTGTTGATCGGCACCAATTGGTTACGCAATGCGTCATTGGGTGCGTGCAGCGACAACGCCAGGGATACGTCGATGTGCTTGGACAGCTCGTCGATCATCGGCACCACACCGGAGGTCGACAGGGTCACGCGGCGCTTGGAAATGCCGTAGCCCAGGTCGTCCATCATCAGGTGCATGGCGGCGATGACGTTGTCGAAGTTCAGCAGCGGCTCACCCATGCCCATCATCACCACGTTGGTGATGGCACGGTCGGCGGTCGCCGGGATGCTGCCAAACGATTTATTGGCAATCCACACCTGGCCGATGACTTCGGCGGCGGTGAGGTTGCTATTGAAGCCTTGCTTGCCGGTGGAGCAGAAACTGCAATCCAGGGCACAGCCTGCCTGGGACGAAACGCACAAGGTGCCACGTTTGCCCTGGGGAATGTACACGGTCTCGACACAGCTGCCGGACGCCACGCGCACCACCCACTTACGGGTGCCATCGCTGGAAATGTCCTCGCTGACCACTTCGGGACCACGGACTTCAGCAATGACCTTGAGCTTGTCGCGCAGGGCCTTGCTGACGTTCGTCATGGCGTCGAAATCGTCGACGCCAAAGTGGTGAATCCATTTCATTACCTGACCGGCACGGAAACGCTTCTCCCCGATTGAGTCGAAGAATTTTTCCATTTCCAGCTGAGTCAGACCCAGCAGGTTAGTTTTAACAGTCGATGTAGTCATGGATTCACCTTCACTCTTAAGCCAATGCTTAGCGAGTGGTTACTTCAGTAGCTGCGAAGAAGTACGAGATTTCGCGAGCAGCAGCGGCTTCGGAGTCCGAACCGTGTACAGCGTTGGCGTCGATGGAGTCAGCGAAGTCAGCGCGGATGGTGCCGGCAGCAGCTTCTTTAGGGTTGGTAGCGCCCATCAGCTCACGGTTCAGAGCGATAGCGTTTTCGCCTTCCAGAACCTGTACAACAACCGGGCCGGAGATCATGAAAGCAACCAGGTCGCCGAAGAAACCACGAGCGCTGTGCTCAGCGTAGAAGCCTTCGGCTTCAGCTTTGGACAGTTGCTTGAGTTTCGAAGCTACAACGCGCAGGCCAGCTTTTTCGAAACGAGTGGTGATCTCGCCGATAACGTTTTTTGCAACAGCGTCAGGCTTGATGATGGAGAAAGTACGTTGAACAGCCATGGTGTAACTCCAGAAACGGTAATTTGCGAAAAATTAAACCCGCGAATTATACGCGGGTTCTTGGGTATTGCCTAACCTGCGGGGACGATCAGTCCAATTCTTCAGCCCAGAGCGTCTGAACCGCTTCCAACACCTTCTCGCCAACACGACCAGAGGTATTGTCAAAATCCGGCAGCTCTTTGATCCATTGCTGCAGATCGACGAAATTGACAGAAAACGGGTCTACGCCCGGCTTGGCCTCGGCCAACTCTTCTGCAATGCGTTGAACATCATTCCAACCGTAGCTCATGACAGTCTTACCAGTCAGTGCGGCGCTTCAGCCGCATGGTTAAGCGAATATTTCGGGATTTCGACGGTGATGTCTTCTTCACCCACTATAGCCTGACAGGCCAGGCGGGACACAGGCTCCAGACCCCAGGCCCGATCAAGATAGTCCTCTTCCAGCTCGTCGGCCTCTTCCAGCGAGTCAAAACCCTCACGAATCAGGCAGTGACAAGTAGTGCAAGCACAGACGCCGCCGCAGGCGCTTTCCATCTCGATGTGGTGTTCGTGGGCCAGCTCGAGAATAGAGGTGCCGGGCTCAGCCTCGACAACCATGCCGTCCGGGCAGAACTTCTCGTGTGGCAGAAAAATGACCTGCGGCATCAGATATCCTCGATTTCATTCAGATTGCGCCCCGACAGAGCGGCTTTCACCGTCTGATCCATGCGACGGGCTGCAAAAGCATCGGTCACTTGCGACAGACGCTTGGTCTGCTGCTCGATGGCGTAACCATCAGTACCTTTCATCAGTTCGATCAGTTCCTGCACCTGCAGGTCGATAACCATGCGCTCTTCGGCGTCGAGCAAGCGCTCACCATCAGCCTCCAGGGCACCCTGCACCGCCTCGACCAGGCGCTGGGCATCAACTTGCTGCTCGCGCAGGACGCGGGCGGCCTTGTCGTCATTGGCGTGTTGGAACGAATCCTTGAGCATGCGGGCAATTTCGCCGTCGGTCAGGCCGTAGGACGGCTTGACCTGGATGCTCGCCTCGACGCCCGAACCCAGCTCGCGCGCCGAAACGCTGAGCAGGCCGTCGGCGTCGACCTGGAAGGTCACACGAATCTTCGCTGCACCGGCAACCATGGCCGGAATCCCGCGCAATTCAAAACGCGCCAGGGAGCGGCAATCGCTGATCAGCTCACGCTCGCCCTGCAGCACGTGAATCATCATGGCCGACTGGCCGTCTTTGTAAGTGGTGAAGTCCTGGGCGCGCGCCACCGGGATCGTGGTGTTGCGTGGAATCACCTTCTCCATCAGGCCGCCCATGGTTTCCAGCCCCAGCGACAACGGAATCACGTCGAGCAGGAGCAGTTCGCCACCGTCACGCTTGTTGCCCGCCAGGGTATCGGCCTGGATCGCAGCACCAATGGCCACCACCTGATCCGGATCGATTTCCGTCAGCGGCTGGCGACCAAACGCCTCAGCGACAGCCTCACGCACCCGCGGCACACGGGTGGAACCACCGACCATGACCACCGCGTGCACGTCGTCCAGCTCAATGCCAGAGTCACGCACGGCACGACGGCAGGCCTTGAGGCTGCGCGCGACCATTGGCTCGATCAGCGCATCAAAGGCTTCACGGGTCAGCTCGGCTTTCCAGGCACCATGGACCACTTCGACCGACGAGGCATTGGTCAACGCTTCCTTGGCCGCGCAGGCGGTTTGCAACAGTTGACGCTGCGCGCCCGGATCGAGGTCGGCGGACAAGCCGGCGCTCTCGATGATCCAACCCGCAATCGCGTGGTCAAAATCGTCGCCACCCAGGGCGCTGTCGCCGCCGGTAGCCAGGACTTCAAACACACCGCCGGTCAGGCGCAGAATCGAAATATCGAAGGTGCCGCCGCCCAGGTCATAGATAGCGACCAGGCCCTCGGCGTGCTGGTCCAGCCCGTAGGCGACCGCCGCAGCCGTTGGCTCATTGAGCAAGCGCAGCACGTTCAGGCCGGCCAGCTTGGCCGCATCCTTGGTGGCTTGGCGCTGGGCATCGTCGAAGTAGGCCGGAACCGTGATCACGGCACCCACCAGCTCACCACCCAACGCCGCTTCAGCGCGCTGACGCAGGACCTTGAGGATGTCGGCGGAGACTTCGACCGGGCTTTTCGGCCCTTGAACAGTGTCGATGAACGGCATGTGCGACTCGCCACCGACAAAGCGGTACGGCAGTTGCTCGCCCAGCTGCTTGACGTCGGACAGACCACGACCCATCAAGCGCTTGACCGACAGCACCGTGTTCAACGGGTCGGTAGCAGCAGCCAGCCTGGCGGACTCGCCCACTTCGACGCGATCTGCGTGATAGCGCACGGCAGACGGCAGGATGACCTGCCCGTCAGCATCGGCCAGCGGCTCGGAAAGACCACTGCGCAACGCAGCGACCAGCGAATTGGTAGTGCCCAAGTCGATCCCCACAGCCAGACGACGCTGGTGCGGTTGAGGACTTTGGCCGGGTTCGGCGATCTGCAGTAGGGCCATCGTTATCAGGACTTATCTGTATATCAGGCGTGCGACCGAGGCGGCACTGGGTTAATCGTCGAGGCGCTCTTCTAACTGGCGCACTTCGTAGGTGAGCTTGTCGAGGAACTGCATGCGCCGCATCAGGCGTTCGGCCTGTTCGCGTTGCGCGGCATCGTTCCAGCAAGCTGCGAAGCTTTGGTTCAGTTCTTCCTGGGCGACCTTCAGGCGGCGCTTGAATACCGCAACCCCGGCCAGGTCGGCACTGTCTTGCAGGTCTTCGAGCTCTTCGCGCCATTGCATCTGCTGCAGAAGAAATTCCGGATCATGCACCGTGACCTCCAGCGGCAACTCACCACCACCCATGGCGAGCAGGTAACGCGCGCGTTTGGGGGGATTCTTGAGCGTCTGGTAGGCCTCGTTGAGGCTCGCGGATTGCTCTAGCGCCAGCCGTTGCTCACGCTCGGAAGCATCAGCAAAGCGGTCCGGATGAACGCCGCGCGCCAACTCACGGTAGCGCGTAGCCAGCTGGTCGAGGTCCAGGTTGAAGCTCGGTTGCAGCTCAAATAAAGCGAAATGACAAGGAGTACCCACGACAAGCCTCAGATGTTGAAGCTTTCGCCGCAGCCACATTCACCGCGTACGTTGGGATTGTTGAACTTGAAGCCTTCGTTCAACCCTTCCTTGACGAAATCGAGTTCGGTGCCGTCCAGGTAGGCCAGGCTTTTCGGGTCGATGATCACTTTCTCGCCGTGACTTTCGAACACCTGATCCTCTGCCACCACTTCGTCGACAAACTCCAGCACGTAGGCAAGGCCGGAACAGCCCGTGGTGCGAACACCCAGGCGAATCCCCTCACCTTTGCCGCGCCCGTCGAGGGAGCGTCGCACGTGTCGAGCAGCCGCTTCTGTCATGCTGATAGCCATCGTTGACTCCTTACTCGTCGCCAAAACCTGAAAGTCAGATCAAGCCTTTTTTCTGCTTGTAGTCGCGAACAGCTGCCTTGATGGCGTCTTCAGCGAGTACCGAGCAGTGGATTTTCACTGGCGGCAGGGCCAGTTCTTCAGCCAGCTGAGTGTTCTTGATGGTCTCGGCTTCATCCAGGGTCTTGCCCTTCATCCACTCGGTAGCCAGGGAGCTGGAAGCAATGGCGGAACCGCAGCCGTAGGTCTTGAACTTGGCGTCTTCGATGATGCCTTGCTCGTTGACCTTGATCTGCAGGCGCATCACGTCGCCGCACGCCGGAGCGCCGACCATGCCGGTGCCGACATCAGGATCTTCCGCGTCCATCTTGCCGACGTTGCGCGGGTTCTCGTAGTGGTCGATGACCTTTTCGCTGTAAGCCATGATTCTTAATCCTCACTCATCAGAGAGTCGCTCTTTGGGCCCTGCAAACCGAAATTTCAAGACAGGACCCGTGTGCGGCGACTTATATATCAGTGTGCCGCCCACTCGATCTTCGAAATGTCGACGCCGTCTTTGTACATGTCCCACAGCGGCGACAGAGCGCGCAGCTTGGTAACGGCCTCGCAGACTTTCTGCGCGGCGTAATCGATTTCTTCTTCGGTGGTGAAGCGGCCGAAGGTGAAGCGGATCGAGCTGTGTGCCAGTTCGTCGTTGCGGCCCAGGGCGCGCAGTACGTACGAAGGCTCAAGCGAAGCCGAGGTGCAGGCCGAACCGGAGGAAACCGCCAGGTCCTTGAGCGCCATGATCAGCGATTCGCCTTCAACGTAGTTGAAGCTCAGGTTCAGGTTGTGCGGAACGCGGGCGGTCAGGCTGCCGTTGACGTACAGCTCTTCCAGATGCTCGACCTGCTTGTAGAAGCGGTCGCTCAGGGCCTTGATGCGCACGTTCTCGGCAACCATGTCTTCCTTGGCTACGCGGAAGGCTTCGCCCATGCCGACGATCTGGTGAGTGGCCAGGGTGCCGGAGCGCATGCCACGCTCATGACCGCCACCGTGCATGGTCGCTTCGATGCGCACACGCGGCTTGCGGCTCACGTACAGTGCGCCGATGCCTTTAGGGCCGTAGGTCTTGTGGGCGGAGAACGACATCATGTCGACTTTCAGCTTCTGCAGGTCGATTTCGACCTTGCCAGTGGACTGTGCGGCGTCGACGTGGAACAGGATGCCCTTGGAACGGAGCAACTCACCGATGGCGGCGATGTCGTTGATGGTGCCGATCTCGTTGTTCACATGCATGACCGAAACCAGGATGGTGTCGTCACGCAGTGCAGCTTCGATCATTTCCGGAGTCACCAGGCCATCAGTGCGCGGCTCGAGGTAGGTCACTTCGAAACCTTCACGCTCCAGTTGGCGCATGGTGTCAAGGACAGCCTTGTGCTCAATCTTGGTGGTGATCAGGTGCTTGCCTTTGGTGGCATAGAAATGTGCCGCACCCTTGATTGCCAGGTTGTCGGACTCGGTGGCACCGGAGGTCCAGACGATTTCACGCGGGTCGGCGTTGACCAGGTCGGCGACCTGGCGACGAGCGTTCTCGACCGATTCTTCGGCTTTCCAGCCGAACACGTGGGAGCGGGACGCCGGGTTACCGAAGTTTCCGTCGACCAGCAGGCATTCACTCATCTTTTGCGCGACACGCGGATCAACCGGGGTGGTCGCAGAGTAATCAAGGTAAATCGGCAATTTCATGGACTATCTCCTAAATCAGGCTGGCTGGCGTGCCGCTAGCTCTTTGGCTGTCATTCGACGGCGGACGCTTCAATCTTGTCCAGGCGCGGCGACTTGCTGTTGCAACGACGCTGGTCCTGACGCTGGGCTACTTCTTGTACCTCACGGCGAGTGACAAGATCAGCCAAGCTGATACCGCTGAGAAATTCGTGGATTTGCAGGCTCAGATCACACCACAAGTGGTGGGTCAGACAGGTATCGCCGCCGTGGCAATCACCCAGACCCTGGCACTTGGTAGCGTCAACCGATTCATTTACCGCGTCGATTACCTGAGCAACCTGGATCCCCTGCATGTCACGCGACAGCTGGTAGCCGCCGCCAGGACCACGAACGCTGGAAACCAGGTTGCTGCGGCGCAACTTGGCAAAAAGCTGTTCGAGGTAGGACAGGGAAATGCCTTGGCGCTCGGAAATGTCAGCCAGGGACACAGGCCCATGCTGCGCGTGCAACGCCAGGTCAAGCATGGCGGTGACAGCGTATCGGCCTTTTGTAGTCAGTCGCATGGACAATTACCGCGGAGTTTCGGGATGGGAGGAGTATGCAATTCCCGAGTATTTAAGTCAACTATAAGACCTAGTACTTTAGTCAGGTTTACCTGCAAAAGAGCGCGCGTATCATAGCAAAGGCTGGCCGCTAACAGCCAGTAGTACCGCGTTATCGTTCATCGCGGGCAAGCCCGCTCCCACAGGGATTTTCGGTGCTAATGCAAGCTGTGTATCACCGAAGACCTTGTGGGGGCGACTCGGTCTAGCTGGCCTGGGTCTGATCCTTGTCTTTCACACAGGCGAAATCTTCTTCGCGCAACTCAGGCAGGTCCTTGGCACAGTACGGGCTGCCGAGGTCTTTCAGCGCGCCGCACATCCCTTCCAGACGACCATCCACCGCCTGCAGGTGGTCGAGCAACTGACCAATGGCCCGTGCCACCGGGTCAGGCATGTCTTCGCCGACACCGTAGGCATCAAATCCGATCTTCTCGGCCATGGCCTTGCGCTTGGCCTCCTGCTCGTCGTCGGACTTGACGATGATCCGCCCTGGAATCCCGACCACAGTCGCACCGGCCGGCACCGCCTTGGTCACCACCGCATTGGAGCCGACCTTGGCGCCCGCCCCCACGGTGAACGGCCCCAGCACCTTGGCGCCGGCACCCACCACCACACCATCTTCCAGCGTCGGGTGGCGCTTGCCTTTATTCCAGCTGGTACCGCCCAGGGTCACGCCCTGATACAGCGTCACGTCATCACCGATCTCGGCGGTTTCACCAATGACGATGCCCATACCGTGATCAATAAAGAAGCGTCGGCCGACCTTGGCACCCGGGTGAATCTCGATCCCGGTCAACCAGCGACCGAAGTTCGATACCAACCGCGCCAGCCATTTCCAGCCCCACCCCCACAGCGCCGCCGACAGGCGATGAATCCAGATCGCGTGCATGCCCGGGTAGCAGGTCAGCACTTCGAATGCATTACGTGCCGCCGGGTCTCGGTGGAAAACGCTCTGGATATCTTCACGCAAACGCTCGAACATCATTAATCCTTCCGCTTAAGGAGCTCACCACGGGCCGCTTTCTGGGTTTCCGTGAGGATGCCACGCAAAATATTCATCTCCGCCCGGCTGACCGAGCTTCGTCCGTACAGCCGGCGCAGGCGCGCCATCAAGTGCCGCGGTTTTTCCGGATCGAGAAACTCGATGGCCACCAGGGTCTGCTCCAGGTGCTCATAGAATCGCTCCAGCTCATCCATGGTCGCCAGCTCACCGCTCTTGGTGGACGCCACTTCTTCCTTCTCGACCTTGCTTGGCTGGCCTTGCGCGGCCAACCAGGACATGCGCACCTCATAGCTCAACACCTGCACCGCGGCCCCCAGGTTCAGCGAGCTGAACTCAGGGTCCGAAGGAATGTGCACGTGATAATGACATCGCTGCAGCTCTTCATTGGTCAGGCCGGAATCTTCACGACCAAACACCAGGGCAATCTCGGCACCGGACGCCGCTTCCTCGACCACCTTGGTCCCGCACTCGCGCGGATCGAGCAGCGGCCAGGGAATGCGACGATCGCGCGCGCTGGTGCCAAGCACCAGGTTACAGCCCACCAGCGCATCTTCCAGGGTGGCGACCACTTGTGCGTTTTCCAGGATATCGCCGGCACCCGAAGCCCGTGCATCGGCCTCGTGATGGGGAAACAACCGCGGCTCCACCAGCACCAGGCGCGACAGCCCCATGTTCTTCATGGCACGCGCAGCCCCACCGATGTTTCCCGGATGACTGGTATTGACCAGGACGACACGAATGTTCTGCAGCAAGGGAGGCGCTCTCTGACAGGGAATTTGGTCGCAAATCTTACAGTTCATCCTAAAGTTAAGCTACGAAAGCAAACGTCGTCGTTCACCTGTAGAAACTTTCTGCTAGAATGCTCGGCTTTCTTTAACAACCTTAGGTGACACATCCATGCAGCCCATGCTGAATATCGCGCTGCGCGCCGCCCGCAGCGCCAGTGAATTGATTTTCCGCTCCATCGAGCGCCTGGATACCATCAAGGTCGATGAAAAAGACGCCAAGGACTACGTGTCCGAAGTGGATCGCGCGGCCGAACAGAAAATCGTCGACGCCCTGCGCAAAGCCTACCCGAACCACTCGATCCTCGGCGAAGAGACCGGCATGCACGCCGGCACCGGTATCGAAGGCGAAGAGTACCTGTGGATCATCGACCCACTGGACGGCACCACCAACTTCCTGCGTGGCATCCCCCACTTCGCCGTCAGCATCGCCTGCAAATACCGTGGTCGCCTGGAACACGCCGTGGTCCTGGACCCGGTTCGCCAGGAAGAGTTCACCGCCAGCCGTGGCCGTGGCGCCCAACTGAACGGTCGTCGCCTGCGCGTCAGCGGTCGTACCAGCCTGGACGGCGCCCTGCTGGGTACTGGCTTCCCGTTCCGTGACGACCAGATGGACAACCTCGACAACTACCTGGGCATGTTCCGCGCCCTGGTTGGCCAGACTGCCGGCATCCGCCGCGCTGGCGCCGCGAGCCTGGACCTGGCGTACGTCGCCGCCGGCCGTTTCGACGCATTCTGGGAGTCGGGCCTGTCCGAGTGGGACATGGCTGCAGGCGCCCTGCTGATCCAGGAAGCAGGCGGCCTGGTGAGCGACTTCACCGGCGGTCACGACTTCCTCGAAAAAGGCCACATCGTTGCCGGCAACACCAAATGCTTCAAGGCAGTCCTGACGGCCATCCAGCCGCACCTGCCAGCCTCGCTGAAACGCTAAGCTTCCAGCGACAGAGAAAGCACCCTGCGGGGTGCTTTTTTTATGCCTGCCATTTGCCCTCGTACAGGGGATTGCGGCGGTGCATGGATCGCGGGCACAAAAAAGCACCCCGCAGGGTGCTTCTTTTTTAATCTGAACCCTTTATTGAGCCGGTTCGTTCTGGCCCAGGACCAACTGGCCCTCCTTGTTGACCGGAATCTGGTTGCCTGGATCGCGATCCATGCGCACCTTGCCTTCCTTGCCGTCGAGCGAATAACGCACGTCGTAGCCTACGACCTTGTCGCTGATGTCATTGACCGTGTTGCAACGGGTCTGCGTGGTGGTGTAGGTGTCACGCTCCTGCATGCCTTCCTGCACCTTGTTACCGGCATAACCGCCACCTACCGCACCAGCGACCGTGGCGATCTTCTTGCCGGTGCCGCCACCGATCTGGTTACCCAACAGGCCACCGGCCAGCGCACCGACCACGGTACCTGCGATCTGGTGTTGATCCTTGACCGGCGCCTGACGGGTCACGGTCACGTCCTTGCACACTTCACGTGGAGTCTTGATCTGTTTCTTGACCGGTTCAACGGCCAGTACTTGCGCATACTCAGGGCCGCTTTTTACCAGGCTGTAGGTGGCAACAGCACCCCCGGCAGTCACACCGACAGCACCCAATACCGCACCAACCAGCAACGACTTGTTCACATGAACCTCCTGACCATCACATGCGGGACATGCCCGCGCTTCTCCCAGCCTTGGAGCACAAAAAAAGGCGCGAGTTCAATACTCGCGCCTTTTTGGGTACTACCAAGTGGGAAAACGTCTCAAGGACGGTCGTCCACTTCCTTATCGGTGTTGACCGTAGGGATCAGGTCTTCACTGCTCAGGTTCAGCCAGATCAGCACCACGTTGGCGATGTAGATCGACGAGTAAGTACCCGCCAATACACCCACCAGCAGGGCCAGGGAGAAGCCGTACAGGTTGTCGCCACCGAAGAACAGCAGCGCGGCGATCGCCAACAGGGTCGAAACCGAGGTGGCAATGGTGCGCAGCAGGGTCTGGGTGGTCGAGATGTTGATGTTCTCGATCAGCGTCGCCTTGCGCAGCACACGGAAGTTCTCACGCACCCGGTCGAACACCACGATGGTGTCGTTGAGCGAGTAACCGATGATCGCCAGTACCGCCGCCAGCACCGTCAGGTCGAAGGTGATCTGGAAGAACGACAGGATACCGATGGTCACGATCACGTCGTGGATCAGCGACACGATGGCCCCGACCGCAAACTTCCACTGAAAGCGGAACGCCAGGTAGATCAAGATGCCGCCCAGCGCCATGAGCATGCCGAGGCCGCCCTGGTCACGCAGTTCTTCACCTACCTGCGGGCCGACGAACTCGACGCGCTTGACCACGGCCGGGTTGTCGCCGCCGACCTTCTGCAAGGCCTCGGCTACCTGGTGACCCAGTTGTGGGTCTTCGCCTGGCATGCGCACCAGCAAGTCGGTGGTCGCACCAAAGCTCTGCACCACCGCCTCGTGATAACCCGAGGTAACCAGTTGCTCACGCACCTTGGTCACATCGGCCGGACGCTCATAGGTCAGCTCGATCAGCGTACCGCCGGTGAAGTCCAGGCCATAGTTCATGCCCTTGGTGGCAACACTGAACAACGCCAGCACCGTGAGGAACAATGTGACGCCGAACGCTACGTTGCGAACGCCCATGAAGTTGATTGTACGTAACATGGCAGCCCCTTAAATCCACAACTTCTTGAAGTCACGACCGCCGAAGATCAGGTTGACCATCGCACGAGTAACCATGATGGCCGTGAACATCGAGGTCAGAACCCCGAGGGACATGGTCACGGCGAAGCCCTTGACCGGACCTGTGCCCATGGCAAACAGAATCCCGCCCACCAGCAAGGTGGTCAGGTTGGCGTCGAGAATCGCAGTGAATGCGCGCCCGAAACCTTCGTTGATCGCCCGCTGCACCGTCATGCCCGCCGCAATCTCTTCACGAATCCGCGAGAAGATCAGTACGTTGGCGTCGACCGCCATACCCATGGTCAAGACAATACCGGCGATGCCTGGCAGGGTCAGGGTTGCACCCAGCAGCGACATCAGGGCCAGCAGCAACACCATGTTCACGCCCAGCGCCACGGTGGCGATCAGGCCGAAGAAACGGTAGATGGCCATGATGAACAGCGACACGAACAGCATGCCCCACAGCGACGCATCGATACCCTTGGTGATGTTGTCAGCACCCAGGCTTGGACCGATGGTACGTTCTTCAGCGAAGTACATCGGGGCCGCCAGACCACCGGCGCGCAGCAGCAACGCCAGCTCCGAGGATTCGCCCTGGCCGTTCAGGCCAGTGATGCGGAACTGCGCGCCCAGCGGCGACTGGATAGTCGCCAGGCTGATGATCTTCTTCTCTTCCTTGAAGGTTTGCACCGCCACGTCTTTCTCGACGCCGTCGACGACCTGCTTGACGTAGGTGGTCACCGGACGTTGCTCGATGAAGATCACCGCCATGCTGCGACCGACGTTGGAGCGGGTCGCACGGTTCATCAGCTCGCCGCCATGACCGTCCAGGCGAATGTTCACCTCTGGGGTGCCGTGCTCGCCGAAACCGGCCTTGGCGTCAGTTACCTGGTCGCCAGTGATGATCAGGCCACGCTCGATCTGCGCAGGAGGACGCTTGCCCTCGCGGAATTCGAACATCTCGGAAGTGGCTTTGGACGCGCCCGGCTCTGCTGCCAGACGGAACTCAAGGTTGGCCGTCTTGCCCAGGATTCGCTTGGCTTCGGCAGTGTCCTGCACGCCTGGCAGTTCAACCACGATGCGGTTGGCACCCTGACGCTGAACGATAGGCTCGGCAACACCCAGCTCGTTGACGCGGTTACGTACCGTGGTCAAGTTCTGCTTGATGGAGTACTCACGGATTTCCGCCAGCTTGGCCGGGGTCATCGCCAGACGCAGTACCGGCTGACCATTGAGGTCGGCGGGAACAATGTCGAAATCGCTGAAGCTCTTGCGGATCAGTGCACGGGCCTGTTCGCGGGCTGCTTCATCAGTGAAGCCCAGCTGGATGGCACCGTTGAGTTGCGGCAGGCTGCGATAGCGCAGGCGCTCTTTGCGCAACAGGCTCTTGACGTCGCCTTCGTAGACTTTCATGCGGGCGTCGATGGCTTTGTCCATGTCCACTTCCAGGAGGAAGTGCACACCACCGGACAAGTCCAGACCCAGCTTCATCGGGTGCGCGCCGAGGCTGCGCAGCCATTGCGGGGTAGTTTGTGCCAGGTTCAGTGCAACGACATAGTCATCACCCAAGGCCTTGCGCACGACGTCCTTGGCCGGAAGCTGGTCTTCCTGCTTGGTCAGGCGAATCAGGCCGCCCTTGCCGTTGGCTGCCAGCGTGGCTGCCTTGACGGTGATCCCGGACTCGTTGAGCGCTTTGCTCACACGATCCAGATCCGCCTGATTGACCTGCAGCGCAGTGCTTGCACCGCTGACCTGAATGGCCGGGTCATCAGGGTAAAGATTGGGAGCGGAATAAACCAGACCGATCGCCAGCACCGCCAGGATCAGTACGTATTTCCACAGAGGGTATTTGTTCAGCATCACGCCGCCCGCTTATGACGCGGGGCGCCTTGCGCGCCCCGTCGATTGGTAGAAGATGAAACTCAGATCGCTTTCAGCGTGCCTTTTGGCAGCGTGGCAGCGATGGCGCCTTTCTGGAACTTCAGCTCTACCGAGTCAGAAACTTCGAGAACCACGAAATCATCCGCTACTTTGGTGATCTTGCCGGCGATGCCGCCAGAGGTCACAACTTCATCACCTTTTTGCAAGTTGCTCAGCAGGTTCTTCTGCTCTTTGGCGCGTTTGGCCTGTGGACGCCAGATCATCAGGTAGAAGATGACCAGGAAACCGACCAGGAAAATCCACTCAAAGCCAGTGCCAGCAGGGCCGGCAGCAGGTGCAGCGGCGTCTGCCATCGCATTCGAGATAAAAAAGCTCATTTAGCACTCCAGTTGCAGAATTAGTGTCTTAAACGTTTTAAAACTCAGTCCAAAGGCGGAACAGGCAACCCGCGCTTGGCATAGAAGGCATCGACAAAGGCGGCCAATGTACCCTGTTGAATAGCCTCGCGCAAACCAGCCATAAGCACTTGGTAATGGCGCAAATTGTGGATGGTATTGAGCATGCTTCCCAGCATTTCGCCGCACTTGTCCAGATGATGCAGATAAGCGCGGGAGAAGTTCTGGCAGGTATAGCAATCGCAGGTCGGATCGAGCGGCGAATCATCATGGCGATGAAACGCGTTACGGATCTTCAGCACACCAGTATCAATGAACAGATGCCCATTGCGGGCATTACGGGTTGGCATCACGCAATCGAACATGTCCACCCCGCGGCGCACACCCTCAACCAAGTCTTCCGGCTTGCCAACACCCATAAGGTAACGAGGTTTGTCAGCCGGCATCTGACCCGGAAGGTAGTCCAGCACCTTGATCATCTCGTGCTTGGGCTCGCCCACCGACAGGCCGCCAATGGCCAGGCCGTCAAAACCGATCTTGTCGAGGCCTTCCAGGGAGCGCATGCGCAGGTCCTGGTGCATGCCGCCCTGGACGATCCCGAACAGCGCCGCGGTGTTCTCGCCATGGGCGTTTTTCGAACGCTGGGCCCAGCGCAGCGACAGCTCCATGGAGATCCGCGCCACGTCTTCGTCGGCCGGGTACGGCGTGCATTCGTCAAAAATCATCACGATGTCGGAGCCCAGGTCACGCTGGACCTGCATCGACTCTTCCGGGCCCATGAACACCTTGGCGCCGTCCACCGGCGAGGCGAAGGTCACGCCCTCCTCCTTGATCTTGCGCATGGCGCCCAGGCTGAACACCTGGAAACCACCGGAGTCGGTCAGGATCGGGCCTTTCCACTGCATGAAATCGTGCAGGTCGCCGTGCTTCTTGATCACTTCAGTGCCAGGACGCAGCCACAGGTGGAAGGTATTGCCCAGGATGATCTCGGCGCCCGTGGCCACGATATCCCGCGGCAACATGCCCTTGACCGTGCCGTAGGTACCCACCGGCATGAACGCCGGGGTCTCGACGGTGCCACGCGGGAACGTCAGGCGCCCGCGACGGGCTTTGCCGTCGGTGGCCAAAAGTTCGAAAGACATACGACAGGTGCGACTCATGCTGTTTCCTCTGGGCCGCGCGGTGCGGGATTGCGGGTGATGAACATCGCATCACCGTAGCTGAAAAAGCGGTACCCATGCTCGACGGCTGCCTGATAGGCGGCCATGGTCTCGGGGTACCCGGCGAACGCCGAAACCAGCATCAACAGCGTGGATTCGGGCAAATGGAAGTTGGTGACCAGGGCATCGACCACATGGAACGGCCGGCCCGGGAAAATAAAGATATCGGTGTCGCCGCTGAACGGCTTGAGCACGCCATCGCGCGCTGCACTTTCCAGCGAACGCACGCTGGTGGTCCCCACGGCCACCACCCGCCCGCCGCGCGCCCGACAGGCCGCCACTGCATCCACCACGTCCTGGCCAACTTCCAGCCACTCGCTGTGCATGTGGTGGTCTTCGAGCTTCTCGACACGCACCGGCTGAAAGGTGCCAGCCCCCACGTGCAGGGTCACGAACGCGGTCTCGACGCCCTTGGCGGCAATCGCCTCCAGCAGCGGCTGATCGAAATGCAGCCCCGCCGTCGGCGCCGCCACTGCGCCCAGGCGCTCGGAGTACACCGTCTGGTAGCGCTCGCGGTCGGCGTCTTCATCCGGACGGTCTATATAAGGAGGCAGCGGCATATGCCCGACGCGGTCGAGCAGCGGCAACACTTCCTCGGCAAACCCCAGCTCGAACAGCGCATCGTGGCGCGCCAGCATCTCGGCCTCGCCCCCACCGTCGATGAGGATCTTCGAGCCAGGCTTGGGCGACTTGCTGGAGCGCACATGGGCCAGCACGCGGTGACTGTCGAGCACCCGCTCCACCAGAATCTCCAGCTTGCCGCCGGAAGCCTTCTGGCCAAACAGCCGCGCCGGAATCACCCGGGTATTGTTGAACACCATCAAGTCGCCCGGGCGCAAATGCTCAAGCAAATCAGTGAATTGACGGTGCGCCAGGGTGCCGCTAGGCCCATCCAGGGTCAGCAGGCGACTGCCGCGCCGCTCAGCCAAAGGGTGGCGAGCGATCAGCGAATCAGGGAGTTCGAAAGTAAAGTCAGCAACGCGCATGATGGGGTTCGTCTAGCAGGGCCGGGAAGTCTAGCGGAAATATCAAAAATTCTCCATGTACCTGATTGACCGACGGTTATCTCCTCTCTATACTTCGCCGCCATTGAGCCCTGATGGCGGAATTGGTAGACGCGGCGGATTCAAAATCCGTTTTCGAAAGGAGTGGGAGTTCGAGTCTCCCTCGGGGCACCAAAATTAAGAAAGGTCTTGCTTAGCAAGGCCTTTTTTTTCGCCTACAGAAAAGCCACCCCACCCCTGT
The DNA here is from genome assembly GCF_009834545.1 of Pseudomonas sp. S04. Lineage (NCBI taxonomy): Bacteria > Pseudomonadati > Pseudomonadota > Gammaproteobacteria > Pseudomonadales > Pseudomonadaceae > Pseudomonas > Pseudomonas sp. S04. Next base: position 5,012,866 of record NZ_CP019427.1, read on the forward strand.
GGGAGCTGGCTTGCCAGCGATGCTTTGTAAGCGCTCCATGAACCCCACCTATTCAAAAATAGGCGGTGCGCTTAGCGGTGCGATGCGAACGAGCAGTTCCAAGGCAGTAAGGCTTCGTAATCTTCAACCGAAGTTGCCTGTGGCAGGCGTTCAAGTGCGTGGCGCAACCACGCATAGGGCTCTTGGCCGTTGGCTTTAGCCGTCTCGACCAGGCTGTAAAGTTGAGCGCTGGCCATCGCGCCTTTGGGCGTGTCGCTGAACAGCCAATTCTTGCGCCCGATAACGAAGGGCCGGATCGCACGCTCGGCCGCATTGTTGTCGATCGGCAAGTAACCGGCTTCGGTGTAGCGCACCAACTTGATCCAGTTGCTGGCCAGGTAGCTGATGGCTTTGCCCAGTGCATTTTGCGCCGTCACTTGTGGCTGGGTTTTCTCCAGCCATGTGTGCAACTGCGCCAACACCGGCAGGCTGTTTTGCTGTCGGCTCTCGTGGCGATATTCATCGCCGACTTCTTTCAAATCTCGCTCGATACCGTACAGCTTGTTGATCAGATTCAGGGCGATATCGGCACGTCCGGTTTTGCCTTTAGGCTGCACTTTTTGCGCCTCGACAAACTTGCGCCGCGCATGTGCCCAACAGCCTAAACGGTCAACACCGGATTGCGCCCCCAAGGCGTTATAACCAGCGTAATCATCGGTCATCAGGTAGCCGCGATAACCTTCGAGCAGGCGCGACGGAACCTCCTGCGCCCGGCTGGTCGAGTAGTCAAATAAGATAACGGGTTGATCCGGCGGCCCGCCGGTTTGCATCCACATCCAGGATTGGCTGGTGGGCTCTCGATCTGGCTCTTTCAGCACCTGTACACGCGTTTCGTCGCAGTGGATGACGCGGCTTTCCAGTAGCCGGTCGCGCATCAAATTCAGCAACGGCTGCAAGTGTTCACCGCACTGGATAACCCATCGAGCCAAGGTCTGGCGTGGGATATCGATACCGTGGCGGCCCAGCACTTTTTCGAAGCGGTGAAGCGGTAAGCCGTCGACGTATTTGGTCGTCAGCAGCATCGCCAGGACACTCGGGCTGGCCATGCTTTTTTCAATCAGTTGAGCGGGCTTGTCCGCTGTAACCGGTGCGGTTTCGCAATCGCGGCAACCGTAGATCTTGCGCACATGTTTGATCACGCGGATTTGCATCGGCACGATCTCAAGCTGCTCGCTGATTTCCTCGCCAATGGTGTGTTTACGGCAACCGCAGGCGCAGATCAGTTCGTGCTCGGGCAGTTCGTGGATGACTTCAATGCGCGGAAGATCGGCGGGCAGAGGCTGGCGTTTACCGCGATGTTTGGTCGGAGCTACGACCTCTTCTTCCACCGTTTCGTCGACAGACTCGGCCACGCTTTCAGCTTCGTTGAACAAGGCCATTTGCGGGGTCGCGGGATCGGCTGTTTGCTCTGACTTGCGCCCGAAAAGGCGCTGACGCAACAGCGCGTTTTCTTCTTCGAGATGAACGATTTTGCTCTTATCCGACTCGCGCTCACTCAGCATTTGCTCAAGCAGTCGCTTGAGCAAAACAGGGTCGTCAGGAAGGTCTTTGGGCATGGAAATCATGCCCTGGATTATACCGAATCAAGCGACGAATCGAGGCGTCAAAACTTGATGCGGACGGTTGCGCCACAAATCAAAACCGTCCAGTAACCAGTTGAGTTCTTGAACCGTCAGTACGATGGCTTCATCCGAACAATCCGGCGATGTTTTGAAGCGCTCGGATTCCAGCCGCTTTAGCCAAAGGCAAAAGCCGTTGCGCTCCCAATACAAAATCTTCACTCGGTTGCGAGGCTTGTTGAGGAACACGAAAAGCACCGGGTCAAACACCGCGACCTTGATGTCCAGTTCGACCAGAGCGGCGAGGCCGTCGATGGATTTTCGGAAGTCGACGGGCTTGGGGTAGAGATAGACTTTTTCGACTTTTGCGTCGGGACGCATCATGAGGTGCTGGCTCCGGAAAGGAATCGGGAGCACAGCATCGGGGATCAGGTGGTGAGTTTGAATGTGGGGTTTATGGAGCGCTTACCTAAGACTCAGCAGCACCCACATTTGCTAGAGCCTGAGCTGGCTGAATTCCTCCAAGCGCTCAGAAACACACCACTCGCAGCCTAACCCAAAACAGCCCGCGCTCGCGGGCTGTTTATATATCAATTGCAAGGTCTCACAGACACTCAATCTTCGGGGGCCTTCCATGGGTGGACAGCGATTGATGGAAGTTCCTGATGCTCCGTCAACGTTAAACTCACATCAATCCAGTCATAAAAAGCAGGCGCGGCGAATAGCCCAAGAGAGCCTTTGGGTGCGTTCGGTTGCATATCACCATTGTTATGATGGGCCTTTGCGCGAGACAAAAGCGGACTAGCATCGGGAAACTTCCGCCACAGGTCACCAAGATTTGTCTCATCAAGCGTGTCTTTGGATCGCCCAACCGTCTTCCAGAATTCACCCTCGTCTTGCGGACGTTTTTTGCTTTTTTCTTTTGAAGCAAGAACGTTTTCAGGTAGGGAGATGGAAAGTGCTTTAAGTAAATTCGATTGCGTACGCTCCCAGTCAATGGACTCGACCAAAGGTAAATAAGCTACAAGCTGAAGTGGAGACGGCATCGTCTGAGCACGAGGTTTACCTTCGAGCATATTATGCGGATCCACGTCTGCAATCACCAATGCTTGATCATTTTTACTTAAAGCATCATCTCTATTATTGTAATAAATCCCCTTAGACCATCCGTGATAAGGAGTTATCTTGGCAAGATAGCCCATTGTAGTCTCTTCAGACTTCCAACTTCCCTGCCCGATAAAACAGCTCCCCCCTACCAGCGTTTTACTATCTATACTATTGCAGAATACCGTTGTTGTACCCGCAGCCAAAAATCCGGACTGTCCAGCGAACCAATAGTCGGCAGAACGCGATGTGGCTGCAGGTACCGCGAGAATTGATCTTCGTGCCTCAGCCCCATTACCAGTGATAGAGAGCTTCTCGGACAATGCCTTAAGATCGCTAAAAACCTCATCAATTTCCGCTGGCCGACCAAATCTACGCCACATTGCCTTAAGATCCTCCCCCATTTGAATGTAATTAGCCGGACTAGAGACCAAGAAAGCCTCAGAGCAAATTAATTCCAAAAGATATTTGAGAGGAAGCTTTGCCTCTGTGAAAAGATGAGTAATAACATCGGCCGATGGTTCGAATCCGATAACACTTTCTAATTTACTTGCGAGTTCCCCAGGATTAAACAACGGCTTCAAAGGTAATACAGAGGGTCGAAAAAACTCTTCTAATGCGATAGAACGATATTTTTTATTTCTCGAAAACTCCAGAACATGCCCCCGCTGTAACGCATCATAATCTTTATCGGAACCCAATTTTTTCTTCTGCAGGGAAGCAAGAAATACTTTCGACGCTGACTTAGGCAACGGCCAAAGCAAAGTCAGTGGAGCAGACAAGTGATTTTCATCAGCTTTATCACATATATTCATATACGTCCCAGCCAAAACCGAAACACCTTTATTTATGATATACGTTTTCAACCACTCAACTGTTTCACGTCTTACGGAATATTCAGGAAGAACAAGCAAGTCGACCCCGAAATTTTGACATGTATCCACGACACGCTTCAGAATCGAGCGACGGCGGTGTTCTGACCAACTAGGCAGAAATTCTAATTTTGTCCACATATGTGCGGTATCGTGCCTTTCTGCGGCATTTAGCAATCGCCCATATTTCGAGTCAGCATTAACCTTTAGATTTAAGGAAATACCCTCATTGACCTTTGAACCAAAAGGCCAATGTGTCGGGCAAGCCTCAACGAAAGGGTGCTGATACGTCAAATCAAAATCAGCCTGAAGCAATGCAATACGAACCAGCCCTCTGGGTTTGCAAGCTTCACCGCGCCGAGTCCACTGCTCTGCCTGCTGTTTTCTGAATGCATTAGCGTCGCGGCCCAAATCATGCTCAACCACGGTTCCCACTGGAATATCAGCGTTGCTGGAGGGTGAATATTGAAACTCTGATAAGGCATCTTCAACCAAACCACCTACTGCACCTTCCTCATCACCGTGAGCACTAATAGTTGACATGGAAGCTCGTGGCAAGGAAAAAGCAGACGGCGAATTGATCCCGACAGACCCAATTATAGAATCTGCATGAAACTCATAGTTCTCCTCCCTTATCGCTGGTACCGAGCCACTTGCATTTTCTTCCTCTGCCATTTCAACCTGGGGAGAAGCATTAATACCTGGCTTAATAATAGCGATCGAAGCAAATGGCTCACCAAGCGCGGAGACAGATAAAAGCTTGCCGCTCTCGCGATCAAAAATCTCTGACCAAACTCGCAAAAATCGCCCATCGTGAGTTATTTCTTCAATATGCTTAGAGAATCGGGGAAACTGGGAAATCATCCACGGAGTGACATCCCTGACTCCGTTTCTTGAATCGGTGAAGCGCTTTGTCTGAGGGTTATAACCATAAGACTTCTCAATTACTGTTATTGACTCAAAACCAAGCTCTTCATCTATCCTTCTAACCAGCAACACAACAGACTCTAATAGCTCTAGACTGAGCAACCCCAAACAATGATCACTCAACACTTCAAATGGCCACTCGAGAAAGGAGTCGGTCTCACTATCATGATAATCAATTGAAGCTAGTGCCTTAGCAATTATCCCTAATTGCTCATATAGGGAGTCAGATAGTCGTTCTAAATTATCTTGAACCAATCGATGCCCAAGGTGTTGTACTACCCTACGACATTGTTCAATCAATAAGACCCTGCTGTTTGATTGGACAGCATTGTCAGAGACTGCTTTTTCCTCCAAGGAATGAGGCGGAGCTGAAGGGATACCCCAAGCCTCTGGAAAATCAAAACTCTCATATCGTTCAAATGCCCCATGGCTTCGTAGAGAAGCGATCAGCCCTTCAAAAGCTACGTTAATACCTGTGCTGATAACACCTGCACGCAGTGCCTTCCATGATGGAATTTCAGAGATCGAGGATTCGGCTGAAACAGAAAACAGCCGTTTAGAAAAACACAGTAAACCAAAGAGATCACGCCTTACACCGGTACTCTCTTCATCACTTATTGCAAGCACTTGACTGACTGATAGAGGTAAGCGCCCTAGAACCTTATTTGCTAACAACACCAGAAATGACGCGGCATCACTGCATTTCCAACTCTCGCGAAATGCCAGGTACATGCCTGCCGACTCGGCTTCCGAGGCGAGGACATAAAGAATGGGATCTAGAGAATCTTCTACTTGCTCTGGAAATGTTTCTAACAATCGAAGAGAGCGATTGACAGTGGCAGGCAATAAACCATCATCACTTCTTCTTTTGCTTATTTGGGAGTCAGCATACGCTCCTCGAAGTTTACGAAGTTGCGCCCGGAGAACGTATCGAGCAGGGTTTGTTAGTGCTACAGCGTCGAGTGTAACATCCGATTCTGCATCGCCAAATTTGGAGACATCATCATAAAGTCCCAAATAATCTGAAATCGCAACGCCGACCCTCCAAAGACTTGCCTCATAGATAGGCACTTCAGCCGTCCGCAAAGCTCTTCCACCATCACGTACAAAAGCTCTGTTACCGAGCTCATCTCGTGATACTCCCTCCGCGACTAGGTAATACATCTGCTTATTTAGATCAGTTGCAATGTAGGGCCACGCAGGAACAAGTTCTTTGCCCTCATTATTCTCAGAATAGGAAACGACCACTTGTGCAACTGATCTGAACAATTTCGCAGCAAGCTTCAAAGTCTCGGTGGACACATTGATGTTTACTGGTAGGACCCGCTCTCGCAGATTAATATAATCGTCCGCTGGCAAATCGCTCCGAAGCCGAATCAGAGAGCCTGTTAGTGGTACAGACGTCCACTCAGTATTCATTAACCGGACAATGCTACCATTATCTGCACCGATAAAGGCCGGAGTGGCGTCCATAGCAGAAAAATCGAGAGCTTCGATTGCATCTACCAATACCGTTCCATCTTCGCTTGCAACGCTTCCTAGACATGACAAAAGACGGTGCGTTTTAATACCTGGCAGCGGTGGAAGTATTAGCCGATTCACAACATTAGTTGATGTGGTGTTCCATATGAGGTGATTACGTCGACTTAAGCAAACTGGCAGCTGCTCTTTCGGAACAATGCTAACAATGGTTTGCAAGGCAATATTTATCGCCGCCGCTTGACTTCCATCATTTAAAAACGTTGAGCGAATATCGTCTCCCGGTAGTAATGCAATAAACACATCGGCGGCAAAACCTGAAATTGTGCCCTTCCGCACATGATCTTCAGTTGGGGCGACAAAAGGAGTTAGTGGATCTTCTGTGGATTGGTCTGAATCTGAAAGCAATGCTACTGCTTCATGCATCCACTCAAATGGTTGCCAGACTTGTACCAGCTTAGAACGTTCTACGTGTAGATGTGCTTCTGAGCTTTTATGCACTCCCAGAAGCCGCGCTGCTTTCCAGCGTACAAGCTCCAAACGCACATCCAGTTGATGCTGAGGACCTGGTGTTGAATTAAACACATAAGCTTCGAATGCCGTACTTAAAACTAGATCAGCAAGCCATGCTATACGACGTCGTCTTAGTGCGTTCTCTTCAGCGGAAAGTTCAGCAATATCGCGAGTCTGCTTGTCAATTAAATGCTCGAGGCCTTCGAGCGCAAACAAAACAGGTGATTCCCACTCATTTTCCTCAGGTCGAAGGCTCCAAGCTGCGTCGTGCACGCAGTTATCCCAAGTTTCTAGATATTGTGACAAAACCTCAGCAGCCTCAATACTCCCAAGATGTTCTACAGCAATTGAGTACCAAATTAATCTCGCAGCCTTGGGAAGCTCTGATGCACGAAGGTCTGGCGCCTGAAACGCAGTTTTAACAGTTTGCAAGAGTGTTGATTTAGATGCCTTGTATAGTTCTACGTTATGCAGTAACTGCAAAGCTGACTGACGATCAGTTGCTGGTGCCGCAGACCAAAAATCCCAACCTGACTCACCATCACCGACTAATGGCGGTTCCCATGCTGGCCCATAGGCAGCTAGAGCTCTTCCTTGATTAATATATGAAGCAAAGTCCTCGGCGCTCATCGCCGGAATTTCGTCAGCCTTCGCAAGGAGCGTCAGTTCAAGCTTACGGGCACATCGATCGACAGCCTCCCTCAAGTTGGCCAAAGTCTCCGGATCATCTGCGAGTAGCACGATATCATCCACATATCGAGCATAACCAACACGCTTGGAATCAACATTCAGCGCGGACATGAGGCGATGAGCTTCTTCATCGATAGGAAACAAAGCTACTGAACCAATCCAGGCAGATAATACGGGACCCTGTGGAATCCCCATTAAAGGATTAGTCTCTTCCCTAAGCCCCGTATCAGGCCTTGCGTAATTTACACCAAATAGATGCTCGTCAAGCCGATCAAGAACAAAAGCTGCTTTCGCAGCGGCATTTGGGTTTTGCGTATCAAATTGAAGTAGCTCTGCGAACTCTGGAGTATTATCAGAAACCGATGATATTGCAGATTGAAGCGGTGCTAGCAATCGATCGCGAACGACATATCGCCGAAGCCGATCATAATACCGTTTTACATCTAACCTTATTGAGTAAACATATCCAATATCTGTGGCCTGCTTGGTTAAGGAGGCCATAAAATCACGCCAACACTCAGCGTACGGGCGATACATCCCCTGATCTGTTGCAGGCTGACGCCCTTCAAGTACATCCATGTCGATCTGATAGGCGAAACTGAGAGTCTGCGAAGTTATTGCCTCGCCATTTCCGTCACCTTTGATATCGAAGCCCGTAGTAACTGTTCTGCGACTCTCTCGATAGTAGCGTACCGCAGGTATTCTTCTGCTAAACGGGAAATCAGTAAAACCTTCATGATCCCATCGCTCAGTAAGAATCTCGTTCAGTAAATATTGTTGAACAATCAAGTCCTCAGGGAGAGGCATAATCTTCAACCTGAACTCTGAACCACCAAAAGAGCGAGGCACCCAGACCGCATTGTAGGGACCGATCGGCCCACTGACTCGTATGCTTTTCAAGCGATCCGTCAACAATGTATTGAACGCTGTTGCGGCAATATCTAAGCGTTCCCACCGCGGTTCGTCACACGGAAGTTCACCTCGTCTCGACCCCATGTATGCAAGTATGCGAGAGTGGTTAAGACGTGCGCCTGCATTGTTTAAAAAATCTTCAGAATACGACTTATGAATTTCAGAGGCAGACTCTCTAATGAAGCTGAGCCACTCCGCGAAGACAGGGATGCTATTTGATGAGCCTGTGTCTGAAAGCGACCGCTGAAGATACTCTTTGGAATTAGATCCTATCGATTTTTCGATCTGACTAAACGCTTGACTGAAGGCTCTAAATCTACGAGTTCGCGGCGCCGCACCCCATACATTTTCATCTAAAATGTCCTCAGCAGTAGCACTAAATGAATATGCAAGAATGGAAAGCTGGGGCGGATATGTTGCGCTCTGTAATAAATTTTTCGCCGACTCAACTGAGCAAAGTTCAAGATAGTCGTTTGGATCTTTTCTGCTTTCACTACTGACGCCAATATCTTTAAGCTGGAGATCCGTCGGCCATAGGAAGGCACACTCAACTGGAGCATTCATGAGCTTCAAGCACGCATCTGCTGCGCCTCGCAAGCCGGCCTCATCCCTATCGAAACTAACAACAGCTGTTAAACTCGTAGCCTTTGGCAGGGACTCACTTAAAGATTGAAGAAGCCTGACCTGAGGCTCGCTAATTGAGCTTCCCATGATTGCGACAGCAGGAAACCCGAGACTTTCAAACCGAAGTGCATCAAGAAATCCCTCACACAAATAAACTACGACGTTCTGATTACCTTTCTTCGCCTCACTTCTCACAAGCTTGAATGCGAAGTCTGCTCGATATAGTACAGTTGACTTAGGAAATTCACGCGTAAATTGGTACTTCGGCACCGTTGATCCAGCAGCAACTCTCGAAGCCCGGCCCGCCAATCCTAGCAACTGACCTTTTTCATCATGAATTGGAAATATTACTCGGTCTGCTATAAAAAAGTCACTATACCTATTTATTGACTCACTACCGGAACTCAACGGCAGGTGCATCTCTGCAGTTACTCCTGGAATCAACTTCCGGATGAGAAACGCATCCTCTAAGTCGCCAGTGTATTCGCGTCTGACAGATCGGTTGGTTTCTGCCTCAAGCGCTCGGGATAAAAAATTACGTGGCGCGTACACAAAACCGGCGCGCTTTATAACAGTAGCATCGAGTCGACGCTCATTGATCCAAGCATCTAGTGCAGCTTGATCTGTTCCCTTTTTATATAAATTGTATCCAAACTGAAGCGCTGAAAGATCAACAGTAGGGGCAGTACTATTTTTTTCAATTAATTTATTTCGCCCCCCACTACGGACAATCGACGTACTAGGGGAAAGCCATTCGACTGCATCTTTGAAACCAAGATTCAGCTTTTCCTTAACTAGATCAATGGCATCCCCATGCGCTCCGCAAGAAAAGCAATAGAAATGCTGCCTACCGCTATCTCGTCTAGCATCTATTAACAGAGAGGGGGTTTTATCATCATGAAAAGGGCATAGAGCTTTGAATTGATTCACAGCCGTTTTCTTAAGCGTCATACCTAGACGATTGGCTATATCTTCAATAGAGACATTCTGAAGCAGTTTTTCGTAGTCAATCCTAGGCAATTTTTCTTCCCTTCTTAAAATTATCAACAGCAAAGTATGTAATAAAGCTATCGAACTTTGACATACCTACACAGGAGAATCCTCCCGTTTCCAGCGTAGTGTTCTTGACGTCTTATCTCATCGTTCTTCACCGCGTCGTTTTCGGCGTGTGTAGGAATAAATCGGAAGAAGATACCGCCTGCTCTCGGTGCCGCATCACAACGTAGCTCCCGAGCTTCTCCTTTGCAATCAAACACACATTAGCAGCATGGCTCATCTTGAAATCACCTGAATCATCTCAACCCGGTCACTTCCACACTCGAAAAAGAGGGTATGAAGTCGAAACCTGTGGTTCATCTAACCCTCAATCGACCCTAACGAGAAATCCGCCAGGGCTTTGCTTGAGGTAATTCAGTGTTACACAATTGAGCTGTGTTACACGGGTAGCGAGCACACTCACAAAACCGTGTTACGCATATTATTCTCAATAAATTCAGTCAGTTAAGACTATACGTCACACCAATTACACCTGTTACACCGTTTTCTTAGAGAACGCAGCCCCCCCCACTCCCCTTCCTATAGAGCACCTTCAGCGAACGATGCTTCTCCGTCGGCTCTACAACGACATGGTATGTTCGAGCCCTAAAAAAAAGCTGGGGCCCCTGACTCATGCATACGGACACGGGGTCGGAAACCCGCGGGACTTTGTTAGCGACCAGGTGCCCAGCTTAGTGAACAGGTGAACCGAGTGAACACACCGTTCACCAGTGCAAATGCACAGGGTGTTCAGAAGTCGCCGGGGCCCCTGAGCGAATCTGAAAGACACGGGGCAGATAACCCGTGCGTTCGTGTTAGCGGCTGGATTTTTGAGGTTGGTTGACAGGTTGACGAACCCCATGCGTGCGTTATCAGCAACACAAAGGGGCATCTTTACCAACACGGTAACGATGCCCCTTTTTCGTCAGGATTCTTTCAATTTCAACGTCGAAATTTCAGTAAGGTGGGGTGCCTGTCACTAACAAGATCCCGCGGGTTTCCTACCCCGTGTGCGACGCTATCCTCCAGGGGCCCCGGCAGATATTTGGGATCTGTCATCATCAACGGGCAATATGGATAACACATCACAATGCAAGGATTTGCCACATGCCTAAATGGGATCTGAATCAGCTGAGGGCAGCGGTTGAAAGCCGTCATGGACGAAGCCAACGCAAAGCGGTATCGCCGTCAGTTGACTCAATTGAGCAGCGAAGAAACTTTGCCAGTTATCACTATCACGAAGCCCTCCGCGTAATGAAGGAAGCGACAAGCGCACATGATGGTGACCTGGCAATCATGCTCCTTATTATGGGGGCCGATGAAGATACAAGCAGCGAGTTCAGGTGGGCGAGTTTTCAAGCTGCCGCTCACGTCACCGCTTGCGTTCAGAGCATGCACAGCGTTGCCGATATCCTTGCCCACACCCTGTACTACGCATACGGCATGAATCTAGATCAGGGAAAAGCTCTGGACGCGCATCGTATTGGGATCCGTACCGTCTCCCAACGGCTGCCAGAAGGGACGGTCAAGGAGCAACTAAAAAAGCTGGTTGAACACGACTCTTTCGTCTACCTGTCGGCACTAACAAATCACTCGAAGCATCGCAGCATCGTCACTACCTCCTACTCACTGGATCTCACGGGCGAAGCCGCGTCATCACATGGTTTGAAGTTTTCTGCTTTCGAGTATGACGGTGGAAATTTTACCGAGCGGTGGGTTCGGCCCACTTTAGAGGCCGAATACACGCGACAAGCGCGTTTGATCATAAGTCTTGGACAGGCACTGAATGCCGCCTTGATTGCGGGTACTTAACAAGCCTCGTCGCCTGTATATCCCCTGTCCTGGGATCACAGCAATCCAGTTAAACGATGCAGGGTAGAGTTTGAAGAAAGGTTTGAATGGTGGTGTCGAGACGATTCATACTAGGGCAGCAAACGTGATCGTGTATCCCTACATGTATCCCGAGATAGCAAACCTCTCTGGAGGCCTTGAGTTTACTGGAACACTACAGTCTCCCTCGGGCACCATATAGCAGTATCTGAAAGTATCTACCAGGCTTTCAGACCCAGAGAAACCGGCCATTTGAGCCGGTTTTTTGTGCCTGTCTGTCTACCCCTGCCCCCAGGTGCCGCACGAAACTCAAGGACGATTCATGAACAGGATGCTCTGTGCCGCGCTGAGCCTTTCGATTATCGCCTCATCCTTGATCGGGTGCGCCGCAAAACCTGTGAAGGAACCGCTCAAAGTACCCCAGGTCTACGGCTACACCTTGAATCAGCCGCTTTCCAGCGATGAGTTCAATGCGCTTTCCGCTCCCGGAGGCGAGAACGGCATGGGCTCCCAGGTTTTCAACCGCATCGATGAGCAAGGCGATCTCTATGAGGTCTTGCTTGATGGGCGGATCCGCCCGGAACTTATCCGCAAGGAAAGTCGTGCTTTTGCCAGTCAAACTGAGTGCGCGGCTGAGTTTGAGGCGCAGATTGCCCAGTTGAAACAGCTCTTTGCCAGTCACAACACACCGACTCGCGGACTAGGGCCGGAAAGTCGAACGCTCGTGCCGGGGGACCGCTATATCAGCGTAAACACTACGCAGTGCAGAATCCGTCAGTATGATCAGACGGGAACCCATCGTTATGCCGTGAGCCTGTCCGAGAACACTGTCACGGCTCCATCTGAACGAGGTGTGGGCGATAAGATCGACGATGCCTACGAGGGCGTATGGATCACTGTGCTCATGATCCCCCTGTTGCCGTTTGTGCTGGTGGGCTGGGCCGTTGACAAGGCCACCGATTGAGCTTGGTTCGGGCTCGGTTTTAGCGCGAGGGGCAGTCCGATTTTGAGGTTACCTGGGGCGGTTGCTGCCGCATAACTAACCGAAGCCTGGATAGCTGTCCTCAAACTTCTGGGGAGCGCTTGACCGGGAACGAGACGAAAGGCTTGATCTCCTTGAGCACAAACATACTCTGCATCTCTTTGATGCCAGGCAGCTGTCGGACCACCGACATCGCAAAGTCAGAAAAAGAGTCGAGATCACGCGCCACTACCTGCATCAGGAAGTCCGCGTCGCCACCGATGCTGTAGCACGCCACCACACCCTCCAGCTGCATCACTTGCTGCTCGAACTTCTGGGCCTCGGCTTCGCTGTGATGGTCGATTCTGACCCTTACAAACACCATCACCCCTAACCCGATCTTGCGTCGGTCCAACACCGCCCGGTAGCCCTGAATATAACGATGCTCTTCCAACTGGCGAACTCTGCGCCAGCAGGGCGAGGCCGACATGCCGATCTGGTCGGCCAGGGTCTGGTTGGTGATCCTGCCATCCTGCTGCAAGGCTGTAAGGATTTTAATATCTGTCAGACTGAGCATCTGATCGGTCATAAATTCCCACCTCTCGCAATAAAAAGGTAAATCCTACCAGAACCGATCCTCCCACGGATCAAAGTAGAAAAAAATTACCCGTCTAAAGGCGATAGTATTTCTTCAGCATCTGACATCGGATGTACAGGGCCTCAGCCTCCAGGCACAAATCGACAAATATATCCAAGGCGGACTGAAGCTCAGGCATAAATGCAAGAAAACTAAAGCGCCCTAAAGTGTAATTAAGCGGAAAAACGACTGTGGATAAGTGATCGCGATCTGACGTCATTGATAAAATCAACATAACCAACGTTTTATAGATGGAATCGAGGTGTATATGAATTTCGATGCTGCCGTTCACAAATGTGTAATTGTCGTCGACAACACGCTGGGGTTGGGACATGCAGTAAATGCGGTAAGCGTAATAGGTGTCAGTCTAGGACGTTCGGTAGAGGGTCTGGTTGGACCTGACCTGCAAAGCAGTGACGAGGTTAATTACCCTGGAGTCATATACGCACCTTTGCCCATTTTGCGATCCAGCAGTGATCACTTGCAGGAACTCCATAAGAAAGCGCTGCTGGACAATGAAATTCATAGCATGCCCTTCAGCGCCCTGGCGCAATCCTGCAAGACGTATGAGGAATATGAGGCGCGCATCTGCGAGGCCGATAGTTCAGGCATAGAGTTGGTTGCCCTTGGTTTGGTCGGGCCACAGAAAAGCATCAGCAAGTTGACGGGCAATCTTTCGTTATTTAAATGAACTGCTGAGATGCCGTATTTTTTAGAACGCAGCCATGGCGTAGATGAAAGACTGAAGTGAAGTCGTTTAATTTTGACTTCCGAGCACGTAAGAAACCAGCACCTAATAATAAACAATCCGAGAAAAGCGATATGCTCAACGTATCACAAGCACTTACCTATACGGCAGCGCTGGGCATCGCAGCGGCCATTCCCGGTCCCGGCATGGCCGCGCTGGTAGCACGGAGCGTCAGCGGTGGCACCCTATCGGGCTTTTGCCTGCTGTTTGGGTTGATACTCGGCGATCTGACTTACTTGTCATTTGCCATCTTTGGACTGGCGATGATCGCCGCGCACTTCGATGCATTGTTCCAATTGGTGCGCTGGGCGGCTGCGCTGTACCTGTGCTATCTGGCTTGGCAATTCTGGTTCGCCAACCATCAGGCTATTGAAATAGGTCAACCAGCGAAGAAAAAGGAACTGCTGTCGGCGGCGATATCAGGCCTGACCATTACCTTAGGCAACCCGAAGACCATCGGCTTCTATCTTGCGTTGTTGCCGCTCGTGATCAACCTTGAAACAGTCTCGCTACAGACGTGGGGGCTGATGCTGGTGCCATTGACCATTCTCGTTCTATTGGGCGTTGGCGCACTGTTCATTGTCAGCGCGGCGCGTGTCCGGCACCTGCTATCGAGCCTGAGAGCCCAACAGTGGCTGTTCCGCGGTGCGGCGGCGATCATGGTGGCGGCCGCCGCGGCGATGCTGATTGCTTGAAGCAGGCAGAGCCCGTGAAACAACAGTTTCACGGGCTCGCTGTTGAAGTTTGCGAGACGCTATTCTAGAAACTGGTGCGCAGCGTAAAGGTCATGTTTCGCGGTGCACCATAGTAGTTTTGCGACTCTACTGGCCCGGTCTGAGCGTAATAGACACGGTCGAAGATGTTTTCGATGTTCATCGACAGGTTCACGTTTTTACTGATGTCGTAGGCTATACGGCCATTGTAGAGGGCGTAGCCCGAACCTTCGTGCTTCACACCGCTGCCCAGCATGTAGGTTCCACTCTGAATACGCGTGCCGACACCTACCTGCCACTTGGCGAATTCGTCAGGCAGTGTGTAGTTGGCCCACACCCGCGCCGCATGAGCGGGCATCTGAGTCAGGAAGCTGCGGCCTTCCAGGCTGACATCGTCCGGGTTTTCCAGGTAGCGACTGCGGGTGTAGGTGTAGCTGGCGCTGAGTTGCAACCCAGTCATGACCTGGCCGTTGATTTCGGCTTCAAACCCCTCTGAACGGACTTTGCCTCCGGCGATATAGCAAAACGTGGTGTACGGGCTAAAGCACGGCGAGGGAAAAGACTGGTCGATCTGTGCCCGACCATTGAAGTTTGTCTGGTAGATCGCGAACGAGGTGTTGAGAGCGCCCTCGTAAAACTCGCCTTTGAGGCCCAACTCATAAGTTTCTCCAGAGCGTGGGGCTAAGGTGTTGCCGGCATACGTCATGTAGTCGGTTTGTGGGGAGAAGATTTCGGCGTAGCTGGCATACGCCGACCAGTTATGCGTCAGTTCATACACCAGCCCGTAGAAGGGAACGACCTTGGCATTGGTTTTCTGGCCGGTGGGTTTAGAGACGCCGCTTGGCTCGGCGATCTGGTCCTGGCTGTAATCCCACCAACTAACGCGGGCACCGATGATGACGTCCAGCGGATCAAGCACGTTCATCCGCAAGGAACCATAGACGCCTTGCTGGTCGAGCGTTGACTTAACGGTGCGGTAGCGGGCCAGGCGATCATATTCTGGCGGGATGAATTCGAGGATGTTCGGAATGTTTTCGGTTTCTGCATACCATTGGGTGTCATAGCGACCAGAGTCGCGCTTGGCGTGCGTGGCGTTGGCCCCGAGGATGACTTCGTGGCGGCGTTCGAACAGTTCGAAGTGCCCGTTGAGGTACGCGTCGGTGTTGTACTGATAGTTGTTTTCCGAACGACTTTCCGCCCAGTTGTAGCCACCGCCATGGGTCAGCGGATCAATCAGGCCGCCGGTGTTGCTGTAAATGGTGTCCAGATTCATTTTGGTGTAGTTGGTGGTCAGGCTCATTCGCCAATCGTCGTTGAGTTGGTGCTTGGCTTCGAGGAACACCTGAGTGGTTTCCACATCGTTGTAGTCCGATGGCGAACTCAGGTTGGTCGAACGTTTCCAGTCAATGTTCGCACCGGTCTTGTAGGCTGGAAGGCCGAAGTCCATCACCCCACGGTTGTTCACGTTCTGGTAGGAAAAACCGGTGCTTATCAGGGTTTTTGGCGACAGGTCGAACTCCAGGACGCCATAGGTCGAGGACCGCTCGGTCTTGGCGTTGTCATAAAAGTACCCACGATCGCCGTAGGAAGTTACCAAACGGCCCCGAACACTCTTGCCTTCGTTAAGTGGACCCTGGACGTCGACTTGTTGTTGATAATTGTCCCAACGCCCCGCGGATGTAGTGGTGCCCAGGTGGAAGTCCGCTGATGCACGTTTGCGCACCAGGTTGATGGCACCACCCGGCGAACCGGCACCCTGAAACAGGCCGGCTGAACCCTTGAGGAATTCAACGCGTTCGTAGGGCACCAGGTCAGCCCAGTTCTGCGAGGTAATGCTGTTGCTGTTGGGCAGCGGAATGCCATTGATCTGGTAGTTGTCGATCTGGTAACCGCGGGCGTAAGGCTGGTTGTCCCCCACCATATAGCCGTAGGTGATCACACCGGGCAGGACGTTGTAGACGTCATCCAGGGTCTGGATGTTCTGGTCCTTGATGCGCTGGGCGGTGAGTACCGTAATGCTCTGTGGAATATCCTTGAGGGGACGCTCGCTTTTACCGATGCTTACGGCGCCCGTGGTGTATGAGCGGGTGTCCTCGGTATTGATGCCCAAACCGGCGCCCTGAATGGTGGTAGCACCCAGTTCCAGTGCGTCGCCCTGGTAGGGAGCGGCAATCAGGTAGCTGCCATCGGCGGTTTTTTGCGCCACCAGGCCGGTGTTACCGACGATACGCTCCAGCGCTTGCTCAACGCTCAGTTGCGCATGCAGGGCGCTCGCCTGACGACCTTCGGCAACGTCAGTGGCGAACAGTATTCGGCTCCCGGTCTGCGCCGCCAGCGCGTTCAGGGATTTATCCAGCGCCTGTGCCGGGATATCCAGCGAATAAACAGCGCCTTGTGCGTTGACGGTGCCTGCCAGCATCAGGCCGCTCGCGAGCAAGCTCAGGCGAAGCGATGACGTGTTCTTACCCATGATTTCCCCATTCGAACAGTCGATAAAAGCGTTCTTCATGGGATTGGCGTATGGGCCGAGCCAGATGTTGAGGCTGATCTGGAAATAATTCTCATTTGTTTAAATGACGGTATTTTTATCAGCGAGCTTTACTGAAAGTGATGCTGCCGTCGGCCGCGCGCGCGAGGCTTACTGGCAGGATCGATGGCAGCAGGCCGATCAGCGCTTCGACCGAGTTGCTGTCAAATTCGCCGGAGAGGCGCAATTCGCCGACCTGCGCATCTGCCAACCGCAACGGTTTGCTACGGTAATGCTGAAGGTCCGCGATCACCTCGCTCAAAGGGGTGCCGTCAAAGCGCAACTTGTTCTGACGCCAGGCGGTGAGGGCCGCGACATTGACTGGCCGCACGTCGCCCAAGTGGCTCGATGACGCCCGCAGTTGCTGGCCGCCGTTCAGTCTGACGGCTGCAGAACGATTGCTGCTGACCTCAACGGCACCCTCGATTACAGCCACGTCCACGCCACGAGCATCACTGCGCACATCAAATACCGTACCGATGTCCCGGACACTGACGCCTTGGCTGCGCACGATAAAGGGTGTGTCGGCATGCACGACGGTGAACAGCGCTTCGCCGTGACGTAATTCCATTTGGCGGCTGCGCAGGCGCTTCTCAATGATCAAGTGACTGCCGGAATTCAACTCGACGCGGCTACCGTCGGCTAATTCAAGCTGTTGCCGTTGGCCTAGTGCGACCTGAACATCTTCGGTGTGCCAGGCGGGGTCGAGTAACCACACGGCACTGCTCAGAGCCAGGACCAGGAGGCCGCCGCAAGCCGCATTCCGGCGTTTACGGCGGCTGTCAGTCATTGCCTTGCCTTCGGCCAGCAGGGCTTCCCTGGACGGAACGCGCTCGCGCAAAGCCTCGGCAAACGGTTGCAACGGATCGTCCAGGTCGGGGCGGCGTTTTTTGTCGAGCGTGTCCGGCCGATTCATGTTTTCACCTGCTTCTGTTGCCGCACAAGCCGGCGTGCAGGCTCCCAGCGCAGAATGATGGCGGCCATGGCACGGCCAAAATGCTGGGTGACCATATTCAGGGAAATATCCAACTCATCGGCAATTTCACGTTGCGGCATGCCATGGATACGGTGCAGCAAAAATACCTGGCGCTGGCGCGCCGGCAGCGCCTCGATGATTGCCAGCAGGGCATGCACGTGTTGTTCGAATTCGACTGCCCGTGCACCGTCCCAACTATCCATTCCCTCTTCCGGTGACTGGTGCGTCAGAACATACAGGCTGCGAGTGCGCTCGGCGCGGATGCGGTCGATGGCGCGGTTGAAACTCATCTTGCGCAGGAATGCCAAAGGCAGTGCGACTTTTTCCTGGGGCGGCTTTTCGAGAATCTGGATACAAACGTCGTGAACAAGATCACGAGCAAAGTGTTTGCCGTTGAAACGAAGCCGGATGTACTCCACCAGCGAATCGTAGTGAAGGGTCAGCGCAGTCATCAGCTCTTCATTGGGCGACGTCTTCGACATGGTAAGCAAACGGCATTGATGAGAATGTGTCTCATTGTATCGTCATCTTTGCGGCGTTTGCGAGCCGTCCGATGTTGTTCATTAAACTGATATGGCTAATTGAGCCGATTGGTTGTGCTCGGTCATCTCTAGCCTCACCTACTCCCGCGCCCACGCAAAACGTAACCCCACAGACCGACTAGACTTCTTCACTCCAGTGCCGCAGGTCCCTGTAGGCACTCCCCTAAGCTGTCATTCCCACCGAATTGAACTGAGTACACAATCATGTGTGAATCATGCGATTCAGGCTCTGTTTCAAAAGTGAACACTCGTCGTCATTTTCTTCGTCTGGTCGGATTGGGAGCTGGCGCCCTGCTGCTGGCCGGCGCTCTGCCCGGCAGGCTTGCGCAGGCAGCCGAAGCAACCTCCGCACCGCCCAAACCGAAAAACGTCATCAGCCCGGATGAGGCACTCAAAAGGCTGATGGCCGGCAATGAACGTTACGTTAGCGGTAACTCCGAAACCCACGATTTCAAGGACGAGCGTGAAGCCTTGGTCTCCGGCCAGAATCCTTTCGTGGCAGTCCTCAGTTGCTCCGACTCGCGTATCGCACCCGAGTACGCGTTTGATACCGCACGCGGCGATCTGTTCGCCATACGCGTGGCGGGCAACTTCGTTACCGATGAAGGTCTGGCGAGTCTTGAATACGGTGTCGCGGTGCTGGGGGCACCGCTGATCCTGGTCTTGGGGCATGAGCGGTGCGGCGCTATCGAGGCCGGTATCAAAGCCATCAAGGATCACACGGTGTTCCCCGGGCACATCCCGAAACTGACGGACGCACTCAAGCCCTCTATCGAAAGCGTGCTCAAGCAACCAGGGGAACTGGTGGAAAACGCCACCGTGCAAAACGTCAAGGACTCGGTCGAGCGCCTGAAGAAAGCCACTCCCCTGCTGAGCGATGCACTCGACAAGGGCAATCTGAAAATCGTCGGCGGCATCTATCGCCTGGCAACCGGTAAAGTCGAGCTGATTGCCTGAGCCGTGCTGGCTGCAATCCTCTACCCCTGAGATATAATCGGCCAGCCAGTTAAAAAGAGACCTTGTTTATCAAGGTCTTTTTTCGCCCGTAGAAAAGTGACCCACACCACCGCACAAGGACCTACTCCCATGGACCGCCCCCTGGAAACCGTCGCCCTCTTCGCCCTCAAGCTGGTTCACGAGAGCGAAGGTCAAAGCCCGATCCTGCGTGACGATCCGGTCATGGACGACTACCAGCGGGAGGTTTTCCAGTTGCTGGTGCGCCGTGGTGATGTGGCGGCGATCCAGTTGAAAGTGGCGACCTGCGTTGGCCTGGCGCTGGCGGCCCTGGGCGGGGTGGACAAACCCATGGGCCGTGAGCTGCAGCGCCTGGCCGCGGAGTTCAGCCAGGCGCAGACGCTGGAGCAGATGCAGGTTCCGCTCCTGGCGCTCAGGGACTACCTGAAAGACATTCAGTGAGGGCCCTCGCGCGCCCTACTCGTCCTTGCCCGACGCGCGTACTGCGACTTCGATCGCCCGCACGCTGATCGCCGCGAATATCGCGGTCATCAGCACGCCGTTGAACCCCAACAGAATTGCCAGCACCCGCGAGACGCCCAGCTTGGGTACCAGCTCGCCATAACCGATGGTCAAGCCGGTCACGAAGCCGAAGTAGATGCCGTCCAACGGCGCCCAGCCTTCCAGGTGGCTGATGATCAGGCCGCACACCACGATCAGCAAAAACAGGATGGAGAAAATCGGCCAGACGACGCGAAAGTAGAAGCCGACGGCTTTGTAGAACTCACGGCGCACGTACGCTGAATGCGTGGATGTCATGGTGTGGGCTTCCTGGGGGTGATGACCCATTGGGGGACCCCATCAGCTTGGCACAGGCCTCGGAAAATCGAGGTCAATTGTTGATTATTTGTGTTCAACGGTCGCCGCTGTCCTGGGCTGCGGTCGGCGGCCCTGGATCAACCCCGCCACCAGCGCTGCCAGTATCAACAGGATCGACAGTCCTTCATTGATATCCACTCGGTGGCCCAGCATCAGCACCGAGCCGGCAACCCCGAACACCGGGATCAGCAACGACAGCGGCGCCACCCGGGACACCGGATACTCGCGCAGCAACAGGTTCCAGCCCCAGTAACAGAAGTGAGTCGCCGCGTAGACCTGGAACAGCAGGGAAAACAGCGCCAGCCACTCGAAGTGCCGGACCAGCCCGGTAAAAGGCGCCGAACCATGGGCCAGCCAGGTCAGGAACAACAAGGGAATCGGCGGAAACAGGCTGGCCCACACCACAAAGGCAAACATCTCACGCACTTTCGACTGTTTGATAATGACGTTACCGACACTCCAACTGAATGCGCTGACCAACAACAGCACATACCCCAGGGTCGTGGCCTGGCCGGGACTGTTGACGATGATGCACAGCAAGCCCACCACGGCCAGCCCCACGCCCACCAGTTGGCCGAGACGCAAGCGCTCGCGAAACAGCAGCACGCCCCAGCCCAGGGTGAAAAAGGCACTGAACTGGACCAACAGTGCCGCCGTCCCGGGCGGCACCCCAAGCTCGATGCCCAGGTTGATCAACGCCCACATCGCCACCCCAAAAATCAGGCCATAGGCCGCCAACCAGCCCAGGGCGATCGGCGGACGGCGGACAAAAAACACCCAGGGCAACGCTGCCAGGGTGAAGCGCAGGGCCGTCAGCAACAGCGGATCAATCGCCGCCAGGCCCAGCTTGGTCACCGGAAAGTTCAGACCCCAGACCGCCGTCACCAACACGGCGAGGATCAGGTGTTTGTTTTGCATGCTCGGCCATTCCACAAAATGAGGCCGACACTATGGACAATGAGCGCCACGGCCCGCTTGCACTATCAGGTCATTGATCGGTAGATTTGGGCCATGCGCGACATTGATATCGATCCCTACGAACACACGCCCCGCGACGCCGTGGTGACTGCCAACGACTATTGCGACGGCCTGCACTTCGCTCGGCATAGCCATCAACGCGGGCAATTCGCCTACGCCGCCTGCGGGGTGATCACGGTGTTCACCGACCAGGGCAACTGGGTGGTGCCCCCACAACGGGCCGTCTGGGTCCCGGCCCATGTGCCCCACGAAATGCACATGCACGGGCCGGTGACCATGCTCAACAGCTACATCCGCCCCATCGCCGCCACACGGCTCGGCCTGCCGGCGCACTGCCAGGTGTTTGGTGTGTCGGCGCTGCTGCGCCAACTGTTGATCCGCGCCATGGACGTGCCGGCGCTGTACGCCGAGGACCAGCGGGACGGCCACCTGATGAACCTGCTGCTGCACGAAATCGCCGACATGCAGCCGCTGTCGCTCAATGCGCCGCTGCCCAGTGAGCCGCGCCTGGCCCAGGCCTGCAGCAAGCTGCTGGAGCAGCCGTCATTGGCGATCGGGATCGACGACATGTGTCGCCAGGTCGCCATGAGCCGCCGCACCTTTACCCGGCTGTTTCGCGAGCAGACCGGAATCAGCTTTGTCGAATGGCGCCAGCAGGCGTGCCTGTTGATGGCCGTGGTACGCCTGGGCAATGGCGAGGCCGTGACGCGGGTGGCAACCGATCTGGGCTACAGCAGCCCGAGTGCGTTCACCGGGGTTTTCCGGCGGGTGCTGGGGCAGGCGCCGAGTCGCTACTTCACGCAAAATAGCCAGGCTTGATTGAGCTGTGGCGCTTCACACAAACAAAGGTTCCCATGGATGAGTACACCCTTGATGATGTCCTGCACGGTAAACAACGGTCTGCCCCTCGCCCCCGCCGCCGAGCCGGTCAGCGTGCCCTGGTGGAGCTTCGGTAAAACCGTGCTGGCGGCCACGGCGCTGACCCTGGTGCGCGATGGCCTGGTGGCGCTGGACGAACCGGTACCGGAAGGTCCGTTCACCTTGCGCCAATTGCTGCGGCATGAGGCCGGGCTGGCGGACTACGGCCAACTGGCGGAGTACCACGCAGCCGTTGCCCGGCATGAAACCGCGTGGTCGGCCGAGGAGATGCTGCAACGCCTGGACGCTGCCCGGCTGCGTTATGCGCCGGGCAGTGGCTGGGGCTATTCGAATGTCGGCTACCTGTATATCGCCCGGTTGATTGAGCGTACCACCGGCCTGACGCTGGAAGAGGCGCTGATCCAGCGGGCGCTGGCGCCTTTGGATATCGTCCAGGTACGGCTCGCCAGAGTGCCCGGCGACCTGCAAGACATGGCCCCGGCCTACGATCCGGCGTGGGTGTATCACGGCCTGTTGCTCGGACCGCTGCAGCAGGCCGTGACCTTCCTTGATCGGCTACTGGCCGGGCAGTTGTTGCCGGATCATTTGTTGAGCGAAATGCAGACCCTGCGTCAGTTAGGCGGGCCAATAGCTGGCCGACCCTGGGAGTCTGCAGGTTATGGCCTGGGAGTCATGAGCGGCACGATCTCGGGGGGCTTGCACCTGTGTGGGCATACCGGCGGTGGGCCCGGCAGTGTGGTGGCGGTTTATCGGGCCACGGATGGCGAACATTCGGCGAGCTGTGGGGCGTTTCTGCAGGGGGGTATGGATGGAGAGGTCGAGGCGGCGGTGGTCCGCGACTTGAGACTAGCCTTGGCCAGTGCCCAATAACCCGGCAGCGCGTTTTTATTCGTAGGAGCAAGGCTTGCCCGCGATGCCTTCAGGGGCACCGCGTCTATCCGGCCAGCGCGCAGTATCGTTGACGTCCATCGCGAGCAGGCCGCAAGCGGGCGCCCGCTCCTGCAGGGATTCAGGGTGTTCGCAGATTTTGCAGATACCACCACCGAACCTGTGTAGGAGCGAGCCTGCTCGCGATGGTCGTCAACGATGACACGCCAAGCCAGATTCACTGCGCTGCCATGAAGTAACGGAGCACGCCTACAGCACTCAAGGAAACGTCTGATTTATCTCCCGCAAGAGCGTCATCTAGCGTGGGTCCTTTCGTCAAATCGACAGGGACCTATCTGGCATGAAGCGCTATCACATCACCGTCGGGGCCAAGACCACTGCCGACGGCACCGTAATGACCGGCTACGAATTCTGGACCATCGATGGCCAGCCCATCGCCCGCGAAGGCGACGAGGTCGCTTGTCCGGCCTGCGACAGCACTGGCGTCATCGTCTGTGACGGTCCGCACCTGGTGGATCTCATGCAAGGACGCCCCACCGCCCTGGACGGTGACCTCTGTCACTGCAAGTGCGACCCACCACCCCGCCTGATCGCCAACCAGACCCTGCAGTGCCAGGAGTTCAAGGACCTCGCACCAGATCCGCGCTTCACGCCGCCGTCCACTCCGTTCACAACCCAGCAGCCTGCAACCGGGCCGCGCTCATCCAATTTCACCTCAACACCCAGCCGCCCCACACCCACCTTCACCGAACGACCTGAAAGGGTCTGCGAAAATCTCTGGATCAGTTACCAGCAACAAGCCGAGTCCATCGTCGCACCCGGCGGCCAGTTGATCGCCGATCCCAAGGCCCGCAACCGCGCGATCAATGCCGCCTACGCCCGACTGTGGCTGCAGGACCCGCGTTTCCAGTGGGCCGGCCTCGCCGCCTTCGCCTCAAAACAGGTGGGTTGTGGCTTGCTGCATGCCGCGGATTCGATCGACCGGATCCAGGCTGAATATGACGCCGAGCAGCAACTGCAACAGAGTGCCAGGTCAGGGTTCTATGGCTTGCTCGAGCCCAGCGAACGCGAGCGACAGGCCAGACTCCAGACCTTCCGGCAAGCACAACGCGACTACGAGCACGCGCTGCGCAACAATCCGCTACCAGGTATCGACTTCAGGCCCGAGGGCGAACTGTCCTACGCGCAGCAGCTGTACCAGCACGTGTACAAGATGTTGGCCATGGGCAATACCACGCTGTTCCTGGACGTGTATCCGTTGCATGTTTTTTATCAGGAGCGGGGGATGTCTGCGCTGGAGGCCTGCTTGCCTTCGCGCAAAAACATCTATGGGAATGTTCAGAATCCGGTGCTGTGGCCTGTGGCGCAGGAAAGGCTGGAGTTCGGTACTAACTACGAGGAAATCCTGCAAGCATTTCAGGCCATTGAGATTGGTAGTATCGCCCGAAGTGTTGAGCTACTGGCGGAGCATGAACAGGTGAACATCCTGCAACCGGCAATGTACAGCGACCGAACATTGGTAGCGCTGCTGCGTGGCAACCACTTGTCCCATGTCACCAACTTTCCATCCGGAGTTGCTCAAGCCATCGAGTTGACACTGGCCAGTCAATGCCAACGAATGGATGACGGACGCACCATCGACTTCGGTCGACATCTCCTGGCCGACTTGTCCGATATCCAACAACGCATGCCGTTCGTACTCAGGGCTGCGGCGCAATTTGAAAGTCTATTGCGTAGCAATCATCGCAACCAGATTGAACAGGCCATCCAGGATATCGCCGCAGGCTGGGGAGTGCGATGAGACTGCCTGGACGGGTGTCTTGGCGACGCTGTGGAGTCGGACTGATCCTTGCTTCGCTCGTGACCGTATTGGCGTTTGAAACACAGTCGAAAGATGAAATCTCACTGGTCATTGGCGAGCCTTACGAGGCCATGCGCAAGCGGTCCAGCGCAGCTATCGGCCCGGCCATTCCCGGGCACTCCTGGTTCAATACTCCCAAGTCGGATGCTAGCCTGCGTTTCACCGACCCCCAGTACGGATTCATCACCCCGCTGGCCCGATTCTTTACGGTTAGTTTCACCGATGAACTCGTCAGAAGCGTACGGCTTTCCCCGCAAATCGAACCCCTGTTGCTCGACGATACCCTCAAGGTAGTGCTGGACCTGCAGGAGCAATGGCACAACGCTGGGTGGGTGCCGATCCGCGTCGAACAAGACCCTCCGTTCGCCGACACCCCTCAATGGCGTGCCCAGTTGCGGGATGTGAACAAAGGCGGAACCTCTTACTGGCAAGCAGGGAACCAGTATCAGGTGATGCTGGTGGTCAATCGTTTCAAAGACATCAAGCGCCCCACAGAAGAGCGCTACCTGATCAAGCTGGCACTGGCCAGACCCTGGGTGAAACCGTGATTCCGGCGCTTGCTGGCGGGCAAGTCATTGATGACTGAGCTGCGCCTTTTTGTAGGAGCGGGTGCCCGCTCCTACAAAACGCTTAACTAATCGGCGTTAAGGCTTGCCCGCGCACTCAGGGACACCGCGTCTATCCAGGCAGTACGTGTCATCGTTCACGTCCATCGCGAGCAGGCCGCAAGCGGGCGCCCACTCCTACAGTGGAATGGGGACGAGCATGCCTACCCCTCCAACACCGGCAACACCACCCGCGCCTCCAGCCCGCCGACCTTGCGGTTTCTCACGGTCAGTTCGCCGCCATGTTCCAGCACGATCGCCCGTGCAGCCGAGAGGCCGAGGCCGACGCCGCCGGTGCTTTTGTTGCGCGAACCTTCCAGGCGATAGAAGGGCACGAATACCTGTTCGTGGCTTTCCTTGGGGATGCCCGGGCCGCGGTCCAGGACGCGGATGGTCACGTGGTCGTCGTGGCTGCGCAGTTCAATGGCCGGTTCGCTGGCGTATTTGAGGGCGTTTTCCAGCAGGTTGGTGATCACCCGCTTGAGCCCCAGCGGCCGGCCGAGGTAGGCCAGGCGCGGTGGGCCGCTGAAGGGGATGTCGATGGACTGGTCGCGGTAATCGTCGATCAGGGTTTGCAGCAGTTCGGCCAGATCGAACGGCGTGGCCTCTTCGAGACGGGCGTTGTCGCGGAAGAATTCCAGGCTGGAGTTGATCATGGCGTGCATCTCATCAACGTCGCGGAACAGCTTGGCCTGCAGTTGCGGGTCGTCGATGAACTCGCCGCGCAGGCGCATGCGGGTCAGTGGTGCGCGCAGGTCGTGGGAGATGGCGGCCAGCATCTGCGTGCGGTCCTTGATGAAGTGCTGCAACTGGGCCTGCATCGCATTGAACGCGAGGATCGCCTGGCGGATTTCCAGCGGCCCCAGCGGCTTGATCGGCGGCGCACGGAAGTCCACGCCAAAGCGTCGCGCGCCCTGGGCGAAGGTCTGCAGCGGCCGGGCCAGGCGGCGGGTGGCGATCAGCGCCACCAGGCCAGTGGACAGCAACACCAGGGCGATCACGATCAGGTTGCGCGCCCAATGCTCCAGGCCCCAACTGCGCGAAGGCATGCTGAACATCAGCCAGGAACCGTCGCTCAGTTGCATCGCCATGGCGTACTGGCCGTCCTGTTGTGGCCAGTCCGTCGGTTGATAGGCTTCCAGGTGCTGGCTGTTGAACAGTTGGTGGGCCTTCGCCGTGTTGGCCCGGGTGGCCGCCTCAGGGGTTACCGGCAGGCCCAGGGCCGCATGGCTTTGGCTCCAGCGGATTCCCAGGCTACTGTCACTGGCAGCAGCAGCCAGTTGCGGGCGTTGCGCGGGCTCGGAAGCGGCAATGACCCGGCTCAGGGAGGAAATTTTTTCCAGCAGCCCGGTCTCGGTCAAAGGTGGATAGGCCCACACCCCGGCCACCTGGGTGAACAGGGCGTAGAAGCCCAGCGACGTGAGCATCGCCAGGATGGTGGTGAGGGCGATCCAGCGCGTCACGGTGTCCCGCGAGCGCAGGCACCAGCCCGCCCGCCAGCCCTTCATTGACGGGTCACGCTGGGGGTGAACAGGTAACCACCGTTGCGCACGGTGCGAATCATTTCCGGGCGTTTGCTGTCGATTTCCAGCTTGCGCCGCAAGCGGCTGACCTGGACATCGATGCTGCGGTCGAAGGCTTCATGGGTACGCCCACGGGCCAGGTCCAGCAGCAGTTCGCGGGTGAGGATGCGCTGCGGGTGTTCGACGAATACCAGCAGCAGGTCGAACTCGCCGGCCGACAACGGGATCATGACCTGGTCCGGCGAGCGCAGTTCGCGGCGCGTGAGGTCCAGTTGCCAGTCGGCGAACTTGATCAGCGGATGCGGCACCTGGCCGGTCAACGGCCGGACTTCACCCACCCGACGCAACACCGCGCGCACCCGCGCCAGCAGTTCGCGGGCGTCGAAGGGTTTGCTCAAGTAGTCGTCGGCGCCCATTTCCAGGCCCACCACCCGATCACTCAGCTCACCCATGGCGGTGAGCATGATCACCGGCGTGGTGTATTGCTGGCGCAGGCGCTGGCACAGGGTCAGGCCGTTGTCGCCGGGCATCATCAGGTCGAGGATGATCAGGTCCGGCATTTGCTGCTCGATAGCCGCCCACAGCGCGACGCCGTCGGTGGCCACGGCCACGTCATAACCTTGCTGGACAAAAAACTTACTCAGCAGATCGAGGACCTCAAGGTCGTCGTCCACGATCAAAAGATGGCTCACCGGCGGGCATCACTCAACGACTGATAGTGCGGATATCTAAAACCATTCGGCGCGCCGCGTCATTTATTTCATCCTGGTCACAAAGCGACGCAGCGGTAAAAAACCAGACATCTTTGTGCAAGGCGCAGCTGCCAGGATCAAGCTCCTTTTCTACGAAGACTGTTCGCCATGCCTTTGTTCAAGCGCTCCCCTGCACTGTTTCGCAATGCCGCACTGCTGTTGAGCTTGACCTATCTGTACGGATGCTCCAGTCGCACCTCGACCGATAACCCGATGACCTGCGCGCAAGTCAGCTACCCGTTGTATGACCCGGCCGAGCCAGTGAACCGCGGGATCTTCGCCTTCAACCAGGTGATTGACGAGTACGCCGTCGCGCCGGTCGCCCGGGGTTACGGCTACACGCCGGAATTCTTCCAGTTGGGCATGCACAACTTCACGACCAACTTCAACGAACCGACGGTGTTCCTCAACGACCTGTTGCAAGGCAATGGCCAGCGTTCGCTCAACACCCTGGGGCGCTTCACCCTCAACAGCACCGCCGGCTTGCTGGGGGTGATCGATGTCTCGGACTCCCTGGAAATCCCGCGCCACAGCTCGGACTTCGGCCAGACCTTCGGCGTCTGGGGCATCCCGGACGGGCCGATCGTCGAAGTCCCAGTGCTCGGGACCGCCAACAGTCGCGATGCCGTAGGCAAGGTGCTGGCAGTGGCCATCAACCCGTTCGGCGACCATAGCGATACCGTCGAGACCCTGACGACAGTGGCCAGTGTCGGTGGCACCATCGACAAGCGCGCCGAAGCGCTGCCGCTGACCGACGCCCTGCAAGCCCTGCCGGACCCGTACAGTGCGCTGCGTGACGTCAGCGCCGAAAAACGCGCGGACTTTGTCCAGAACGGCAAACGCGGCGCGTCCGGGCTGCACGACGATCTCTGCACAGAAGCTCCAACCGATGCCACGTAACAGCCCGTCGCTGATGCTCGAGCAACGCCTGGTCAAACGCGCCAACACCGGCCTGCACTGCAGCGAGACCAGCCTGCGGTTGTCGGAAGACCAGCGTGAATTGATCCTCAGCCGCTACATCGAACTCTACCGCCCCGAAGGCGTGGAGTGGGTCGAGCGCAGCCACCGAGTCTCGGTGACTGCCCTGCTGCGCTGGATCATCGCCCAGGGCGAAGCACTGCCGGTGGAGCAAGGCCAGGAGCTGCCGGCACGCCAGGCAATGAACTGAATTGCGCCGATAAGGGCCGCCTTCAAGTTGGGTTATCATCGCCGGCTAATTTTGCCCTGGAGCTTCGCCCCGGATGTCCACGCCAGCACCGCAGTCCACCCCCTCCACACCCTTGCCCGCCGTCCTGGTCGGCCCGCTGTTGCGGCGCCTGGAACCGACGCGCCTGGTGCTGTGGCTGGTAGGCTCGCGGGAGCTGGCGCTGACCTTGCGCCTGGCGCCTGTGGGCGACCTGGTGCTCGATGCGACGCGCTGCCAGGTCATCCCGGTCGGCACCCATGCCTTTGTCCACCTGATCGACATCCACCTGGACAGCGCCCTGCCCCAGGACATCAGCATCGACTACGACCTGTTGATCCGCGAGGACGAC
Organism: Pseudomonas sp. S04; assembly: GCF_009834545.1. Lineage (NCBI taxonomy): Bacteria > Pseudomonadati > Pseudomonadota > Gammaproteobacteria > Pseudomonadales > Pseudomonadaceae > Pseudomonas > Pseudomonas sp. S04. The sequence goes on from NZ_CP019427.1 coordinate 5,042,408, forward strand.
GCCAGCCTGGTCGGCATTGCCCAGTGGGCCCCGCACCTGCTCTACGACCAGGCACAATCGCCGAACTTCGTCCTGCGCAGCCGCATCGATCAACTGCTCCACGGCTCGTGCCGCAAACCCCATCATCCGGCCAACGACGGCTTGCTCTGCGTCGACCAGTTGCTGGCGACGCCCCATGAGCCGAGCCAGCGCCCGGCACTGCTGATGATGAGTGGCGACCAGGTCTACGCCGACGATGTCGCCGGGCCGATGTTGCGGGCCATCCATGCTCTGATCGAACGGCTGGGGCTATACGGCGAACACCTGGAGGGCGCAGTGGTGCAAGACAGCGCCGCGCTCTACCAGCACCCGGCCAGCTACTACCATCGCGCCGACCTGCTGCCGGCACTGGAAAGTAACGACAGCCTGCGCGAACGGTTTTTCGGCGGTGCGCGCAAGCCGATCTTCACCAGCAGCAGCGCCGACAATCACCTGGTGACCTTCGCCGAAGTCATGGCCATGTACCTGCTGGTCTGGGGCCCGACCGCCTGGACCCTGATCGACCCGCAGCCACCGGTGCTGACACCCGAGCGCCGCGAGCGCTACGCCCTGGAACAGACCCGGATCGATGGCTTCAAGCAGGGGCTGGGCAATGTCGCCCGGGTGTTCGCCCACCTGCCCTGCCTGATGATCTTCGACGACCACGACATCACCGACGACTGGAACCTCAGTGCCCAGTGGGAGGAAACCGCCTACGGCCATCCGTTCTCCAAGCGCATCATCGGCAACGCGCTGCTCGCCTACATGCTGTGCCAGGGCTGGGGCAACAACCCGGATGCCTTCACCGCGCTGCTGGAAAAAACCCGCGGCCTCAACCCCCAGGACGGCTACCTGGACAACAGCGCCCAGGATGAATTGATCGGCGACCTGCTGAAATTCCAGCAATGGCACTACGTGCTGCCGACCACCCCGGCACTGGTGGTGCTCGACACCCGCACCCGGCGCTGGCGCAGTGAGTTCAACCTCAAGCAGCCCTCGGGCCTGCTGGACTGGGAAGCCCTCAGCGAATTGCAGCAGGAACTGCTCGACCACCCCTGCGCCATCATCGTGTCGCCGGCGCCGGTGTTCGGCGTCAAGCTGATCGAAACCGTGCAGAAAGTCTTCAGTTGGTGCGGCTACCCGCTGCTGGTGGACGCGGAAAACTGGATGGCCCACCGTGGCGCAGCGCAGGTGATCCTCAACATCTTTCGCCACTCGCGCACGCCCGGTAATTACGTGATCCTCTCCGGCGATGTGCATTACTCGTTCGTCTACGAGGTGCTGATCCGGCATCGCACCGCCGGGCCACGGATCTGGCAAATCACCAGCAGCGGCATCAAGAATGAATTTCCGCCGAGCCTGCTGGAGTGGTTCGACCGCCTCAACCGCTGGCTGTACTCGCCGCGCTCGCCGCTGAACTGGCTGACCAAACGCCGGCGCATGCAGGTGGTGCCCCATGTGCCCGAGCACGCAGAAGCCGGCGAACGCCTGTGGAATTCGGCGGGCATCGGCCAGGTGTTTTTCAATCAGCAGGGCCAGCCGCAAGCGATCTACCAGCACAACGCCAATGGCGCAGAAAAAACCCGGATGGTGGCGCCGACGGTCGATTGACCACGGCCCCACACCAACGCAGTACTCACTAGGTCTACGAAGGATACGTATGCTCACACGGAACAAGATGGTCCCCGAACTGACGGTCAGCGACATCCAGCAGAGCCTGGCGTTCTGGACCGACCTGATTGGTTTTCAGATCGCCTACGAACGCCGCGAAGAAGGCTTTGCCTACCTGGATTTCGACGGCGTGCAAGTGATGCTCGAACAGTACATCGCCGAGGACGACGGGCAATGGCACACCGGCGCACTGCAAGCGCCGTTTGGCCGCGGGATCAATTTCCAGATGACGGTGGATCGCGTCGAGCCGATCCTGGCCCGCCTGGCCGCTGTGCAATGGCCGCTGTTTCGCCCCTTTGCCGATGCCTGGTATCGCTCGGGTGAAGTAGAGGTCGGCCAGCGTGAATTGATCGTGCAGGACCCCGACGGCTATCTGTTGCGACTGGTCGAAGCCCTGGGCGAAAGGCCTGTGCGCTAGCGCCATAGCCTGCGCCGACAGGGTTATCAGTTTATCAATAATGCTTATTTGGCCCCTGCCGCGATTGACGCTCCAGGCCTGGCGCGCCCCTAATGCAAGACCACCAGAACCCGCTCGGCGGCCTGCTGGTCGGGGGCGCGTCAGCCGGTAAACAGCCCTGCGTCGCACACCGGCTTCGCGCTCCAGCCAGCGCTGGACTACCCTTGCTGCACCTTGAATGTTCTGTGCCACACCGCGACTGCCCATCTGCCCGACACGCTGTGCAATCACTCAGAGAACGACCCATGCTCAGAGATATTTTAATTATTCTTACGGCATCGCTGGTGGTCATTGCGCTGTTCCGGCGCTTGAACCTGCCACCGATCCTTGGCTACCTGTGTGTCGGCTTGCTGGTCGGGCCACAGGCGTTGGGTTGGGTCAGTGACTCCGAAGGCCTGCCCTACCTGGCGGAGCTGGGGGTGGTGTTCCTGCTGTTTTCCCTGGGCCTGGAGTTTTCGCTGTCGAAAATGCTCGCCCTGCGCAAAGTGGTATTCGGCCTGGGCAGCCTGCAGGTGCTGGTCTCCAGCGTGCTGTTAGGCGGAGCCCTGTACATGGCGGGCGTGCAGCCCAGTGCCGCGGTCCTGTTGGGGGCCGGCCTGGCGCTGTCCTCCACGGCCATCGTCAGCAAAGAGCTGACCAGCCTGGGCGAGGTCTTCAGCCCCCATGGCCAGAACGCCATTGGCGTGCTGCTGTTCCAGGACGTGATCGCTGTCCTGCTGCTGACCATGGTGCCGGTGTTTTCCGGGACGTCCGGACAAGCCTGGTATTGGGCCCTGCCGATTACCCTGGGCAAGACCGTGGTGCTGTTTGTCGGCCTGTTCCTGATCAGTCGCTGGCTGTTGCCCAAGCTGTTCGACGAGATCGCGGCCTCGCGCTCCGCCGAGCTGTTCGTGCTGCTGGCCCTGGTGATTGTGATGCTGACGGCCTGGCTGACCCATCTGCTGGGACTGTCACCTGCACTCGGGGCATTTCTGGCGGGCATGCTGCTGGGTGAAAGCAGCTATCGCCATCAGATCGAGGCCGACATCCGGCCATTCCGGGATATTTTGCTCGGGGTGTTTTTCGTCAGTATCGGCATGCTGATCGACCTGAAAATATTCCAGAGCCACGGCTTGCTGATTGTCGGCTTGACCCTGGCGCTGCTGGTGACCAAGGGTGTGGTGGTCGCCCTGATCCTGCGGTTCACTGGCAGCAACAGCGAAACCGCCTGGCGCAGCGGCCTGGCCCTGGCCCAGGGTGGCGAGTTCTGCTTTGCCCTGATGACACAGATGCAAGCCAACAACCTGGTGTCCAAGGAGCTGAGCGGGCTGTTGCTGACCGCGACCTTCTGCTCGATGGTGGTCACCCCGCTGATGCTGCGGGTCGCGCCGGCCATCGCCAAGCGCCTGCACCGGGCGCCGAACGATGCGGTCAACATGGATGAAATCGCCCAGCAAAGCCAGGAACTGCAGGGGCACGTGATCATCTGTGGCTACGGTCGCGTCGGCCAGGCCATCGGCCGTGTGTTGCAGGGTGAGCACTATCGGTTTGTCGCGGTCGATGACGACCCGGCGCAGATCCAGCACGGGGCCGAGCACACGCATGTGCACTATGGTGATTCGCGGCGCCTGGAACTGCTCACCGCCCTGGGGATAAGTCGCGCCCGCCTGGTGGTGATCGCGGTGAATGACCCGGATGCGGCAATGGCCATTACCCACGCCGTGCGCCAGATCAACAGCACCATCGAAATCATCGTGCGCACCCAGGACGACAGCCAGACCCTCGAGTTGAAAACGGCCGGTGCCACCGAGGTCGTCCCCGAAGTGCTCGAGTCGACGCTGACCCTGGCGGCCCACACCCTGATCATGCTCGGCACCTCCAAAGAGCGGGTGCAACTGCGGGTCGAGGACGTGCGACGTAATCGTTATCGCTTGCTGTAGGCCGGATAAAAGCCAATCCACCGTCACTGATCAACGGGCGCGCGTAAACGGGCGCCCGCCAGGCGCGACTGTGCCCCTCGATGACGCCCGACGATTCTTTCAAGGCTAAAACATGCTCAATTCTGTCGCCCTCAAGCACGCCGAACCGCTGCATTGTCAAAGCTGCAAGTTAGCCGCCTTGTGCCTGCCGCTGGCGCTCAACAGCCAGGACATCAGCGCGCTGAACGAGATCATCAAACGCGAACGCCCGTTGCGCAAAGGGGACTACCTATTCCACCAGGGCGACCCCTTTACCTCCATCTACGCGATTCGTTCCGGCACCCTGAAAACCTCCAGCCTCACCAGCAACGGCGAAGAACACATCATCGGCTTTCATTTGCCGGGCGAACTGATCGGCTTCTCCGCCATGGACCTGAACGCCTACACCTCAACGGCCCAAGCCCAGGAAACCACCACGGTGTGCGAAATCCCCTTTGACCAACTGGAGAACCTGCTGGAGAAGATCCCCAAGCTGCGCCGCCAGTTGATCCACATCATGAGCCGCGAGATTCGTGACGATCAGAACATGATGCGCCTGCTGGCGAAGAAAAATGCCCAGGAGCGCCTGGCGGCTTTCCTGATCAATCTCTCAGTGCGCTTTCACGCCAATGGCTACTCGGCCCATCAGTTTCGCCTGAGCATGACCCGCCAGGAAATCGCCAACTACCTGGGGATCGCCACCGAGACCACCTGCCGCACATTCACCTTCCTGCAGCAGCAAGGCCTGATCCAGGCGCAGGGCAAATACATCAAGATCATTGACGCGCCCTCGCTGTGCGAGCTGTCCGACCGCTAGGCGCCGCGGCGTGTTCATGACGCCTTCAAGACCCCATACACCCCACGCACAATCATCTCCACTTCCCGCTCATCAAGGGTCAGGGGCGGCAGCAGGCGGATGGTCTTGCCCCGGGTGACGTTGATCAGCAGGCCATGATCGCGGGCGGCGATCAGGCTCAGGTCGCGGATCGAGTGGCTCAGCTCGATCCCGATCATCAAGCCCTGGCCACGAATCGCTACCACGTTCGCCAGGCCATCGAGCTCGGCGTGCAGCCGTGCCAACAGGCGTTCGCCCTGGCGCCTGGCGTTGTCCAGCAAGCCTTGTTCCTCGATGATCTCCAGCACCGTGCAACCCACCCGGCAGGCCAGCGGGTTGCCGCCAAAAGTGCTGCCGTGACTGCCTGGGGTGAACAGCCGCGCAGCGTTGCCCCGGGCCAGGCACGCGCCGATCGGCACTCCGTTGCCCAGGCCCTTGGCCAGCGTCATGACGTCCGGCACCACGCCCTCGTGCTGGAAGGCGAACCATTGCCCGGTACGACCGATGCCGGTCTGGATCTCATCGAGCATCAGCAGCCAATTGCGCCGGTTGCAGCGCTCGCGCACCGCGCTCAGATAGCCCGGCGGCGCCAGTTGCACGCCGCTCTCGCCCTGGATCGGCTCCATCAGGATGGCCACGATGCGCTGCCCGTGATCCTGGTGCGCTTGATCCAGCGCGGCGAGGTCGCCGAACGGTACTTTCAGGAAGTCCCCCGGCAAAGCGCCGAAGCCCAGGCGCACCGCCGGGCCGTCGCTGGCCGACAGGGTGCCGAGGGTGCGGCCGTGAAAGGCGTTTTCCATGACCACCACCAAGGGCTGCTCGATACCTTTTTGCCAGCCGTACAGGCGCGCCAGCTTCAGCGCGGTTTCATTGGCTTCGGCCCCGGAATTGCTGAAGAACGCCCGCTCCAGGCCTGACAGCTGGGTGAGCTTTTGCGCCAGTTGCTGCTGCCAGTCGATGCTGTACAGGTTGGAGGTGTGCAGCAACAGGCCGGCCTGTTCGCTGATGGCGCTGACCAGCCGTGGGTGCGAGTGGCCGACGTTGGTCACCGCCACACCCGCCACCGCGTCCAGGTACTCGCGACCGGCCTGGTCCCACAGGCGGGTCCCCAGGCCTTTGGCAAAACTCAGGGCCAGGGGTTGGTAGGTACTCATCAGGTGGGTGGCGGTCATGGCAGCGTGCTCCAGCAGGGTTCGGTGTTTTTGCAGTATCGTTAGCCACCTGAGCTGGATAAACAGCCTGAAACTTCAATCATCTTGAAGCTGGAATTGATAATGGACCTATTCCTGGCCATGACGGTGTACGTCAAAGTGGTCGAGACTGGCAGCATGACCGCCGCTGCCCGCCAATGCAGCTTGTCGACCACCATGGTCGGCAACCACTTGCGCGCCCTCGAGCAACGCCTGGGCGTCAGCCTGATCAACCGCACCACCCGCCGCCAGCGCCTGACCGAGTTTGGCGCGGCCTACTACGAGCGGTGCCTGGAGGTACTGGGGCTGGTGCAGGACAGCGAACGGCTCGCCGAAACCGTGCAGGACGAACCCGAGGGCATACTGCGCATTGCCGCCCCACCGAGCTTCGGTTCCGAATGCCTGGCGCCAGCCATGCACCTGTTCACGCAGCAATACCCGCAAATCCGCGTCGATGTGGTGCTGAGCCAGCAGGTGGTGGACCTGATCGACAACAGCGTCCACGCCGCCATTCGCCTGGGCACCCCCGAGCCATCGGGGCTGATCGCGCGGCCGTTGATGGACTTCACCCTGACCATCTGCGCCGCCCCGTCCTACCTGGAGCGCCGGGGAGTGCCCCGCACGCCGGCCGAACTGAGCCACCACGCCTGCCTGACCTACGCCTACCCTGTCGGCGATGACTGGAGCGCGGTGGGCAAACAATGGCCACTGACCGGGCCCGAAGGCGAGGTGCTGGTGCCGGTCAGCGGGCCGATGATGATCAACAGTGCACCCGGCCTGCACCAGGCCGCCCGCGCCGGCATGGGCGTGGTCATGCTGCCCGATGCGCTGGTGCAGCAGGACCTGCAGGACGGCAAGCTGGTGGCGCTGCTGCGTGACTATCAACTGCCCCGCCGGCCGATGAACCTGGTCTACGCACCGGACCGCTATCGCTTGCCGAAGCTGCGCTGTTTTGTCGAGTTCGCAGTGCAAATGTGGGGCAAACAAGGTGCCGGGCCGGTCGCACCCAAATCGCATAAATCACCGTAGGAGCAAAGCTTGCTCGCGATCGCGATCTCAAGGGCGGCATCGAGGCATCGCGGCATAGGTATCTACACAACTGTGGTGCGACCGGGATGTTGGATCAGGCCGAGTACATATCCATTTCTTCGGTAACGGCCTCCTATGGTTCCGCCTGACGGCGGCTCACTTTTGGACAGCGCAAAAGTAAGCAAAACGCTACATCCCCACCACTCGGTGCCTCGCTTAGGCTCGGCATGCCCGTACTCCGACATTGATTTGGGGGGCCGCCGCAATGGGCCCTCCCTGGCCCAGTGCGGCTAAACCGGCGTCCTGCCGGTTTACCCCCCAAATCAATATCGGATTCCGGCCAGCGTGGTTAACGGGCGCCCAGAATCAAAAACAAAGCGAGGCGGCCTAAAAGCCGACCTGATCGCTAGGGCATGCGCGGTGTAGCTTCTACTTCCTAAGACGCTGACGAAGTCAGCCATCTTTTGATCTGGCTTTGGCTTTGGCTTTTGATCCTGGGCGCCCCGTTAACCACGCTGGCCGAACGCAGGCTTGAAGCCGTGGGTAACCCGGCAGGACGCCGGGTTAGCCGCCCCGCGCCATGGATGGCGCGTGGCGGCGGCCCACGGATTCAAGCCTGCGTGAGGGCACACCGAGCCTAAGCGAGGTGCCGAGTGGTGGGGCAAGAGCGTTTTGCTTACTTTTGCGCTTCTCAAAAGTGAGCCGCCGTTGAACTGCCCCCCGAATGTTGGACACCTGACCCCTCGGGAGGGTGTTCCATGACGAAATACAACCTAGCACTCAAGCAATCACTGATTGAAGAGTGTTTGTCTGCCAGTAGCGTTCATGAGGTGGCCCTCAAGCATGGCTTGAGTCCATCGCTGCTGCGGCGCTGGATCAAGGGTTTTGAAAAACACGGTGCCTCTGGCTTGATTGCCAAGTACAGCCATTACGATGCCCAGTTTAAATTGAAGGTTTTGCAGTGCATCGAACAAGATGGACTGTCGGACCAACAGGCCTGTATACGGTTTGATATCCGTGGTCCAAGTAGTATCAGGCAGTGGCGAAAGCTGTACGATGAAGGCGGTGTAGAAGCACTACAACCGCATCGTCTTAAAGAGTCCAGCATGCCCCGCAAACCTTCTAGGCAACCCAAAGCAAGTCCTGTTCTTCCTGCGGACGCAGAGCTGACCTCTGAACAAATGCTCGCAGAACTGGCCTATCTGCGCGCGGAGAATGCCTATCTAAAAAAGCTCGATGCCTTAATCCAAGCGGATCCCCGTACTGCGCAGCCAAAAAAACGCAGTCCGTCCAAGGATTGAGGCATGAGTATCCACTTGCTCTGTTGCTACGTGCTGCGGGACTTGCACGCAGTACCTTCTATTATCAAAGCAAAACACTGCTAACCGACAAGCATGCCGACCTTAAAGATCGCATCCGCAGCGTCTATCACGGGCATAAGGGGCGTTACGGCTACCGCCGTATCACCGCAACCCTTGGAAACAGTGGTGAGTTGATCAATCACAAGAAGGTGCATCGGCTGATGCAGATGATGGGCCTCAAGTCGTTGGTCAAAGTGAAGAAATATCGCTCTTACCGAGGTGCTGAAGGGCTTGTTGCGCCTGATCTACTAAAGCGCGAATTTAAGGCAGAAGCCCCTAACCAGAAATGGGCAACCGACGTGACGGAGTTCAAGGTGAAGGGGCAGAAACTGTTTCTTTCGCCTCTCATGGATTTGTACAACGGCGAGATCCTGGCTTACCAGATCAACCGACGTCCCGAGTTCAGGATGGTTTCGACGATGCTGGAAAAGGCCTTCGGGCGACTGAATCAAGGGGACAAACCGATACTGCACTCTGACCAGGGTTGGCAGTACAGGCAGCCTACCTACCGACACATGCTGGCCGAAAAGAGCATCGAGCAGAGCATGTCGCGCAAGGGTAATTGCTTGGACAATGCCGCCATGGAAAGCTTTTTCGGCACGCTCAAGAGCGAGTTTTTCTATCTGGAATCATTTGAGAGTGTGGAGCAGCTGGCATCAGGCATAGAGGATTACATCGCCTACTACAACCAAGACCGCATAAGCCTCAGACTGAATGGCTTGAGCCCGGTACAATTTCGGACCCAGGCATTAAATCAATAGCGTCCCCTGTCCAACTTTCGGGGGGCAGTTCACGTCAGGCGGAACCATAGGAGGCCGTTACCGCAAAAATGGATATGTACTCCGCCTAATCCAACACCCCAGAGGCCGCCACGCGGGCAAGCCTTGCTCCTACAACAGCGCGTAGTCGAATCACATTATGGATTAGCCTCCAAAGGCTACTTTTGCAAATGTAGCCTTTAGAGGCTACTTTTAAGCACTACGTCTTTCCTCTAGGCACCTGCATGACGATCAAGGCAGTCCTGACCGGCGATCTGATTCATTCCCAGCACTCCCACGACACCCTGGCGTACATCGAGGGGCTTGCAGCAGTGCTGGCGACCTTGAGTGAGCGCTACGGCGCCAGCGCTGAAACCTTCCGTGGCGATGGCTTTCAACTGGTGCTCGGGCAACCGGCGCTGGCCTTCGACTGTGCGCTGGCCTTGCGGGCCGGGCTGATTGCCGCCAGTCCCAAAGGCGAGCGTTGGGACGCCCGGGTCGCCATCGGCCTCGGAACGGCGCAAGCAGACCAAGGCTACGGCGAAGTCTTTGTGCTTTCCGGGCAAGGCCTGGACAGCATGAAAAAATCGACCCTGGGGGTTTTCAGCAGCGACGGGCAGTTTCTCGAGCGCACAGAGCTGGTGACCGAGTTTGTCGGCGCCATCATCGAGCAATGGACCCAGGTGGAGGCCCAGACCTACGGCGTACACCTGACCAGCCAGGGCGATCAATCGAGTACCGCCCACTACCTGGGCAAATCCCGGGTCACGGTCAACAAGGCCTTGCAACGGGCCCAGGCACGATTGCTCGATCGTTTCCTGGAACGCACCCACCAGTGGATCGAGGAGTTGCAACATGGCTGAGCCGAGCACCCTGTTGCTGATACTGCTACTGATCCATGTGCTGGCCGACTTCTCCCTGCCGTGGAAACGCTGGTTCAGCGATGCTGCCACCGGCTTACACCGAGCGCGGGCGCTGACGGGCTATGTCGCGGTCGCCGGGCTGGGCTACTTTAGCGCGCTGGCGCTGACTGCCAACCCGCTCCCCTGGGCTGCACTGATCGCGCTGTCGCTGGCCGTGGCACGAGCGGCGCTGCATGGATTACTACCGCGGCCCGCGCCCCATCCGGTGCGCCGTTTTATCCTGGAGCAGGGACTATGCGTGCTGGCGATCCTCGGGGTCTGGGCCGTGATCGAGGGTGCCGCGCTGCCCTGGCACGCCTGGTTGAGGGGACTGGTGAGCCCGCCAAACCTGTTGATCGCCCTGGCCTACCTGCTGGTGTTGCGCCCCACTTCCAGCTTGATCGGGGCCGCCCTCGCCCCGTGGATCAGGGAAGTCGACAAGCTCGGCTCACTGGCCAATGCCGGTGCGCTGATTGGCAATCTGGAGCGGGTGTTGATCCTGACCTTCGTCCTGTTGCAGCAATGGGAGGCCGTGGGTTTCCTGATCACCGCCAAAAGCATCCTGCGCTTCAATGAAATCCAGGGGGCCAAGGTCCGCTCACTGAGCGAATACGTGCTGCTGGGCACCTTGTTGAGTTTCACCATGAGTATCGCCATCGGGCTGGCGGTGACGCGGATCCTGGCACTGTAGCCTCCTGAGGCTACTTTTCGAGATGTAGCCTCAGAAGGCTACACCTGCGCGGCGACTTCCGGCACTGGAGCGGCACTGTACCTTGGGCTAGTCTCAGCGGCGCAGGGGCCACTTCGGCATTAGCACAGCAGGGAGAGCGATCATGGGGGATGCGTCTGAATTCGAGCCATTACAGGTCCATCCGGTGGACCTCAATGAAGACATGCTGCAGGCGATTCTCGACCTGACCAGCGATGGCATCTGGGACTGGAACGCCAACACCGGCTTCGTCTACCGCAACCGTGGCTGGTACGCAATGCTTGGCTACGCCCCCCACGGCCTGGAAAACAGTGTGCTGACCTGGGAAAACCTGATCCACCCGGAAGATTTCCCCCGGGTGATGCAACTGTTCGATGACCATCTACAGCAGCGCTCGCCGCGTTACCTGGCGCAATACCGCTGCCGCATGCAGGACGGCTCCTACACCCGGATCGAAGACCACGGCTATGTGGTCGCGCGCAACGCCGATGGCTCGGTCGCGCGGATGATCGGCGCCCATCGCAGCATTGAAGACAAGCAGCGCCTGGTGGAGCAACTGGAGCAACGCAACAAGTCCCTGGAAGCGATCATCGACGAACGCACCCGCGAGCTGTCGCGAGTCAATCAACAGTTGCAGGTGCAGTTGCAGGAGAACCGCAAGCTGGCGGAGAGCGACAGCCTCACCGGCATCGCCAACCGCTACCGCCTGGAAACCGCCCTGCCCCTGGAATGCGAACGCGCCGAGCGATTTCGCCAGCCGCTGTCGCTGATCGCCATGGACATCGATGATTTCAAAGTCATCAATGACCATTACGGCCATGCCCTGGGTGATGCGGCATTGGTGCACGTGGTGGAAACCATCAAGCGCTGCGTGCGCGAAGGCGACTTGCTGGCCCGCTGGGGCGGCGACGAGTTCATCATGCTGCTGCCCAATACCCCCGTCACCACCGCCCAGGTCCTGGCCGAAACCATTCGGTTTGAACTGGAAAGCCTGGCCCCTGTAGGTGACTACCAGGTGACCATGAGCTTTGGCGTGGTCGAGCGCTTCGCCGACGAACAGAAGACCGGCCTGCTGGCCCGCGCCGACCAGGCGTTGTACCGCTCGAAGATCGTCGGCAAAAATGTGATCTCCGGATGAGCCGGGCTAGTTCCCGGCCTTCACCAACACCGGTTGCGCCGAATACCGCTGCGGGTACAGCTGTTTGAGCTGTGCCACTTTCGGCAGGTCGTTGATCACGATGTAGGGGTGGTTGGGGTGCTCGGTCAGAAAGTCCTGATGGTAATCCTCCGCCGGGTAAAAACCGCTGTCGCGCTCGATGCTGGTCACAATCGGTGCGTTGAAGGCATGGGCCGCGTCCAGCTGGGCGATGTAGGCCTGGGCGACCTTTTGTTGCCGGGCATCCTCCACGAACAGTGCCGAACGATACTGGGTGCCACGGTCCGGCCCCTGGCGGTTGAGCTCAGTGGGGTTATGGGCCACCGAAAAATAGATCTGCAGCAAGCTGCCGTAGCTGACCTGGGCCGGGTCGAAGGTCACTCGTACCGCTTCGGCGTGGCCGGTATCGCCCTCGCCGACACGTTCGTAGCGGGCTGTTTCGGCCGAGCCCCCGGCGTAGCCGGACACCGCACTGGTCACCCCTTTGACGTGCTGGAACACCCCCTGCACGCCCCAGAAACAACCACCGGCGAACACCGCGGTTTCGCTCGCAGTGTTCGGCACTTCGTCGACCACTGGCGCTGCCAGGACGACTGCTTCTTCGCTCGCGCCCAGGGAAAAGCCCAGGCACTGCCCGACCACGCCGGCAAGCGCCAGGCCGAACAAGGTGTGACGCCAGGTCAATCGGCGATTCATGGTAGGTACTCCTGATGGGGAAATTTTGCGGCTGGCGGTGCGGCCACTGACCGAGGTAAAAGCCCGGGGTCAGGCGGCAAAGGTCATGGCCAGGCCATTCATGCAGTAACGCAGTCCGGTCGGTGGCGGGCCGTCGTCGAACACATGGCCCAGGTGCCCGCCACAACGCCGGCAATGCACCTCTTCGCGCAGCACGCCGAAGCTGCGGTCCTGGCGGGTGGCCACGGCGTTGGGCAGCGGTGCCCAGAAACTGGGCCAGCCGGTGTGGCTGTCGAACTTGCGGCTTGAGGTAAACAGCGCCAGCTCGCAGCCGGCGCAGGCAAAGGTGCCGTCCCGATGCTCGTCGTTCAGTGCACTGCTGTAGGCGCGTTCGGTGCCCTCCTCCCGCAGGATGTGGTACTGCTCGGGGCTCAGCAGGGCGCGCCATTGGGCCTCGCTGTGGCTGACCTCGAAAGTCTCGGCCGCCTGCGCCGCACCGATCAACGCCGGGGGCGCCACCCGCCGGGTCAAGACCCCGGCCACCAGCGCCGCAACACCCAGCCCGCCGCCGGCCAGAAGAAACTGTCGCCGTGAGTACATGGTTCCTCTCCTTCACTGTGTTTTCTGGAACACAGCCTAGGCTTGAGGTGATCGCCAAATCCTCACGCACTGTTAAACAATTCGTGATAACTGAGCGTCGGGAAAAGCCGCACAATGGCCGCACTACGCAACCGGATCGGAGCTTTATGGACCAGCCTAAACGTGTCCTGGTGGTCGAGGACGACAGCCACATCGCCGACCTGATCTGCCTGCACCTGCGCGACGAACACTTCGAGGTGGTGCACAGCGCCGATGGCAACCAGGGCTTGCGCCTGCTCGAACAGGGCAACTGGGACGCGCTGGTCCTCGACCTGATGCTGCCCGGTGTCGACGGCCTGGAAATCTGCCGCCGCGCCCGCGCCATGGCGCGCTACACGCCGATCATCATCACCAGTGCACGCTCCAGCGAAATGCACCGCATCCTCGGCCTGGAACTGGGTGCCGACGACTACCTGGCCAAGCCGTTTTCCATGCTCGAACTGGTGGCCCGGGTCAAGGCCCTGCTACGCCGGGTCGATGCCATGGCGCGCAATCTGAAGATGGACGCCGGCAGCCTCAGCAGCGACGGCCTATTCATCGACCCGATCACCCGCGAAGTGACACTGCACGGCAAACGCCTGGACCTGACGCCACGCGAGTTCGACCTGCTGTATTTCTTTGCCCGCCAACCGGGCAAAGTGTTCTCGCGCATGGACCTGCTCAATGCGGTATGGGGCTACAGCCACGAAGGCTACGAACACACGGTCAATACCCACATCAACCGCCTGCGCGCCAAGATCGAGGCCGATCCGGCGCAGCCGGTGCGCATTCTCACGGTCTGGGGCCGCGGCTATAAATTCGCCAGCGCGCAGGAGCCGACATGAGGCTGACCCTGAGCCAACGCCTGTCGCTGGTGTTCGCCTTGCTCCTGCTGATCTGCAGTGGCAGCTCGGTGTGGATGCAGGTGCGCGCCAACCAGATGCACGAGCTGGAGGTGGTGCAAGGCTTGTCCCGCGACCTGGCGCAGCACATCGCCCGCGACACTCAGTTGATGGATGCCAACGGCCTGAAACCCGAAGCCCTGCGTGGCCTGTTCAGCCAACTGATGCTGGTCAACCCGAGTGTCGAGGTGTACCTGCTGGACAACCAGGGCCGGGTGATCGGCGATGCCGCGCCCGAGGGCCATCTGCGCCGTGAACAGGTTGACCTGGCGCCATTGCAGCGCTTGCTCAACGACGAGACCCTGCCGATTCTCGGCGACGACCCGCGCAGCCTCGACGGGCGCAAGGTATTCAGCGCCGCGCCGCTCAAGGTCAACGGCCAGCAGGCCGGTTATTTGTATGTGGTGCTGCTCAGCGAAGAACGTGATCGCTTGGCCGCGCGCGGCGCCACCAGTGCGGCGCTGAACACCGCCCTATGGTCGATTGGCCTGGTGGCGTTGCTGTGCCTGATTGCCGGCCTGACTGCGTTCACCCTGATCACCCGGCCCCTGCGGCGCCTGACCGACAGCGTGAAGAGATTCGACATCGACGGCATCCCCACCACGGCGCCCGCCCCCGCCCCTGTGGAGCCGCCCACCAGCCAGGACGAAATTGCCGTACTCGCTGCCGCGTTCCGGCAGATGCAGAACCGCCTGGGCGAACAATGGCGCTCCCTGACCCGCCAGGACCAGGAGCGCCGTGAGCTGGTGGCGAACATTTCCCACGACCTGCGCACGCCTTTGGCTTCGTTGCATGGCTACCTGGAAACCCTGTCGCTCAAGGACGCCAGCCTGACCCCGGACGAACGCCGGCGTTACCTGGGCATCGCCCTGGACCAGAGCCGCAAGGTCGGTGGCTTGGCGCAATCGCTGCTGGAACTGGTGCGCCTGGAGCACGGTTTTGTCCAGCCGGTGCTGGAGCGTTTTTCCCTGACCGACCTGGTGCAGGACATTTTCCAGAAATTCGAGCTGAACGCCGAGGCCCGGCATGTGCAACTCAAGGCCAGTTTTGCGCCGAGCGTGTCGGGGGTGTGCGCCGACCTCGGATTGATCGAACGGGTGCTGACCAACCTGTTCGACAACGCCCTGCGCTATACCCCAGTCGGTGGGGTGGTCGAGATCCGCCTGGAGCCTCAGGGCAAGTTTGTCGAAATCACCGTCAGCGACAGCGGCCCGGGGATCGCCGCCGAACTGCGCGAAGGGTTGTTCCTGCGTCCGTTCAATATTGGCGGCGCACGGCGCGATGGTGGCTTGGGCTTGCGGATTGTGCAGCGGATCCTCGAACTGCATGGGCGCCAGGTACGGCTGCTGGATGTCCCCGGCCAGGGCGCGACCCTGTGCTTTTCCCTGGCGGTGGACGAAGCAACGGCCACGGCCCTGGCAGTGCGCTCGATGAACCTCAATACACCGGGACAGGCCTGACGGACCAGAGGCGACTGCATCGCCAGCCCTGTAGGAGCGAGCTTGCTCGCGATGGCGGTATGTCAGGCGCCATGGATATTGAATGTGTCGGCCTCATCGCGGGCAAGCCCGCTCCCACGATGGCTCTGGGTGCCCACAGATCCCGCATACACGCCACAAACCCTGTGGGAGCGAGCTTGCTCGCGATGGCGGTATGTCAGGCGCCATGGATACTGAATGTGCCGGCCTCATCGCGGGCAAGCCCGCTCCCACAATGGATTTGTGGTGCCCACAGATCCCGCATACACGCCACAAACCCTGTGGGAGCGAGCTTGCTCGCGATGGCGGTGTGTCAGGCGCCATGGATACTGGATGTGCCGGCTTCATCGCGGGCAAGCCCGCTCCCACAATGGATTTGTGGTGCCCACAGATCCCGCATACACGCCACAAACCCTGTGGGAGCGAGCTTGCTCGCGATGGTGGTGTGTCAGGCGCCATGGATATTGAATGTGCCGGCCTCATCGCGGGCAAGCCCGCTCCCACGATGGTTTTGTGGTGCCCACAGATACCTGCAGTCAGTCGCGGTAGCCGGGCGCCACTCGGTCGAGCAGGCGCAGCAGGGCTTTCCAGGCCAGGTCCAGGGCGTCCGGATCACTCAGTTCGCCTGCGGCCAAGGGGCGCTGCGGCTGGTTGAACTGGCGTTCGGTGTGTTCGCAGACCGCTGTCGGAGGCAGTACCAGGTCACCGCAGGCTTGGGCGGCCAACTGAATGTCGCAGGCCTTTTCCAGGTAGTACATGCGCAGGAACGCCTGGGCCACGCTGCTGCCGACAGTCAACAGACCGTGGTTGCGCAGCATCAGCACGGGCTTGTCGCCCATGTCCGCCACCAGCCGCGCTTGCTCGGCCAGGTCCAGGGCGATGCCTTCGTAATCGTGATAGGCAACACGGCCATAGAACTCCATGGACATCTGATTCACCGGCAACAATCCGCAGGCCAGCGCCGCCACCGCACAGCCAGCCCGGGTGTGGGTGTGCAGCACGCACTGGGCGTCCTCGCGGGCCGCGTGCAGGGCGCTGTGGATCACGAAACCGGCCGGATTGACCGGGTAGGGACTGTCCTCCACCGCACGTCCGTCGAGCCCGATCTTGACCAGGTTCGAGGCGCTGATTTCGTCGAACATCAACCCATAAGGGTTGATCAGGAAATGATGTTCAGGCCCCGGCAGGCGCACCGAGATGTGAGTGAAGATCAGGTCGGTCATGCGAAAGTGCGCGATCAAGCGGTAGCAGGCCGCCAACTCCTCACGCAATTGCTGTTCGGTCGGGTTGATCACTGGCACTGCTCCAAGCCCTCGACCAGCGCGTCCCAGCCGCTGAAGCCGCGGCGGCCGATGAACACCAGGCGCGAGCCCGTGGCCTGGGCCTCGTCGGTGGCGGCAAGGAACTGGCTACGGGTGCCGACGTGTTGCAGCCAGTGCGCCTTGGTGCCCTGATCCAGCAGCACCAGGCCCTTGACCCGAAACACATCGCGGGGCAACGCCTGCAACCAGCCGCGCAGGCGCTCGACGTTCAAGGGCGTTGGGCTCTGCCAGAGAAAGCTGCTGAACATTTCACCGTGGTCGTCACTGGCAACCAGGGTCAAGGGTTTGAGCGCGCGCGTCTGCAGGTCCAGGTCCGAATCCAGCCACAGCGCGTCGGGCAGCTGCGCCTGGACGCTTTCGTGGATCCGGGTCCGCAGACCCAACGCGTCGCGCAAGGCTTGCAGTTGGACGGCGTCCACCAGGTCGGTCTTGTTCAACAGCAGCAGGTCGGCCGCCGCCACTTGCGCCCGGGCCAGGCGGGCGTACTCGCCGTCGAGCTGCAGATGACCGGTGGCATCGACCACGGTGATCACCATGTCCAGTTGCATCTGGCTGCGCAGTTGCGGGTAGGCCAGGGTCTGCACGATGCGCTGTGGATCGGATACCCCGCTGCACTCGATGACGATGCGCTCCAGCCGTGGCTGCAATTGCGCAAGGCTGCTCAACTGCGCCAGCAGGTCTTCCTGCACCGTGCAGCAGATGCAGCCGTTCTGCAGGCTGTACACCGCATCGGTGACCTCGGAAACGATCGCCGCATCGATGTTCAGCTCACCAAAATCATTGACGATCACCGCCAACCGACTGCCTTCGGCGCGGCGCACCATGCGGTTGAGCAAGGTGGTCTTGCCGGCCCCGAGAAACCCCGAGACCACGGTCACCGCGATGCGTTGAGGGTTCATTGGGCCTTGCCCTCCAGCACCGGTGGCTCACCTGTCCACACGGCCTTGAGGCCGGCGTCGGCCAGTGCGCCGTTGCGGTCATAGACCAGTTGCCCGTCGACGAAGGTCAACAGCACCTGGGTCTGGTGGATGTAATTGCGCGCCGGCTGGGCAAACAGGTCGCGGTCGATGACGATCAAGTCCGCCGATTTGCCGACTTCCAGGCTGCCGGTCGACTGCTCCAGGCCCATGGCTACGGCACCATTGAGGGTGATCACGTTCAGCGCCTGCTCGAGGCTGATCGGATCGCCGAAGCAGGACGGATCGTCGTTCCACGGGTTTTGCCGGGTGACCATGGTTTCCAGCGCCAGCCACGGGTCGATGGACGCCACCGGCCAGTCGGTGCCCATCACCGCAGTGCCGCCGGCTTCGAGCACGCCCTTGAAATCGTAGATGCGCTTGAGCCGCTCCTGGCCGTAGCCCGAACGTGCGCCGCTGGCGAATGGCGTCGGGTACCAGGCCGCAGGGGAGAATTCGGCGATCACGTTGAGTTCCTTGAAGCGCGGCAGGTTGCCAGGGTGCAGCAAGGTGCTGTGGGCGCACTGGTGGCGCACACCGCTGAAGCCGTTGCGCCGCCGGGCCTCGGCGACGGCATCGAGGAACACATCGGAAGCGCCGTCACCGGTGCAGTGGGCGATGACGCGGATGCCGCGGCTGTCCATGTCCACCACCATGTCGGTGATGTGCTCGGGGGTCAGGTTGAGCTTGCCGCGCCAGCTCGACTCTTCTGGCCAGGGGGTCAGCAGGTACGAGGACTTCGGCTCCACGGTGCCGTCGAAGTGGAATTTCACCGCGTTGGCGCTCAGGCGCGCGCTGCGGTAGTAGTGACGCTCACCACTGAGCAGCTCCCAGCGGCGACGCACCGGGAAGATGTCGTCCTGCCAACTGATGGCGGCTTCAATGCGCACCGTCAGTTCGCCGCTGTCGTCCAGCTCTTTCAGCGCCTGCAGGCGTTGCTCGCAGACGTGTACGTATTTGCTCGCGGTGACGCCACGCGAGCTCTGGAAATGCACCCCATCACGGTAGGCGCGGCGCAGCACGCTGACCGGGGTCGGCGGCATGGCGGCGTGGATCATCGCGTAGGCACCGTCGATCATCAGGCCGTTGGGTTCGCCGCTCAGTTCGTCGCGCTCCAGGTAGCCGTTGCGCGGGTCGGCGGTATGGCGGTCGATGCCCGCCAGTTCCAGGGCCTTGGAGTTGACCATCATGGTGCCCCACATGCGATCGAGCAGGGCCACCGGGCGATCCGGCATGACGCTGTCGAGCCACGCCCGGCCCGGGGTCAGGCCGGCTTCGCGGAAGGTGTAGCGCACCCAGTACTGCCCATAGATCCAACCGTCGCCGGGGTGGGCCTCGGCATAGGCCAGGATGCTCGCGCGCAACTGTTCCGGGGTCGGGTCTTCGATGCCGACATCCAGGTCGTCGCTGTAGCGCGGGGCCAGGGCCAGGTCAGGGTGGGTGTGCATGTCGTGCAGGCCCGGCATGCAGAAGGCGCCCTGCAGGTCATGCACCAGGGTGTTCGGGCCCTTGAACCCTTGCAGCTCGGCCAGGCTGGCAACCCCCACCAACTTGCCGCCGCGAATGGCCACGGCCTCAGCCCAGGGCTGCGCAGGGTTCTGGGTATAGATGCGACCGTTGCCAAGGATCAGGTCGGCATAGGTCCCTTGCGCAGAATGGGTAGAGGAAAAGTTGTCGGACTCAGCCATGCAAGCCACCTTCGAGTTCAGTGCGGGTGAAGGGTCTTCCGCGCACGTTTGGCTTCGGTGACCCTGACGAATGGCACTAGTATTGTTGAATCAACCAATACAACAATCGATTTTTTTTGGCTTAATCGTTCGATTTACGTCACCATACGATTCAACACTCAGCTCCCTTAAAGACAGGATTCTTTATGCGCTTTCCTTCGATGACAGCCCTGCGGGCTCTGGATGCGGTGGCCCGGCTGGGCAGCGTGTCGGTCGCCGCCCGCGAACTGAACCTGACCCGCAGCGCCATCAGCCACCAGATCAGCAAGCTGGAAGAGTGCGTGGGGTTTGCCCTGACCGAGCGCATCGGCCGCGGGATCGGCCTGACCTACCAGGGCGAGCGTTATGCCCGCGAAGTGCATGGGATTTTGTTGAACCTGCTCGACGCCGGCCAGCCGGTTGACGACCAGGAAGTCTCGGGACGGCTGTGTGTCAGCTGCGCGCCGGGGTTCGCCACTTACTGGCTGTGCCACCACATTGGCGCGTTCCTGCGCCAGTACCCGCAGGTGCAGTTGCAGCTGATCTCCCCCAAGTCGCCGGACGACACCCACAACACCAACGTCGACCTGTTTATCGCCTACGGCATTGGCGACTGGCCAGAAATGCACGTCGAGGAAATCGTCGCGCTACGCTTTTTCCCGGTGTGCAGCCCGCGCCTGATCAACGCCTTGAGCGGCCTGAAGAACCCGCAGGAACTCAGCGCCTACCCGCTGCTGCACATGACCGACTACTCGGACTGGCGCGTCTGGCTGACCGCCGCCGGTGCCTCGGGCGTCAATGCCATGAGCGGAATCCTGTTCTCCGACGCCCACTGCGCGCAGTCGGCGTGCATTGCCGGCCAGGGCATCGCCATCGGCGACAACCTGATCAGCGGCGACGCGCTGTCCAAGGGACTGTTGGTGCGCCCGTTCGACATCACCATCGACCTGCACCGCGGCTACTACCTGGCAACCGACCCGCAAAAAGCCGAGCGGCGGGTGGTCCAGGCCTTTAGCAGTTGGGTCAAGACTCAGTTGCAATCCTCGCACCAGACCTGGCAAGACACCCTCTGACGTGGCGGCAAACTCCGCTCTTTCATAGGGCGGAGTCAGCGGGTAATTGAGTAATTTTACTAACCAATACCCACAAAATAATTCCATTGATGTAGCGATACTTTTAACAATAATAAACCCAAAGCCCATTTCGGATTTGCATCCGTCCTCGTACGTCTTATGGGCAATAAAAAGAGGAACTCCATCGTGTCCAGCGGTTCAGCGATTCAGCTCAGCGCACAAGGTATCAGCCAGTATTACGGTCGCTTCGCAGCGCTGGATAACGTCGACCTGGACGTTCGCCAAGGCGAGTTCCTGACGTTGCTGGGGCCTTCCGGTTCGGGCAAGACCACCTTGCTGATGATCCTCGCGGGCTTCCTCAGCCCGACGTCCGGCAAGTTGATGGAACAGGGCGTCGACATCATCAAGCGCTCGGCGGAAAAACGTAACTACGGCATGGTGTTCCAGGGGTATGCGCTGTTCCCGCACATGACGGTGGCGGACAACGTGGCCTACCCGCTGCGCATCCGCAAAGTCGCCGCCGAAGAACGCCAGCGTCGGGTCAAGCACATTCTCGAAGTGGTCGGCCTCGGCGCGCACATGCACAAGAAGCCCGCCGAAATGTCCGGCGGCCAGCAACAGCGCGTGGCGATTGCCCGGGCGCTGGTGTTCGAACCGGACCTGCTGCTGCTCGACGAGCCCCTGTCGGCACTGGACAAGAACCTGCGCGAACAGCTGCAGACCGAACTGCAACGCATCCACCGCCAGGTCGGCACCAGCTTCGTGTTCGTCACCCACGACCAGAACGAAGCCCTGGCGCTGTCATCGCGCATCGCGATTTTCAACCACGGCAAGCTGACCCAGGTCGACACTCCGGAAAACATCTACAACCGCCCCGAGAGCCGGTTTGTCGCCGAGTTCCTTGGCAAGATGAACCTGTTCCCGCTGCTGGACCTGACCCGCAACGGCCCGACCGCCAGCGGCCGCTGTGGCGACAACCTGCTGCACGCCCAGGCCCCCGCGCCCCTGAGCAAACAGCCGAGCGTGCTGGCGGTGCGTCCCGAACACATGGACCTGCACAGCGAACGCCCGAACCGCGACGGCTACAACGTGATCCCGGCGCAACTCACCGACAAGGTCTACCAGGGTTCCAGCACTCACCTGTCGCTGACGGTCGGGGGCGATGCCCTGCCGATCAACCTCTCGGTTCCCGGTAATCATCCGGGGGCCCTGATGCCCAGCGGCGCCCCGGTGTGGCTGAGCTGGCCGGTCCAGCAAAGCTTCCTGCTGCAAGCCTGACCCCTGAATTACGTGCGTCACAAAGCTCTCTCCTAACGACAACAATAGGCCCTTGTCCCAACGGACACCCGCCATCTGAGGACTTGCCCATGAGCCAGGATCATCAACGCGACTGTATTGAAGTGCTTATCGAAAAGGCCCGTGGCGGGCAGATCAACCGACGCACCTTTATCCAGGCCATGGGCCTGTTGGCGGCAGTGCCTCTGGCGCTGCGCAGCGGTATCAGTTGGTCGGCCGACAAGCCGCTGGTGGTGGTCAACTGGGGCGGCGACGCACTGACCGCCTTCCGCTCGGCCTGGACCGACACCTTCACCAAGAACACCGGAATCCAGGTGCGCATCGACGGCGCCGGCCCCACCGAGGGCGCGATCCGCTCGCAACTGGCCAGCGGTCAGCCCAGCTGGGACGTAGTCGACGTCGAGAGCTACAGCGCAATCGTCCTGGGCAAGGAAAAGATCCTGCAGCCGCTGGACTACAACGTGATCAAGCGTGACCAGGTGGCGCCGGTACTGGCCTCCGACCACGGGATCGCCAGCTACCAGTTCAGCTACGTGATGGCCTGGGACAGCGAGAAGTTCGGCGATAACGGGCCGAAAACCTGGGCCGATTTCTGGGACGTGAAGAAATTCCCTGGCAAACGCACCCTCTATAAGTGGATGAACGGCATGCTCGAAGCGGCGCTGCTGGCCGACGGCGTACCGGCCGATCAGCTCTACCCGCTGGACGTAGTGCGCGCACTGAACAAGATCGACGAGATCAAGCCCCACGTGCTGTCGTTCTGGAGTTCGGGCGCCGAAAGCCAGCAACTGATGGTCGATGGCGAAGTCTCGGTGGGCGCTATCTGGCACACCCGCGCCAAGCTGCTCAGCGAAGACACCGAAGGCCGCGTGCGCTGGAGCTTCGACAACGGCTTCATCAACTCCAGCAGTTGGGCCGTGCTGTCGGGCAACCCGGCGGGCAGCCAGCCGGCGATGCAGTTCATCCAGCATGCCCTGCAACCGCAAGGCCAGCTCAAGCTCTTCGAACTGCTGGGTAACGGGCCGTCCAACAGCGCGACCGAGAAGCTGATGTCGGCCGAACAACTGCAAGCCAACTGCGCGTCAGAAGAGAACCTGAAAAAACAGATCGCGCTCAACGCCCAGTGGTACGCCGATAACTACTCCAACGCCCTGGAGCAGTACCTCACGCGGCTGTCCAAGTGAGCCATCGATCATGACCATGACCTTGACCCTGAGCAAACCCAAGCCGCGGTTCAGTTCGCCGGCGCTGGAACGCAGCTTGCTGCTGTTCCCGCTGCCAGTGTTGCTGCTGATCTTCTACGTGCTGCCGTTTATCGGCGTGGTTGGCTGGAGTTTCTCGTTGCCGACACCGGGCCTGGACCAGTACGAACGCATCGCCACCGACCCGGCCATCCACGACATGCTCTGGCGCACCCTGCGCCTGTGCCTGACCGTCAGCGTCCTGGCCCTGGTGATCGGTTACCTGCTGGCTTACTGCTGGGTGTTCAGCCCGCCGTTCTGGCAGCGGGTGGTGGAGATCTGCATCTTCATCCCGTTCTGGATCTCGGTGCTGGTGCGGGCGTTTGGCTGGTTGATCGCCCTGCGCAGCAACGGAGTGCTCAACAATGGGCTGATGGGCATGGGCCTGATCGATCAACCGCTGCAACTGAGCCGCAACGAAATCGGGGTGGTGATCGGCATGCTCCACGTGATGATTCCGTATGCGGTGTTCCCGCTGCTGTCGAGCATGCGCCAGCTGGACCAGCGCATCCTCATGGCCTCCCGCGGCCTGGGCGCCGGGCCACTGCGCACCTTCTGGCAAGTGTTGCTGCCCCAGACCCTACCGGGAGTGCTGGGTGCCTTCATCATGGTCTTCGTGTTCTGCCTGGGCTTCTTCATTACCCCGGTACTGCTGGGTGGCGGGCAGACGGTGATGATCGCCGAGTACGTGTTCCTGCAAATGTTCCAGACCAGTAACTGGGGCCTGGGAGCTGCCTTGAGCGTGGTGCTGCTGTTGTTGGTCAGCGCATTGATCTGGGTCCTGCTGAAAATGACCCGTGTGAACCGCCTGGTAGGCTGAGGTTATCTATGAACACCCATCGTACAAGCCTGAGTACCCGCCTGCTGGCCGTGACCGCCATGGCGTTCATGCTGTTCCCGCTGCTGACGGTGATACCGGTGTCGTTCACCAGCAAGCGCTTCCTGTCGATGCCCGAGGGCAACTGGTCGCTGCGCCATTACGAGGCGCTGGTGAGCAACCCGGACTGGTTCCATGCCATCAGCCAGAGCCTGACCATTGCCTTTGCCACCAGTATCATCGCGACCCTGCTGGCGGCCAGCTTCAGCCTCGGCATCTGGTACATGCGCTCGAAACTGGCCACCGCGCTGATCGGCCTGGTGCTGTTGCCCATGGCGATCCCGCCGGTGATTTCGGCGCTGGTGCTGTACTTCATGGAAACCAAGCTCGGCCGCTTCGCCCCGGGCATGGGCTACGACACCCTGACCGGGGTGGTGATCGCCCACGTGATCATGGTGGTGCCGTACGGGGTGGTGACCATGCTCGTGGCCCTCAGCCAGATCGA
The DNA here is from genome assembly GCF_009834545.1 of Pseudomonas sp. S04. Classification (NCBI taxonomy): domain Bacteria; kingdom Pseudomonadati; phylum Pseudomonadota; class Gammaproteobacteria; order Pseudomonadales; family Pseudomonadaceae; genus Pseudomonas; species Pseudomonas sp. S04. The sequence goes on from NZ_CP019427.1 coordinate 5,067,020, forward strand.
CCGTCGGATTGAACTGGCGTCGCGCAACCTCGGCGCCAGCCTGATGCAGACCACCTTCATGGTGATCCTGCCGAACCTCAAACTGGGCCTGGCATCCACCGCCCTGCTCGGCTTCGCCCTGTCATGGGAAGAAGTGGCGGTGACCCTGTTCATCACCAGCGTCAACGTCGACACCTTGCCCAAGCGCATCTGGAGCGGCTTGCGCGACAACGTCGACCCAAGCGTGGCCGCCATCTCGGTGCTGCTGATCAGCCTGACCCTATTGGTGCTGATTGGACGCCTGGTGGTCCAGCACCTGGTCGACAAACGAGCGCAAAGGCTTCAACACCCGTGACAACACCGCCCCGGTCCAATAGATTAGGCGGCCTGAAAAGGCCGTCGTGCTTTCTCGCCTCAATTCAAGTTTAAAGAAGTAGTGAAATTTCAATGCCAGATTCCAATACCGCTGAATTCGTAGTCACCTTGTCGTCCAAAGCGGAATACGAAAACTCCATCAATCTTTCACAACACGTGCCCCAGGCCAAAACCATCAGCGAGATGGTCCTGGACGCCTTCCACACTTCCAAGGAAAGCGACCAGATTCGCGAGCTGCGCACGGCCATCCGCCAGGCCCATGACCGCTTCGACGACGACCAGGCGTACGAACTGATGGGCCAGCTCAAGCAGCTCAAGGACGCCGAGGCCGCCGACATCGCCGCCCTCGAAGACCTGAGCAGCAAGTTCCCGATCAGCCGCATCCTGTCCAGCTTCAAGGACGACCCAAGCTTCCAGGAGCTGGTCTACGGCTTGGCCCTGAAAGTCCTCAACCAGACCCACCAGGCCATCAGCAACCCAAGCGGCAGCAAGGGCAAGGCCGCCCGCGCGAAGAAAGAAGTCGAAGTGTTCAGCATCAGCAAGGACGGCCTCACCGTGACCCTGCCCCTGCGCACCCCACGCTCGAAACCCAGCGTCGATCGCCAAGCCTATGAATTCCTCGGCTTCACCTTCGTCGGCGAAGGCGACGAACTGGAACTGGAAAACGAAACCTTCCTCGACGCCAGCGGCACCGAACAACCGGCCACCCGCAAAGCCATCATCACCGCCCTGCAACAGCAGACCGCGTTTGCCGGCTACAGCATCGCGGCCCAGTAATCGCCGAGCAAAACCAGCCCAACAAAAAGCCCCTCTCTTCGTTTGAAGGCGGGGCTTTTTGCTGGGGTGAGCGAGCGCATCGGCGGAGAAAACGCAGCGCAAGAGCGGCGAGGACCAGGTCCTCGAACGCAGCCTCGCGGGCTCGACAGCTGCTATGGGGGATTGGGGGGATTGCCGGGATCTGTGGTTTGGTGCAGATCGCCATCGCGGGCAAGCCCGCTCCCACAGAGTTATCCCACAGAGATGTTTCAGCCAGAAAAAGCAGGCCGGCCGGTAGGCCGCCTCGCCCGCCCTGACCACTCAACAGGCCGAGCGTTAGCTCGCCTGCAGCTCTTGATCTTGCTCCGCCCGCCCCATCGGCAGGCTGAGCGAAGGTGTCCATCAGGGGGGAGGCGCGGAGCGCCGTGCGGCGAAGCCGCATACATCGAGAGGAGGTGCAGCGAAGCAAACCGGAGGCGATGCCCCCGGATGGATACCGTAGCGAAGGGACCCCGAGCCTAAGCGAGGGGCCGTACGCCTGGGGCAAGCGTTTTTTTGGTTACTTTTTTTAGGCGCTTGTAAAAAAAGTGACCCGCCGTTGAACTGCCCCCCGAAAGTTGGACAGGGGACGCTATTGATTTAATGCCTGGGTCCGAAATTGTACCGGGCTCAAGCCATTCAGTCTGAGGCTTATGCGGTCTTGGTTGTAGTAGGCGATGTAATCCTCTATGCCTGATGCCAGCTGCTCCACACTCTCAAATGATTCCAGATAGAAAAACTCGCTCTTGAGCGTGCCGAAAAAGCTTTCCATGGCGGCATTGTCCAAGCAATTACCCTTGCGCGACATGCTCTGCTCGATGCTCTTTTCGGCCAGCATGTGTCGGTAGGTAGGCTGCCTGTACTGCCAACCCTGGTCAGAGTGCAGTATCGGTTTGTCCCCTTGATTCAGTCGCCCGAAGGCCTTTTCCAGCATCGTCGAAACCATCCTGAACTCGGGACGTCGGTTGATCTGGTAAGCCAGGATCTCGCCGTTGTACAAATCCATGAGAGGCGAAAGAAACAGTTTCTGCCCCTTCACCTTGAACTCCGTCACGTCGGTTGCCCATTTCTGGTTAGGGGCTTCTGCCTTAAATTCGCGCTTTAGTAGATCAGGCGCAACAAGCCCTTCAGCACCTCGGTAAGAGCGATATTTCTTCACTTTGACCAACGACTTGAGGCCCATCATCTGCATCAGCCGATGCACCTTCTTGTGATTGATCAACTCACCACTGTTTCCAAGGGTTGCGGTGATACGGCGGTAGCCGTAACGCCCCTTATGCCCGTGATAGACGCTGCGGATGCGATCTTTAAGGTCGGCATGCTTGTCGGTTAGCAGTGTTTTGCTTTGATAATAGAAGGTACTGCGTGCAAGTCCCGCAGCACGTAGCAACAGAGCAAGTGGATACTCATGCCTCAATCCTTGGACGGACTGCGTTTTTTTGGCTGCGCAGTACGGGGATCCGCTTGGATTAAGGCATCGAGCTTTTTTAGATAGGCATTCTCCGCGCGCAGATAGGCCAGTTCTGCGAGCATTTGTTCAGAGGTCAGCTCTGCGTCCGCAGGAAGAACAGGACTTGCTTTGGGTTGCCTAGAAGGTTTGCGGGGCATGCTGGACTCTTTAAGACGATGCGGTTGTAGTGCTTCTACACCGCCTTCATCGTACAGCTTTCGCCACTGCCTGATACTACTTGGACCACGGATATCAAACCGTATACAGGCCTGTTGGTCCGACAGTCCATCTTGTTCGATGCACTGCAAAACCTTCAATTTAAACTGGGCATCGTAATGGCTGTACTTGGCAATCAAGCCAGAGGCACCGTGTTTTTCAAAACCCTTGATCCAGCGCCGCAGCAGCGATGGACTCAAGCCATGCTTGAGGGCCACCTCATGAACGCTACTGGCAGACAAACACTCTTCAATCAGTGATTGCTTGAGTGCTAGGTTGTATTTCGTCATGGAACACCCTCCCGAGGGGTCAGGTGTCCAACATTCGGGGGGCAGTTCACGTAAGGGCGGAACCATTAGCCGCCATCACCACAGCAACGGATATGCCCCCCCAACAAAAAGCCCCGCTCTTCTCACAAAGGCGGGGCTCCAGTTACAGCGGCAAACCTCAAGGCGCGTAAGTCAGCAACAACTCACTCGGCACCTTGAAATCCAACGACATCATCACGCTCAACGCAGTGATGGTGAAGATCGAGAACACAAACAGCTTGCGTGCCCACACCGTGTCATCCACCGCCTTGTAGCCGGTCCAGGCCATATACAACCAGTACATGCCCATGGCCGCCGCAACCGCGAGATAACTCATCCCCGCATAACCACTGAAGGTCAGCATCAAGGTCGCCACCAGGAACGCCAGGATGTAGAGCAGGATATGCCGCTTCGCCACCTGGATCCCACGCTTGACCGGCAACACCGGAATCGATGCCGCCAGGTAGTCGTTGAAACGGAAGATCGCGATCGCATAGGAATGCGGCATCTGCCACAGGCTGAACATCACCAGCAGGGTCAGCGCAGCCATGTCGAAGCTGTTGCTCACGGCCACATAACCGATCACCGGCGGCATCGCCCCCGACAGACTGCCCACCAGCGTGCCGTGTACCGACTTGCGCTTGAGATACAGGCTGTAGAAGCCGACATAGATGACAAACCCGATCACCGCGAACAGCGCCGCCAACGGGTTGGCCACCTTGTACAGCAGGGCCACGCCAGCAACACCCAGGACAGTCGCGTAGACCAGTGCCAGTTTCAGGGAGATCAGGCCCTGCACCAGCACCCGGTTCTTGGTGCGCTCCATCTTCAGGTCGATGTCACGGTCGATGCAGTTGTTGAACACGCAACCCGAGGCCACCACCAGGGACGTGCCGATCATCGCGGCCAGGAAAATGGCCAGATCGACATGCCCCTTCGAGGCCAGGAAAAATCCGCCTGCCACAGAAAGCACGTTACCGAAAATGATCCCCGGTTTGGTGATTTGGATAAAGTGCTTAAAGGACATCCGGACTTACCTCACTTCGCCATCATGAAGGTGTGGATGCTGAACATGATCCACAGCGACAGACCCACCAGCAGGACAATTACCAGTGCGGCGAAGACAAACGCGATCACGTTGTTACGCTGAGCCTGCGAACGATCCAGGTGGAGGAAGTACACCAGGTGCACCAGCACCTGGATCACGGCGAATGCCAGGACGATCCACAAGGTGATCGACTTCGGCAGCGATGGGTACATCACCAGGCCGAAAGGAATCACCGTCAGGATGACCGACAGGATGAAGCCGATGGCGTAGGACTTGACGCTGCCGTGACCGGCGTCGTCGTGGGAATGTGATGTGTTAGCCATTTACATAGTCCCCATCAGATAAACAACGGTGAATACGCAGATCCACACGACGTCCAGGAAGTGCCAGAACAGGCTCAGGCAGCTCAGACGGGTCTTGTTGGTCGCCGTCAGGCCGTTTTTCTGCACCTGGTACATCATGATCGCCATCCAGATCAGACCGCTGGTCACGTGCAGACCGTGGGTACCGACCAGGGTGAAGAACCCGGACAGGAAGCCGGAACGGCTAGGGCCGTAGCCTTCGGAGATCAGCAGGTGGAACTCGTTGATCTCCATGGCGATAAAGCCGGCGCCGAACATGAAGGTCATGGCCAACCAGCCCAGGACCTGGCTCTTCTTGCCCTTGAACAACGCCAGCATGGCGAAGCCGTAGGTGATCGAACTGAACAGCAGCAGAGCGGTTTCGCCCAGTACATACGGCAGTTCGAAGATGTCGTGGCCCGACGGGCCACCGGCGACGTTGTTTACCAGTACCGCGTATACCGCGAAGATCGACGCAAACAGGATGCAGTCGGTCATCAGGTAGAGCCAGAAGCCGTATACGGTCATCTCGCCCGAGTCGTGGTGATGGTCATCATGCCCATGTCCATCGACATGGGTGTGTCCAGCATTGGTCACTAAGTTCGACATGGTTTAAGCCTGTTCCAACGAGGTTTCAACACGGGTGGCGGTGGCTGGAACTTTCCCGGCCGCTACCAGACGCTTGTGCTGCTCGGCTTCGATGCGCTCGATCACGTCGACCGGCACCATATAGCCCTGATCATCACGCGCAGCGTGGATCACGAAGTACACCACGGTGCCGACCAGACCGAAGGCGGCCAGCCACCAGATGTGCCAGATCATCGCGAAACCGAACACTGTCAACAGTGCGCCCATGACCACACCGGTGGCGGTGTTGTTTGGCATGTGGATCGGTTCGTAACGGCTTGGCGCCTGGTACGCAGTACCGTTTTCCTTGGCTTCGGTGAACGGATCGATCACATCGGCTTTTGGCAGTACGGCGAAGTTGTAGAACGGTGGTGGCGAGGAGGTCGACCATTCCAGGGTGTGGGCATTCCACGGGTCACCGTGTTCGCACATGTTTTCTGGCTTGTTGCGATCACGCACGCTGACGTACAGCTGGATCAACTGGCAGGCGATGCCGACAGCGATCATCACGGCGCCGAACATGGCGACGTACAGGTACGGCACCCATTCCGGGTTGGTGGTGGCGTTCAGGCGACGGGTCATGCCCATGAAGCCCAGGACGTAGAGCGGCATGAATGCGACGAAGAAGCCGGTGATCCAGAACCAGAATGCAGCCTTGCCCCAGCCTTCGTGCAGCTTGAAGCCGAACGCTTTCGGGAAGTAGAAGCCAAAACCTGCGATGTAGCCGAACACGGCGCCGCCGATGATCACGTTGTGGAAGTGCGCGATCACGAACAGGCTGTTGTGCAGGACGAAGTCAGCACCCGGGATGGCCAGCAGTACGCCGGTCATGCCGCCGATGGCGAAGGTCACCATGAAGCCCAGGGTCCACAGCACTTGGCTGGTGAAACGCAGGCGGCCCTGGTAGATGGTGAACAGCCAGTTGAATAGCTTCACACCCGTGGGGATCGAAATCAGCATCGTCGCCAGGCCGAAGAAGGCGTTGACGCTGGCACCCGAACCCATGGTGAAGAAGTGGTGCAGCCAGACCATGAAGCCGAGGATCGAGATCGCGCCCGAAGCGTAGATCATCGAGTGGTGGCCGAACAGTTTCTTGCCAGTGAAGGTCGAGATGACTTCGGAGAAGATCCCGAACGCCGGCAGAATCAGGATGTACACCTCGGGGTGACCCCAGGCCCAGAACAGGTTGACGTACATCATCGGATTGCCACCAAGTTCATTGGTGAAAATGTGGAAATCCATGTAACGGTCAAGCGTCAGCAGTGCCAGGGTAGCGGTCAGGATCGGGAACGAAGCGACGATCAGGACGTTGGCCCAGGTGCAGGTCCAGGTGAAGATCGGCATGTCCATCAGCTTCATGCCCGGGGTACGCATTTTCAGCACGGTAGCCAGGAAGTTGACCCCCGTCAGCGTCGTACCTAGCCCGGATAGCTGTAGCGCCCAGATGTAGTAATCCATCCCCACGCCCGGACTGTATTGCAGGCCCGACAGCGGCGGATAGGCAACCCAACCGGTCTTGGCGAATTCGCCAACGCCCAGGGACAGGTTGATCAGCACCACGCCGGAAACCAGCAACCAGAAGCTCAAGGAGTTCAGGAACGGGAAGGCAACGTCACGCGCGCCGATCTGCAGCGGCACTGCAAGGTTCATCAGGCCGGTGAAGAATGGCATCGCCATGAAGATGATCATGATCACACCGTGAGCGGTGAAGATCTGGTCATAGTGTTCAGGAGGCAGGTAGCCCGGCGAACCCTCGGTGGCCATGGCCAACTGGGTACGCATCATGATGGCGTCGGCAAAACCGCGCAGCAGCATGACCATGGCGACGATGATGTACATCACGCCAATTTTCTTGTGGTCGACCGAGGTCAACCACTCGGTCCACAGGTAGGTCCACTTCTTGAAGTAGGTGATTGCAGCGAACAGCGCCAGACCACCGAGCGCGATCATGGCGATGGTAATCATCACGATCGGTTCGTGGAACGGGACCGCTTCCCAACTTAATTTACCAAACATCGTTTACTCCTCTGCCCCGGCAGCTGAATGCGATTCCATGTCCGTAGCGGCCACTTCTTTCTCTTTCTTCTCGTGCTTGACCTTCGGACCCGGTTTCATCCCTTCGTACTTGTCGACGATGATCTGGAACAGGTTCGGCGTAACCGAGGAGTAGAGCTCGACTGGGTTGTTCTGGCTCTGCTTGGAAAGGGCTGCGTATTCAGCTTGTTCAAGCTGTTTAGGTGCCTTTTTGACTTCGCTTACCCAGGCGTCGAACTCTTCCTGGGTGGTGGCGATTGCCTTGAATTTCATACCGGTGAAACCAGCGCCGCTGTAGTTGGCGGAGATACCGTCCATTTCAGCGTTCTGGTTGGCGATCAGGTGCAGCTTGGTCTGCATGCCCGCCATCGCGTAGATCTGGCCGCCCAGGCCCGGGATGAAGAACGAGTTCATCACGGCGTCCGAGGTCACCTTGAAGTTGATTGGCGTGTGCGCCGGGAACACGATCTTGTTGACCGTGGCGATGCCTTGTTCCGGGTAGATGAACAGCCACTTCCAGTCCAGCGCGACCACTTCGATGGTCACAGGCTTAACGTCGGACTCCAGCGGACGGTACGGGTCCAGGGCGTGGGTCGATTTGTAGGTGACGTAACCCAGGGCAATGATGATCAGAACCGGGACAGCCCACACTGCGATTTCGATCTTGGTGGAGTGGTTCCACTTAGGCGTGTAGGTGGCGCTGGTGTTGGACGCACGGTACTTCCAGGCGAACAGGAAGGTCATGACGATGACCGGAACCACGACCAGGAGCATCAGCAGCGTTGCGGTGATGATCAGGTTTCGCTCGTCCAGGCCGACCTGGCCCTTGGGATCGAGCAAGGTCATGTTGCAGCCTCCCAGCAACAGCGTGCCGAGCAGCGGCAATAAGCCTAGTAGTCTGGGGTACCTGTTTTTACTCATCTCACGACCTCTAAAGCAGCTTGCGCAATGCAGTTGGGTTTCGATCGCCAACACTTCACCCTGCCAAGGGTTGGCATTTTTCTTGGATTGAATAAGGGCTTGCCCGTCACGCGTTAAACGCTGATTGACACATCCTGGGCCAGCGGTGAGTTCTTATTCGAATTCGTGGTCAAAGGCCTTGTTACAGACCAATTCCATTTGGTGCGGATAATTGGAAAGGCACCGACACCTGGGGTCGCACGAAGCTATCGAACCGCTCCTCGACCACCCTTCTCTGCTCAGGGGTGAGCAGTGCCGGAATTTCAGTGCGGGCGATTGTAGATATGTAACGTTTTATAAACCATGTCTCATCTCGAAATAATTTTTATCGGATACGGCAACAATCATTAACCAATCCTGTAAAGATTGCCGATTTTATCGCGATTCATTCTCAACAAGAACCCCAAAAATTGTAGGCCTACTGTGCGCAGTTCAGACAGCTTCCAGGCCCCAGCTCGGTCCGCCATGCTCGCCAAAGCCCCCTTTTCACAAGGCCTGTGGCGATTCGCCGAAGCCTGTTAAAACTGCCTGTCGCGGCATTCTTGCTGGCTTTTGGCCAAGACCGGTGCCGGGCAGATCTTTGTATCTTTTCATGCCAAAACACGAAGCTTGAAATGAGTTGCGACACTTGAGCTGTGACAACATGTCGCACACTCGCCGCACCCTCGATTGCCCCACATCACGAACTTTTTACTGGCGCGCTGAAACGTCAAACGCCCCGGCCTCTTTCGAGGACCAGGGCGTTTTTTGTGCAACGACGGTGGTTGAGGGTGTCGGCCTCAGTTCAGCTGTTTGCGGTTGCGCGAAACCAGCAGCGGCACCAGGACCACGGTCAGGACGAAGGCCACCAGGGCCCATTGCGCCAGCGACAGGCCAAGGATCGGCGGATAAGGCGTGGAGCAGAAACCGTCGACCTGGAAGCCCAGCGGGAAGATCTTCGCCAGTGGCAAACCATCGACAATCGGCTGCAGCACATCAATACCGCAGCTCACCGATGGATAGAACTGGGTGTAGACGTGATGGGCCGCGGTGCCCGCCCCTGCCAGGGCAAAGATCACCACCAGGGTCTCGAACACCGTGATGCTGCGTCGGGTGCGCATGGCCGCGCCGGCGAACGCACTGAGAGCGATCAGCAGCAATGCATAACGCTGCAGGATGCACAGTGGGCACGGGGCTTCGCCCAGCACGATCTGCATGTACAGCGCGCCCCCGATCAGCGCCAGGCAGATGATGCCCAACAACACCAGAAAGCGCCGCTCACGGCCCAGGCGCATCGAATCCTCGTTCATTCCCGTTTCCTTCGTCATAAATCAGGCTATGGCCGCCAGTTTACACGCCAGGCGTGCGTATGCAGCACGTGGCGTGGTATCGGACCTTTCGCTGGGAATTAACGGTGGAGGGTATTAACAGCGGATTAACCCGTGGAATCTGTGTTGACGCGCATGACGCCATCGCGAGCAAGCTCGCACAGTGAATCTGTGGGACCAGGCCAGGCGGCGCTCCGCTTGCCCGGGATGGCGGTGGGTCAGGGGGCATAAATGTTGGCTATGCCGGCCTCATCGCGGGCAAGCCCGCTCCCACAAAGATACTCCAACGCAGGAAAGCAGGCCGACCGGCAGGTCGCCGTGCTTTTGCTCTTGATCCACCCGCCCCATCGGCAGGCTGAGCGAAGGTGTCCATCAGGGGGGAGGCGCGGAGCGCCGTGCGGCGAAGCCGCATACATCGAGAGGAGGTGCAGCGAAGCAAACCGGAGGCGATGCCCCCGGATGGATACCGTAGCGAGGGGCCGAACGCCTGGGGCAAAGACCTTTGGTTACTTTGGGGCGTTTGCCAAAGTGACCCGCCGTTGAACTGCCCCCCGAAAGTTGGACAGGGGACGCTATTGATTTAATGCCTGGGTCCGAAATTGTACCGGGCTCAAGCCATTCAGTCTGAGGCTTATGCGGTCTTGGTTGTAGTAGGCGATGTAATCCTCTATGCCTGATGCCAGCTGCTCCACACTCTCAAATGATTCCAGATAGAAAAACTCGCTCTTGAGCGTGCCGAAAAAGCTTTCCATGGCGGCATTGTCCAAGCAATTACCCTTGCGCGACATGCTCTGCTCGATGCTCTTTTCGGCCAGCATGTGTCGGTAGGTAGGCTGCCTGTACTGCCAACCCTGGTCAGAGTGCAGTATCGGTTTGTCCCCTTGATTCAGTCGCCCGAAGGCCTTTTCCAGCATCGTCGAAACCATCCTGAACTCGGGACGTCGGTTGATCTGGTAAGCCAGGATCTCGCCGTTGTACAAATCCATGAGAGGCGAAAGAAACAGTTTCTGCCCCTTCACCTTGAACTCCGTCACGTCGGTTGCCCATTTCTGGTTAGGGGCTTCTGCCTTAAATTCGCGCTTTAGTAGATCAGGCGCAACAAGCCCTTCAGCACCTCGGTAAGAGCGATATTTCTTCACTTTGACCAACGACTTGAGGCCCATCATCTGCATCAGCCGATGCACCTTCTTGTGATTGATCAACTCACCACTGTTTCCAAGGGTTGCGGTGATACGGCGGTAGCCGTAACGCCCCTTATGCCCGTGATAGACGCTGCGGATGCGATCTTTAAGGTCGGCATGCTTGTCGGTTAGCAGTGTTTTGCTTTGATAATAGAAGGTACTGCGTGCAAGTCCCGCAGCACGTAGCAACAGAGCAAGTGGATACTCATGCCTCAATCCTTGGACGGACTGCGTTTTTTTGGCTGCGCAGTACGGGGATCCGCTTGGATTAAGGCATCGAGCTTTTTTAGATAGGCATTCTCCGCGCGCAGATAGGCCAGTTCTGCGAGCATTTGTTCAGAGGTCAGCTCTGCGTCCGCAGGAAGAACAGGACTTGCTTTGGGTTGCCTAGAAGGTTTGCGGGGCATGCTGGACTCTTTAAGACGATGCGGTTGTAGTGCTTCTACACCGCCTTCATCGTACAGCTTTCGCCACTGCCTGATACTACTTGGACCACGGATATCAAACCGTATACAGGCCTGTTGGTCCGACAGTCCATCTTGTTCGATGCACTGCAAAACCTTCAATTTAAACTGGGCATCGTAATGGCTGTACTTGGCAATCAAGCCAGAGGCACCGTGTTTTTCAAAACCCTTGATCCAGCGCCGCAGCAGCGATGGACTCAAGCCATGCTTGAGGGCCACCTCATGAACGCTACTGGCAGACAAACACTCTTCAATCAGTGATTGCTTGAGTGCTAGGTTGTATTTCGTCATGGAACACCCTCCCGAGGGGTCAGGTGTCCAACATTCGGGGGGCAGTTCACGTAAGGGCGGAACCATTAGCCGCCACAACCGCAGCAATGGATATACCTCAAATCCAAGATCAAAAGATCACAACCTTCAGCAGCTCCCACAGACCCTCAACACCATAGAATCTCCCACAATTGACCTTGCCTCGACTAAAGACTGGTGGAAGCGAGCCTGCCCGCGATAGGGGCGACTCGGTCTGACCAAATCGCCCCTTTGCCGTTACTCCAGCGCCGCAGCCGGCCCAAAGAACTCGTAACGGCTCTGGCTCTCTGGCACACCCAACGCCTTGAGGTGACGCTTGATCGCCGCCATGAAACCCTTGGGCCCCAGGAAGTAGGCATCCAGGTCCCGTTGCTCGGGCAACCAGTTGCCCAACTGCTCCTGGCTCAGCAACCCGACCTGGTCAGCCGCCGGGCTGACCCCGTCATCTTCGGCGTAGCAGTAGAAGCGCTTGAGTTGCGGATGACGCGCGGCCAGGGCGTCGATCCAGTCACGGAAGGCATGCACCCCGCCGTTGCGCGCGCAATGGATAAAGTGCACCGGCCGCTCGGTTGCCAGGGCCGCTTCGAGCATGGCCAGGGTCGGGGTGATGCCCACCCCGCCGCTGATCAGCACTAGCGGCTTGTCGCTGGCCGTCAGGGTAAAGTCGCCAGCAGGCGGGAACAGCTCGATGCGGGCGCCGACCTGGAACTGGTCATGCAGGTAATTCGAAGCGCGGCCGCCGGCTTCGCGCTTGACGCTGATGCGGTACTGGCCGTCGGTACCCAGGGACGACAGCGAGTAGTTGCGACGAATCTCTTCACCGTCCAGCAGCAGCTTCATGCCGATGTACTGGCCTGGCTCTGCGGCAAGGATCGGGCCCTTGTCCGCGGGTTCAAAGTAGAACGAGGTGATTTCCGCGCTCTCCTCGACCCGCTGGGCCAGGATGAACTCGCGCGCCCCGCGCCAACCGCCGACAGCTTCGGCTTTCTGGTCGTAGATCGCGGCTTCGGCACCGATCAGGATCTCAGCCAGTTGGCCATAGGCCGCGCCCCAGGCATTCATCACTTCGGGCGTGGCGATCTCGTCACCGAGCACTTCACTGATGGCGCGCAACAGGCAGCTGCCAACAATCGGATAGTGCTCAGGAAGAATCTGCAGGGCCACATGCTTGTTGATGATCTTCGCCACCAGATCGCCCAACTGGTCGAGCTGGTCGATGTGCCGGGCGTACATCAGCACGCCATTGGCCAGGGCCCGGGGCTGGTCGCCGCTGGCCTGGTGCGCCTGGTTGAACAGCGGGCGCACTTGCGGGTATTCGCTGAGCATCATGCGGTAAAAGTGGGTGATCAGGGCTTCACCACCGCTTTCCAGCAGTGGCACAGTGGATTTGACGATGGCACGGTCTTGAGCGCTAAGCATAAGGGGATGAACTCCTGAACGACTGCTTTTAATGGATTACCCTTTGGGTATCAGTTTCCATGCCAAGAATTAAATCGTTATAAATCAATGGTTTGATTAATATGTAGTCATAACGACCCTTGGGGTTTTATAGTCACCTCGACTACATGGAGTCAATATGACTGCAAAATCCCTGCTGACCACCCTGCTGCCGCTGGTCTCTGACCTGTCCCGCGAACTGCCCGAAGGTGAGCGCTACCGGCGCCTGCTGGAAGCCATGCGTGCCCTGCTGCCCTGCGATGCCGCCGCCCTGCTGCGCCTGGATGGCGAATGGCTGGTGCCGCTGGCCGTCGACGGCTTGAGTACCGACACCCTGGGCCGGCGCTTCAAGGTCAGCGAGCACCCGCGCTTCGAGGCGCTGCTCAGCAGCCCTGGCCCGACACGCTTTGCCGCCGACAGCGAGCTGCCGGACCCTTATGACGGCCTGGTCGATGGCCTCGACGAGCACCTGGAGGTCCACGACTGCATGGGCTGCCCGCTGTTTATCGATGAGCGGCCCTGGGGCTTGCTGACCCTGGATGCGCTGGACCCGGAACGCTTCGAACCCATCGAACTGGATGCCCTGCAGGCCTTCGCCAGCCTGGCAGCCGCCACGGTCAACGCCGCCGAGCGCATTGAGCGGCTGGCCAATCGGGTCGAAGACGAACACCAGCGGGCCGAGGTCTATCGGCAGGCCAGCGGCCAGCAGGACCGCGAAATGATCGGCCAGAGCAAGGCGCACAAGCGCCTGGTGGAGGAGATCAAACTGGTGGGCGGCAGCGACCTGACGGTGCTGATCACCGGGGAAACCGGGGTCGGCAAGGAGCTGGTGGCCCAGGCAATTCACGCCGCATCAGCGCGGGCCCACAAGCCGATCATCAGCCTCAACTGCGCCGCCCTGCCCGATACCCTGGTGGAGAGCGAGCTGTTCGGCCATGTGCGCGGGGCCTTCACCGGCGCCACCAGTGACCGCCGCGGCAAATTTGAACTGGCCAATGGCGGCACCCTGTTTCTCGACGAAGTCGGCGAGTTGTCCCTGACAGTGCAGGCCAAGTTGCTGCGCGTCCTGCAAAGCGGCCAGCTGCAGCGCCTGGGGTCGGACAAGGAGCATCAGGTCGACGTGCGCCTGATCGCCGCCACCAACCGCGACCTCGCCGAAGAAGTGCGCAGTGGCCGCTACCGCGCCGACTTCTATCATCGCCTGAGCGTGTATCCACTGCTGGTGCCGGCCCTGCGTGATCGCGGGCGCGATGTGCTGCTGCTCAGTGGCTATTTCCTCGAACAGAATCGCTCGCGCATGGGCCTCAACAGCCTGCGCCTGTCCAGCGATGCCCAGGCCGCGCTGCTGGCTTACAGCTGGCCGGGCAATGTCCGCGAACTGGAACACCTGATCGGCCGCAGTGCCTTGAAGGCGCTGGGCAATTCCCGCGAGCGGCCGAAGATCCTCAGCCTCAGTGCGATCGACCTGGACTTGCCCCACGACGCCCTTGAGATCAGCGCAGTGCCTGCGCCCGCCGCACCTGCGCCAGCATTGGAGATGAACGGCGACCTGCGCCAGGCCACCGAGCAGTACCAGCGCCAACTGATCAGCGCGTGCCTGGAGCGCCACCAGCACAACTGGGCCAGCGCCGCCCGCGAACTGGGCCTGGACCGGGCGAACCTGGGGCGAATGGCCAAGCGGCTGGGCATGAAGTGATCGCCCCCAACGGTATTGCCAAGCCAAATGAACGTCCTGCAGCCGTTGACGCAGCCTCGCGGGCTCGGCAGCGGCGACAAAGGTTGTACCGGTCCTAAAGCCTGCCGCCGACAAGTCGATAACTCGTTATCAATAGTTGTCGGCGCTCCCGCGATCCTCCGCCACCTTTTCCACAGAAGGTTTTTATGTCCTCCACCAAAGCCCGCGCAGATTCACTTTCGCTTCTGCTGTTTACCTTGCGCAGTGGCAAGCTGATGGCGATCAACCTGCTGAAAGTCAGTGAAATCATCCCCTGCCCGCCGCTGACCCGGCTACCGGAGTCGCACCCCCACGTCAAAGGCATCGCCACCCTGCGCGGCAACTCGTTATCGGTCATCGACCTGAGCCGCGCCATCGGCGAGCGGCCCCTGGCGGACCCGGACGGTGGCTGCCTGATCGTCACTGACGTCAGTCGCTCGAAACAGGGCCTGCACGTGCAGGCGGTGAGCAAGATCGTGCACTGCCTGACCTCCGATATTCGCCCGCCGCCGTATGGCTCGGGCGGCGGACGTTCGTACATCACTGGCGTGACCTCGGTCGATGGCACGCTGGTGCAGGTGCTGGACATCGAGAAGGTCATCCACGGCATTGCCCCGGAGCCGGTGCAAATGGCGCCCACCGAGTTGAGCATGGAAGATGCCGAGTTGCTGGGCAACGCGCGCATCCTGGTGGTCGACGACAGCCAAGTGGCGCTGCAACAGTCGGTACATACCCTGCGTCACCTCGGGCTGTTATGCCACACCGCCCGCAGCGCCAAGGAGGCCATCGACTGCCTGCTGGAACTGCAAGGCACCGCGCAGCAGATCAACCTGATTGTCTCGGACATCGAGATGTCGGAAATGGACGGCTACGCCTTCACCCGGACCCTGCGCGAAACCCCCGATTTTGCCCACCTCTACGTGCTGCTGCATACCTCCCTGGACAGCGCGATGAACAGTGAAAAAGCCCGACTGTCCGGGGCCAATGCGGTGCTGACCAAATTCTCCTCGCCGGAGCTGACCCAATGCCTGATCGACGCCGCCAAAGCGGTGGCGCAGCAGGGTCATTGAGCCGTGGCCCAGGCTTACTGCCTGTTAATGCGCCGCGAACTGGCCGGCCCCCTGCCGCCCTGCGCCTGGCCGGCGGGTATCAGCCTGACCAGCTACCAACCGACGATGGCCGAGGCGGTGCATCAGTTGCTAGAGGCCGGCTATCGCCAGGGCGGCGGTCAGGTCTCGGCTCTGGCTACCTGGCGCGAACGTTTTGAGCGCGACCCCGAATACGATCCGCAACTGTGCTTCATCGCCTCCGACGCGCAGGGCCTGGTCGGCGTGATCCAGTGCTGGACCAGCGCCTACATCAAGCACCTGGTGGTGCATCCCCGCGCCCGGGGGCAGGGCTTGGGACGGGCGTTGCTGCTGCATGCCTTCAGCGTTTTCCAGCAGCGTCGCGAAGGGTTTGTCGATTTGAAGGTACTGGAGGACAACCATCGGGCGCGGCAGATGTATGACAGTTGCGGCATGCGCCTGGTCCGCCGGGAACCCGTTCCAGACTGAGCACCGCCTCCCCCCACAACTGCATCAGGCATACTCCCTCTCCTACCCATCAGGAGTCCTGCCATGCGATCCCCTGCCCTGCTCTTCATCGCCCTGACCAGCCTCGCACTCCACGCCCAGGCCTCGAGCCCCGACGCCTGGGCCGCCTACGACAAGGCGGTACTCGCCAGTTGCACCAAGGCCAGCCAGTTGAGCCACGCCAAGCCGGTGGGTAATGCCGCGTTGTTCGATGATCGCGTCGGCTACAGCGCCTTGCTGCTTGAGGGCCAGTACCCGCAAAAGCACATGAAGGGACAGCGGGGCACGGAGCTGTGCCTCTACCACAAGAAAAGCAAGACCGCCCATGTCACAGAATGGGACTCGGTGCGCCCGGCCACCCAGGGTCAATGACTGGCGCACAACTTGCTTCGCACCAGGCCCCGGCGCTGTTTTTTTGTCATCGCTGACGCTTTCGGACTGTGAACGCCCCCATGAACACATCGTTTTCCTGCGTAGGCTGCGGCAAATGCTGCAATGACCACCATGTGCCCCTGACTCTCGCCGAAGCCCGCATGTGGGCAGCAGATGGCGGCGCAGTGATCGTGCTGGTCGAAGGGTTCCTGGACAACGGCCTGGGCCTGCCGGCCGTGCAGCGCGAACACGCCCGCCGCCGCTCAGTGGTGGTGCCCAGCGGTGACACCCACGCCTACGTGACGATTACCTTCGCCGCCTTCAATGCGGGCCGCTGCCGGAATCTTGACGAAGACAACCTGTGCCGGATCTATGAACGTCGGCCGCTGGTGTGCCGGATCTACCCGATGGAGATCAACCCACACATCCCCCTGACACCGGGAGCCAAGGACTGCCCGCCCGAGTCATGGCAGCAGGGGCCTGAGTTGATCGTCGGCGGCCAATTGGTCGACCCGGCGCTGGCAAGCCTGATCGAAGATTCGCGCCAGGCCGATCGGGACGACATTCAAGCCAAGGAAGGGATTTGCACACAGCTGGGAATTTGCACCGCAGCCCTCAAGGGCGACGGTTTTACCGCCTATTTGCCGGATATGGCCGCGTTTGCTGCCGCCATCGACCAGGTTCAGGCCGAACCGCAATTGGCTGCGGTCGGGCAATGGCAGTTTCATCTGTCGGGGGCCGCGCTGGCCGATCAGGTGCAGGCCGCCGGAGCGCGGGTGACGACTGCGCAGCCCCTGAATTACGCCTTTATCTCGTTGCAGGCGGCCTAGGCCGCAATGGCAGTGGCCTGATGACTACTGCGCAAGCTCAGCAAATCAGCGTTTGCCCATCGAGCGACGGGTACCTGGCGGCGCAGCGCCCGGAACCTTGGTGTGGCCATTCTTGGCGCCATTCTTGTACCACGGCTGATTACCAGCCTTGGCGGCAGCCAGTTCACCTGGCTTGAACGGGAACTTGAAGGCCGGGATCGCGGCGTTGCTGTCGCTGTCGGCGCTGGAGTCGACGCTGTCTGGCAGGTCAGCCTGGTCGTCAGCCGCAGGCGCTTGTGTCGGGGAAGTCATGAATGCTCCGGGTGTAGCGTTGAGTCGCGCCCGGATGATGGGTCGCGAAAAGCCGGCAGTATAGCGGGAAGAGCCGCGGCAAGCTGCAAGCTTCAAGCGCCAAGCTGTCCGCCCTGTCAGTTAGCCGTCACCCTGCTGACCGGATCGTGGGGCTATAACGGAGGCATACTGGCTACCTATCCGACCCACCGGCCCCGGCGATTGACCTGATGCCCAGCAAAAAAACCACGCTCCTGCTTGTCGCTACCCTCGTCGTGCTTGTCGCCGCCGGGGCCTGGACCCTGCTCCAGCCGGCTTCGAGCAAACTCGCCGCGCCGACGGCGGTGCCGGTGCGTGTGGTCAGCGTCGCGCAGCGCGATGTACCGCGATATGTCAGCGGCATCGGCTCGGTGCTGTCGTTGCACAGCGTGGTCATTCGCCCGCAGATCGACGGCATCCTCACCCGCCTGCTGGTCAAGGAAGGCCAACGGGTCAAAGCCGGCGACCTACTGGCCACCATCGACGATCGCTCGATCCGCGCCAGCCTCGATCAGGCCCGCGCGCAACAGGGCGAAAGCCAGGCCCAGTTGCAGGTGGCCCTGGTCAATCTGCAGCGCTACAAGCTGCTGAGCGCCGATGACGGGGTGTCGAAACAGACCTACGACCAGCAGCAGGCCCTGGTCAATCAGTTGAAAGCCACCCTGCTGGGCAACCAGGCCACCATCGACGCGGCGCAGGTGCAACTCTCCTACACCCAGATACGTTCACCGGTGACCGGGCGGGTCGGGATTCGCACCGTGGATGAAGGCAACTTCCTGCGCATGAGCGATACCCAAGGGTTGTTCTCAGTGACCCAGATCGACCCGATCGCCGTCGAGTTCTCCCTGCCACAGCAGATGCTACCGACCTTGCAAGGCCTGATCGGCGCGACGCCCGCAGCCGCGGTCGACGCCTATCTGGGAGCCGATACCGACGGCCAGACCGGCAACTTGCTCGGGGAAGGCCACCTGACGCTGATCGATAACCAGATCAACGCCAACACCGGCACCATTCGCGCCAAGGCCGAATTCAACAACCCCGGGCAAAAGCTCTGGCCCGGGCAACTGGTGACAATCAAGATCCAGACCGCGCTGGACAAGGCGGCCCTGGTGGTACCGCCGACGGTGGTCCAGCGCGGCCTGGACCAGCACTTTGTGTACCGGGTGACGGATGGCAAGGTCGAATCGGTGCCGGTGCAGATGGTCTATCAGAACAGCGACCTGAACATCATCAAGGGCGTGCAGGCCGGTGATGTCCTGGTCAGCGATGGCCAGTCGCGACTCAAGCCGGGGAGCCGCGTGCAGATCCTCGACGAACCACCGGAACTGACCCAGGCCACCGTTTCGGAGCAGCAGCCATGACGGCCCGCAGGGGGATCAGCGCCTGGTGCATCGATCACCCGGTGGCCACCGTCCTGTTGACCTTCGCCTTGGTGCTGCTGGGCCTGATCGCCTTCCCGCGATTGCCGATTGCGCCCCTGCCGGAAGCCGAGTTCCCGACCATCCAGGTCAACGCCCTGCTGCCCGGCGCCAGCCCGGACACCATGGCCTCGTCGGTGGCCACGCCCCTGGAGGTGCAATTCAGCGCCATCCCCGGCATGACCCAGATGACTTCCAGCAGTGCCCTGGGTTCGACCAACCTGACCTTGCAGTTCACCCTCGACAAGAGCATCGACACCGCCGCCCAGGAGGTCCAGGCCGCGATCAACACCGCTGCGGGCAAACTGCCCAAGGACATGCCGACCCTGCCAACCTGGCGCAAGGTCAACCCGGCCGACAGCCCGGTGCTGATCCTCAGCGTCAGTTCGACACAAATGCCCGGCACCGAACTCAGCGACTACGCCGAAACCCTGCTCGGGCGCCAACTGAGCCAGGTCGACGGCGTCGGCCAGGTCAACATCACCGGCCAGCAGCGCCCGGCCATCCGGGTCCAGGCCTCGGCCGACAAGCTCGCCGCCATCGGCCTGACCCTGGCCGACATTCGCCTGGCCATCCAGCAGACCAGCCTCAACCTGGCCAAGGGCGCGCTGTATGGCGAGTCGAGCATTTCCACCCTGGCGACCAACGACCAACTGTTCCACCCCGAGGAATACGGCGAACTGATCGTCTCCTACAAAGACGGTGCACCGGTGCACCTGCGGGATGTCGCCCGGGTGGTCAACGGCGCGGAGGACGCTTACGTGCAGGCCTGGTCCGGCACGCAGCCGGGGGTCAACCTGGTAATTTTCCGTCAGCCGGGGGCCAATATCGTCGAGACCGTCGACCGTATCCAGGCCGCGTTGCCCAGCCTGCAGGCGATGCTGCCGGCGTCGGTCGAGGTCAAGGTGCTGATCGACCGTACCCAGACCATCCGCGCCTCGCTGCACGAGGTGGAACTGACGCTGTTGATCGCGGTGTTGCTGGTGGTGGCCGTGATGGCGCTGTTCCTGCGCCAGCTGTCGGCGACGCTGATCGTCTCCAGCGTGCTCGCGGTGTCGTTGATCGCTAGTTTTGCCCTGATGTACGTGATGGGCTTCAGCCTCAACAACCTGACCCTGGTGGCGATCGTGATTTCGGTCGGCTTCGTGGTCGACGATGCGATTGTGGTGGTGGAGAACATTCACCGCCACCTGGAGGCCGGCGACGACCAACGCGTGGCGGCGATCAAGGGCGCCAGCGAGATCGGCTTCACCGTGGTCTCGATCAGCTTCTCGCTGGTGGCCGCGTTCATTCCGTTGCTGTTCATGGGCGGGGTGGTCGGGCGCCTGTTCAAGGAGTTTGCCTTGACGGCCACCTCGACCATCCTGATTTCGGTGGTGGTGTCCCTGACCCTGGCGCCAACCCTGGCAGCGCTGTTCATGCGCGCGCCGGTGCACAATGCCCACGCCCGGCCGGGCTTCGGCGAGCGCCTGCTGGCCCTGTATGAGCGCGGCCTGCGCCGTGCCCTCGCGCACCAGAAAGTGATGCTGGGGGTGTTCGGCCTGACCCTGGCCATGGCCGTGGCGGGCTACGTGTTTATCCCCAAGGGTTTCTTCCCGGTGCAGGACACTGGATTTGTCCTTGGGACCACCGAAGCCGCTGCCGATATTTCCTATGGCGACATGGTGAAAAAGCACCTGGCGATGGCGCAGATCGTCGCCGCCGACCCCGCCGTGCAGGCGTTTTCCCACTCGGTCGGGGTTTCGGGCAACAACCAGACCATCGCCAACGGGCGCTTCTGGATCGCCCTGAAGCCACGGGGTGATCGCGATGTCTCGGCCAGCCAGTTCATCGACCGGATTCGTCCGCAACTGATGGCGGTTCCCGGCATCGTCCTGTACTTGCGGGCCGGGCAAGACATCAACCTCAGTTCCGGCCCCAGTCGGGCCCAGTATCAGTACGTACTCAAGAGCAACGACGGCCCGACCCTCAACGTGTGGACCCAACGCCTGACGGAAAAACTGCGCGGCATCCCGGCTTTCCGCGACATTTCCAACGACCTGCAACTGGGCGGCAGCATCACCCATATCACCATCGACCGAGCGGCGGCCGCGCGTTTCGGGCTAACCGCCAGTGATGTCGACGAAGCACTCTACGACGCCTTCGGCCAGCGCCAGGTCAACGAGTTCCAGACCCAGATCAACCAGTACAACGTGATCCTCGAACTGGACACCCGGCAACGGGGCAAGGCCGAAAGCCTGGCGTATTTCTACCTGCGCTCGCCCCTGAGCGGCGAGATGGTGCCGCTGTCGGCGCTGGCCCGCTTCGACGCACCGACCATCGGCCCGCTGTCCATCGCCCACGACGGCATGTTCCCCGCCGCCAACCTGTCGTTCAACCTGGCGCCTGGTGTGGCCTTGGGCGATGCGGTGATCCTGCTCAACCAGGCGAAAGCCGAAATCGGCATGCCGACCTCGGTCAACGGCAACTTCCAGGGCGCGGCCCAGGCATTCCAAAGCTCGCTGGCCAGCCAGCCCTGGTTGATCCTGGCGGCGCTGGTGGCGGTGTACATCATTCTCGGGGTGCTCTATGAGAGTTTCGTGCACCCGTTGACGATCATCTCGACCCTGCCCTCGGCCGGCCTCGGCGCCGTGATCATGTTGTGGCTGCTGGGCCAGGACTTCTCGATCATGGCGCTGATCGGCCTGGTGTTGCTGATCGGCATCGTCAAGAAAAACGGCATCCTGATGATCGACTTCGCCCTCGACGCCCAGCGCAAGGGTGGGCTTACGCCAGAGGACGCGATCTATCAGGCCTGTATCACACGCTTCCGGCCAATCATCATGACTACCCTCGCCGCCTTGCTGGGCGCCCTGCCGCTGATGCTGGGCCACGGCCCCGGCGCGGAGTTGCGCCAGCCACTGGGGATTGCCGTGGTCGGTGGCTTGCTGGTGAGCCAGGCGCTGACGCTGTTTACCACGCCGGTCATATACTTGTGGCTTGAACGGCTGTTTCATCGGCCTACACCAGCACCTGCGCTGGCGACTACACACTGAGGCGGGTCATGCGTGTCCTGATCGTTGAAGACGAAGAAAAAACCGCGGACTACCTGTATCGCGGCCTGACGGAACAAGGCTACACCGTGGACGTCGCCCCCGATGGCATCGAAGGCTTGCACCTGGCGCTGGAAAGCGACTATGCGGTGATTGTCCTCGACGTGATGCTGCCGGGGCTGGATGGCTACGGCGTGCTGCGAGCCTTGCGGGCGCGCAAACAGACGCCGGTGATCATGCTCACCGCACGCGAGCGGGTCGAGGACCGGATCCGCGGCCTGCGCGAGGGTGCCGACGATTACCTGGGCAAGCCCTTCTCGTTCCTCGAACTGGTGGCCCGCCTGCAGGCCTTGACCCGCCGTAGTGGCGGGCATGAACCGGTGCAGGTGAGCGTGGCCGACCTGTGGATAGATCTGCTCAGCCGCAAGGCCACCCGCGCCGGTACCCGTCTGGACCTGACCGCCAAGGAGTTCTCCCTGCTCAGTGTGCTGGCCCGGCGCCAGGGGGAAATCCTGTCCAAGACCGCGATTGCGGAAATGGTCTGGGACATCAATTTCGACAGTGACGCCAACGTGGTCGAGGTGGCGATCAAGCGCCTGCGGGCGAAGATCGACGGCCCGTTCGAGGAAAAGCTGCTGCACACCATCCGCGGCATGGGTTATGTACTGGAGAGCCGACGTGCCCCGTAATTCCATTGCCCTGCGCCTGAGCGTCATGTTTACCCTGGTGGCGGCGCTGGTGTTCCTGTTGATCGGCTGGGCCTTGTATCAACAGGTCGACAAGGGCCTGGGCCTGTTGCCGGAAGCGGAGCTGGATGCGCGTTATAGCGTGCTCGAATCCACGGTGGGCCGTTACGGCACGCCGGAACATTGGGTCAAGATCAATAACAAACTCAAGCTGCTGGGTGAAGAAGACAAGCGCATCAGCTTCTGGATCATCAGTGGCGACCGCCACTACGAGTACGGCGATATCTCCCCCCAAATCCGGGCCTTCGCCGAGGGCCCGCTGGGCATGCGCGACCTGCAGCTGCCGGAGCAGCCCTACCCGCTGAAGGTGCTGGTCAGCCAGTTCCCGGCCAAGGATCAGCGCCCACCGCTACGCTTCATGATCGGCATCGACACCCAGGCCGTGCATGCCACCCAGCACCATTTGCTGGTCGCCCTGATCAGCCTGGCAATCGTCGGCGTGCTGCTGGCATCGGCGCTGGGCTACTGGGTCGCGCGAATTGGCCTCAAGCCGCTGATCAGGCTGTCCCAGGAAGCGCAACGCCTGGCTCCACCGCTGCTGTCGGCGCGCTTGCAACTGTCGCCCTTGCCGCCGGAACTCGATCAGTTTGTCACCTCGTTCAACTCGACCCTGGAACGGGTCGAACAGGCCTATACCCGCCTGGAATCGTTCAACGCCGATGTGGCCCACGAACTGCGCTCCCCCCTGACCAACCTGATCGGCCAGACCCAGGTAGCCCTGACGCGCGGACGCTCGGCGGAACACTACTTCGAAGTGCTGCAATCGAACCTGGAAGAGCTCGAGCGGTTACGCTCAATCATCAACGACATGCTGTTCCTGGCCAGCGCCGACCAGGGCAGCAAGGCCACCAAACTCACCAGCACCTCGTTGGCCGATGAAGTGGCGACCACCCTGGATTACCTGGACTTCATCCTCGAGGATGCCCAGGTCCAGGTCCGGGTCAGCGGTGACGCCCAGGTGCGGATTGAAATCGCCCACCTGCGCCGGGCCTTGATCAACCTGCTGAACAACGCGGTACAACACACCGCGCCCGGACAGGTGATCGAGGTGCGGATCGACGCCGAACACCATCAGGTTCGCCTTGGAGTGACCAACCCCGGCGAGCCGATTGCCAGCGAACACCTGCCGCGCCTGTTCGAGCGTTTCTACCGGGTCGACGCCTCGCGCAGCAACAGTGGCGCCAACCACGGCCTGGGGCTGGCCATCGTCAAGGCAATTGCGCTGATGCACGGCGGCGATGTGTTTGTGCGCAGTGACGAAGGGGTCAATACCTTCGGTATCTACCTGCCCATCTAATGGCATCCGCAGACTGGGCGCGGCACCCACTATTGCTGTTCCCGCAACAGTCCTTTCTGTAATCCGCTCTGTTTCCTTTTACCCGCGCCCCTTATCTTTGCCCGCACCAAACAGCACTTGCCAAGCAAGAAGGTTTTTCAGATGTCCAACAGTATGGGTATTGCCAGCGCTTTCGTTTTGTCGTCCTTGTTCCTCTCGCCATTGGCCATGGCCGAAGAGTCGCCAGCCTTTATCGCGCAGAATGCCGCGCGTGCAGCCGCCTTCGACAAGGCCCAGAACGAACTGACCGCCAAGGCGCAAAACCCTGAGCACGCCCCGCAAGCAGCGACTGTCCAGGCTCAGCCGCAGGTTGAGAAAGACAGCTGATTGATCAGCGTTTCGAGTTTCCCTCGACACTTTACTCGGCTCTTTCCCACGTGAAGTTGTCTTAAAAGCCGCTGCTATCAGCGGCTTTTTTTTATTGTGTTTTCGCCCCGCCCGCACGCGTCCCTCTTAATAAGAAACACCGGTTTTCAAACAATGACCCTACAGGTCATTGCGCCAAGGAGCTGTACCCCACGTGAGTATCACCGTCAAACTGTGCCCTCTGTTCATTGCAATCACCGCAACGATCCCCACCGCCGCCCAGGCCACCGAAAACTCCCCGCACGAAGGTTTTGTCGAGGGTTCCAGCCTCAACCTCAGTGCCCGCAACTACTACATGAACCGCAATCGCCTGCAGCAGGCTGATGACAACATCGAGTGGGGCCAGGGTTTTCTCGGACAATTCGAGTCGGGTTACACCCAGGGTCCACTGGGTTTTGGCCTGGACGCCAATGCCATGCTCGGGCTGAAACTCGATGGCGGGGGCGGCACCGACGGCTCCAGCATCCTGCCGACCGGCGATGGCAACGGCAAAGCCCCGGGGTCGTTTTCCACCAGCGGCGCGACCCTGAAAATGCGCGCCATGGACACGGAGCTCAAGGCCGGTGACCTGTTCCTCAATAACCCGGTGATCGCCGGCGGCATGAGCCGCATGTTGCCGCAGACCTTTCGCGGCGTCAGCCTGAGCAACCACAGCTTCAACGGCTGGCTGCTCGAAGGTGGCCAGGCCAGTTTCACCAAGCCGTACAACCAGAGCGGGCACCAGCGCATCGGCACTGCCTACGGGACCTTGGCCGAGGGTGACGAAAGCCGCCACCTGAACTGGGCCGGCGTGGCCTGGAGCGCGGTGCCAGGGCTTAGCAGCAGCCTGTACGCCTCCGAGCTCAAGGACGTGTGGAACCAGTACTACTACGACCTCGACTACCGCTACGCGCTAAACGAGCACGTCAGCCTGACCCCTGGCCTGCACTACTATCACACCCAGGACAGCGGCGAAGCGCTGCTGGGGGCGATCGACAACAACACCTACAGCCTGCATTTGACCCTCGGTGTCGGCAATCACAGCCTCACGGCGGCGTACCAGCGGGTGAACGGTAATACCCCGTTTGACTACATCGCCCAGGGCGACAGCGTCTACCTCGACAACTCGCAGCAATACTCGGACTTCAACGGCCCCAACGAGCGCTCGTGGAAGCTCAAGTACGCCTATGATTTTGCCGCTGTGGGCATGCCCGGCCTGACCTCGGCCCTGTCCTATTCGCGCGGCACCCTCGACTTGCGCAAAGTCGATCCGCACAGCCCCGGCTATGGCGCCTGGTACAACGCGGACGGCCAGCACGCCAAACACTGGGAGCGCGATCTCGACCTGCAGTACGTGGTCCAGGACGGCACGGCGAAAAATCTCGCCGTGCGCCTGCAATGGGCAACCAACCGGGGTGGCAACGGCTATGGCGCACTGGACAACGACACCGATGAGTACCGGGTGATCCTCGACTACCCGCTGAACGTTTTCTAAGGCACGTCTGCGCATACCTATGGGAATGAGCCGGGCGGCCCTCCGTCTGCTCGCGATGAACCGCAGAGTGCCGGGTGTTCACGGCATTCGTGCGTTTTCGTTCACGTCCATCGCGAGCAAGCTCGCTCCTACATAATGCTTCATCGCGGGGCTGGCGTTTTTTGCGCCTGGGATCTATATATGCAATCAAGCTAACGATCAACGAACTGATATCTGCAATGCCGCCCGGTCCGTTCGGGAACTACGCTGATGATGTCCCTCTGCAGAAATCAGAACCATGAGTGCAAGCCGTACGCACCTCCACTTGACGGGTAACACCCGCCGCCCCGAGTTCATGCTGATTCTGGGCAGTTCGCTGACCGTCATTGCCATCATCGCCATCGTCACTTTCCTGCTGATACGCGAGCACGCCAACGCGATGCAGGCGGCGACTCGGAGCGCGACCAATATCGTGCAGTTGATCGACGCGGATGTGCTGCGCAACGTCGAACTCTATGACCTGTCACTGCAAGGCCTGATTGCCGCCGCCCAGCGTGACGACCTGCAACAGGTGTCGGCACAGATCCGTCACCTGGTGCTGTTCGATCGCTCCAGCACCGCACGTTTCAAAGGCGACCTGCTGTTGCTGGACAAGTATGGCAACGTGATCGCCGACTCCTCCCTGGTGACCCCGAAGCCGGGGAACTTCGCCGACCGTGATTACTTCCTGGCTCATGCGTTCAACGATGACACCGGGATGTTTATCAGCCGTCCTTTCAAACCCCGCTGTGAGTGCCCCGACAGCGAGCAGTGGCGCATCAGTTTCAGCCGGCGCATCTCTTCACCCTCCGGCGAGTTTCTCGGCGTGGCCGTGGCGTCCATGCGTCTCGCGTATTTCGACGAGTTGTTCAAGAGCCTGAACATCGGCAACGACAGCACCCTCAATGTGCTCGACAAGGACGGTATTCTGCTCGCGCAAAAACCCATGCTGCGTGACAACAGCATCGGCAAGAGCTTCGGCAACCGCCCCAATGTGGTTCGAATCATGCGCGAAGGCACAGGCAGTTTCAGCAGTGTCTCAAGCATGGACCACCGCAATCGCCTGTACACCTTCTCGCGCGTCGGCAATCTGCCATTGACGGTGATCGTGGCGCTGTCCATGGACGAAGTCTTCGCCACCTGGAAACGCACCGCCTATGTGATCAGTGGCGCCACCGGTGTGCTGTGCATCGGCCTGATGTGGCTGGCCCTACTGCTGTGTCGCGAGCTGCGTTTGCGCCAGCACGCCGAGCAGGAGCTCGCCCAGCAGGCGGCCATTGATTCGCTCACCGGAGTGGCCAACCGCCGCACCCTGGATACGGTATTGAATCGCGAATGGTCGCGTGCCCATCGCTCGGGGAAACCGCTGTCGGTGCTGATGATCGACGCCGATCACTTCAAAGCCTTCAATGACCGGCATGGTCATCAAGGCGGGGATGATGCGTTGCGCGTGCTGGCCAGGGTCATCAGCGAAAACATCCGCCGCCCGGCTGATCTCGCTGCACGCTATGGCGGCGAAGAGTTCGCCGCGGTGCTGCCGGAAACCGATACCGCCGGTGCACTGCGCATCGCTGAAAATATTCGTGCGGCGGTCGAACGACTACCGCCCTTTGCCGCCGACGAATCGCCCATGACCGTCAGCATCGGCCTCAGTACCTCCACGGGGCAACCGAACCAGAGCCTGGAAAACCTGATGTACACCGCTGACAAGGCGCTGTACCAGGCCAAGCACCGGGGACGCAACTGCGTGGTCAGTGCGCAGGAGTAGGTCCGGTATTTGCGCCAGGCATAAAAAAAGGCCACCCGAAGGCAGCCTTTAAAAACTAGAGAGGTTTTTACTTACACTGCCGCAACTGGGCGCATGTAAGAGATCGGAGCAGTGCTGGCGTCTTCAAAAGTCACGACTTCCCAAGCATCTGTCTGCTCAATCAATTTGCGCAGAAGCTGGTTGTTCAGTGCGTGGCCGGACTTGAAGCCCTTGAACTCACCAATCAGGCTATTGCCCAGCAGGTAGAGGTCGCCAATGGCGTCGAGGATCTTGTGCTTGACGAATTCGTCTTCGTAGCGAAGGCCGTCTTCGTTCAATACACCGTCCGCATCGACCACGATGGCATTTTCAACGCTACCGCCGAGTGCGAGGTTGTGCTTGCGCAGGTACTCGATATCACTCATGAAACCAAAGGTCCGGGCGCGGCTGACTTCTTTTACGAACGAAGTGCTGGAAAAATCCACGCTGGCACTTTGGGTGCGGTCACGAAACACCGGGTGATCGAAATCGATCTCGAAGCTCACCTTGAAACCTTCGAAAGGGACAAAAGTGGCGCGCTTGTCGCCATCTTCCACTGTCACTTCACGCAGGATACGGATGAACTTCTTGGCGGCATCCTGTTCTTCCAGGCCAGCCGATTGAATCAGGAATACAAAAGGTCCAGCGCTACCATCCATGATTGGCACTTCGGACGCGGAGAGCTCGACGTAGGCGTTATCGATGCCCAGGCCAGCCATGGCCGAGAGCAAGTGCTCCACCGTGTCCACTTTGACGTCACCGTTGACCAAAGTGGTCGACATAGTGGTTTCGCCAACGTTTTCTGCGCGAGCAGGAATCTGCACCACAGGGTCGAGATCGGCACGACAAAACACAATGCCAGTGTCGACAGGTGCAGGCTTGAGGGTCAGGTAGACCTTCTCCCCGGAGTGCAGGCCGACACCTGTGGCACGGATAATATTCTTCAGGGTGCGTTGTTTAATCATGGCATGGGCCGCTTCAGCGCAAAGTGCGAACTGGTATCAACAAAGGCTGGCGATAATAGCAGACCAGACCTTTGCTGAACACCAATCAACTTAATACGCCTGATACATTTCATCAATCGGCCTGACGACGCAGGAATGCCGGGATGTCCAGGTAATCCAGATCGTCTTGCGGATTGAGCTTTGCCGCCGCCGCTGCGCCGGCCTGAGCCTGGTTGCGCATCACGGTTGGACGGTCCAGGTCGCGGTAGTTCACCGACGGCATTTCCGGACGTGCGGCAGCGGCAGAAGGAGCCGGGGCGCTGGTCATGGAAGTGTGGACGGTGTTGTCGATGACCTTGACCGGCTTCTCGATTTTCGCGCCCAGACCGGTAGCAACAACGGTCACGTGCAGTTCGTCGCGCATGTCTGGATCGATAACGGTACCGACCTTGACCATCGCGTGTTCGGAAGCGAAGGCTTCGATGATGCTACCCACGTCGGAGTACTCACCCAGGGACAGGTCAGGACCGGCGGTGATGTTCACCAGGATGCCACGCGCACCTTGCAGGTTGACGTCTTCGAGCAACGGGTTGCGGATGGCCGCTTCAGTCGCTTCACGTGCACGGTTCGGACCGCTGGCGCAGCCAGTGCCCATCATCGCCATGCCCATTTCGCTCATCACGGTACGCACGTCGGCGAAGTCGACGTTGATCATGCCCGGACGCTTGATGATGTCGGAGATACCGCGCACGGCACCGGCCAACACGTCGTCAGCCTTGGCGAAAGCCGACAGCAGGCTGGCGTCCTTGCCGAGGATGGTCAGCAGCTTCTCGTTGGGAATGGTGATCAACGAGTCGACGCTTTCGGACAGCAGACGAATACCTTCGTCGGCCAGTTGCATACGCTTGCGACCTTCGAACGGGAACGGACGGGTCACCACCGCAACGGTGAGGATCCCCATTTCCTTGGCCACTTCGGCGATTACAGGTGCAGCACCGGTACCGGTACCACCACCCATGCCGGTGGTAATGAACACCATGTTGGTGCCCGCCAGTACTTCGGCGATGCGCTCACGGTCTTCCATGGCGGCCTGACGACCGACTTCAGGGTTCGCGCCGGCGCCCAGGCCTTTGGTTACGCTGGTGCCCAGTTGCAGGATGGTCCGCGCGCTGATGCTTTTCAGCGCCTGGGCATCAGTGTTGGCGCAGATGAACTCAACGCCTTCAATGTTGCTCTTGACCATGTGATTGACAGCGTTGCCGCCGCCTCCGCCAACACCGATGACTTTAATGACCGGGCTTGCGGGGATGTTGTCTACGAGTTCGAACATTTTCCCTCTCCTTCAATTCTCTAGTTTTTTTCGCCTACTGCGCCTACTGCTTGTAACGGTGTTGCGGTAAATCTTTAGAAATTGCCCTGGACCCAGCTCTTGATGCGGTCGAGCAACGGGCTCTTGGCCTCTTCGTTGCTGTAGCTATCGCGGCTGCTGCTGATCCCCGAGAAGGAAATGCCGTCGGACTGCTTTTGCAGGCCGTACATCAGCAAACCAACACCGGTTGAATAAATCGGGTTGCGTACTACATCGTCCAGGCCCTTGACGCCATGGGGTACGCCCAGGCGGACTGGCATGTGGAAAATCTCTTCGGCCAGTTCCACCGCGCCTTCCATCTTCGACGTGCCACCGGTCAGCACGATGCCGGCCGGGATCAGGTCTTCGTAGCCGCTGCGACGCAGTTCAGCCTGGATCAAGGTGAACAGCTCGTCGTAACGCGGCTCGACCACTTCGGCCAGGGCCTGGCGGGACAGCTCGCGAGGCGGACGGTCACCAACGCTTGGCACCTTGATGGTTTCACCGGCACCGGCCAGCTTGGCCAGGGCGCAGGCGTAGCGAATCTTGATTTCCTCGGCGTACTGGGTCGGGGTGCGCAACGCCATGGCGATATCGTTGGTCACCTGGTCACCGGCAATCGGGATCACCGCGGTATGGCGGATCGCGCCTTCGGTGAAGATCGCGATGTCGGTGGTACCGCCACCGATGTCCACCAGGCACACACCCAGCTCTTTCTCGTCATCGGTCAGTACCGAGTACGCCGAAGCCAGTTGCTCGAGGATGATGTCGTCGATTTCCAGGCCGCAGCGGCGCACGCATTTTTCAATGTTCTGTGCCGCATTGACCGCGCAGGTGACCACGTGGACCTTGGCTTCCAGGCGCACGCCGGACATGCCCAGCGGCTCGCGCACGCCTTCCTGGTTATCGATCACGTAGTCCTGCGGCAAGGTGTGCAGGACCCGCTGGTCGGCCGGGATCGCCACTGCCTGGGCAGCATCGAGCACACGCTCGAGGTCGGCGGAGCTGACTTCACGATCACGGATCGCGACGATGCCGTGGGAGTTCAGGCTGCGGATGTGATTACCCGCCACGCCGACGAACGCCGAGTGGATCCGGCAACCGGCCATCAGTTGCGCTTCTTCGATGGCGCGTTGGATCGACTGCACGGTGGACTCGATGTTCACCACCACGCCCTTCTTCAGGCCGCGGGAAGGATGGGTACCGATCCCGACGATTTCCAGTTGGCCATCGGCCGCGACCTCGCCTACCAGTGCCACCACCTTGGAGGTACCGATATCCAGACCGACGATCATTTTGCCGCTTTGCACGTTTGCCATGGTCCTGCCTCTTCTCAATTCTTCGCGACGGCGGGTTGGGCCGTCGTGGGCGCTACAGGTTCCCGCCAGCCGACGGCAAGGCCGTTGGCATAACGCAGGTCGATGCGCGCAATGTTCGTAATCTGTTCTTTAAGCGTCTTGTCGTAGATGGCAAAGAAGCGGCGCATCTTTTCCACCAGGTTGCCGCGGCCCAACAACAACTCGATCCCCGGCCCCGCACTGCCGGCACCTGTGGTCAGGAACCAACTGCCGCGTTCACGCAACTCCAGCCGGGCGATGGAGAAACCCAGTGGCCGAAGCATCTGGCTCAACACCTGATACTGCTGCATCACTTGCTGCTGGGCCCGCTGCGGGCCGAACAACTGTGGCAAATGTTCGTAATTGGCCAGTTCACGCGGGGTAAACGCCTGGCCCTGGTTATTCAGCAAGGCCTCGTCACCCCAACGGGCCACGGGCAGTTGTTCTTCCAGGCGAATCACCACCTGGTCAGGCCAGACGCGACGCACTTCGGCGTGGGCAATCCAGGGCATCTGTTCCAGCTCGGTGCGCATGCTCGCCAGGTCGATGGTGAAGAAGCTCGCCGCCACGTAGGGGGCGATCCGCTGCTGTACCGCTTGCTGGCTGATGTAGCTCAAGTCGCCCTGCACGTTGATCTTGGTGATCGGGCGGTCCGCGTACGGCATCAGGCGCTGGGCACCCTCATAGGTACCGAACCCCAACGCCACCAGCAGCACCGGCCAGAACACCGCTTTGAGAAAACCAAAATTGGCTTTCGGCAGGCGCACCGACATCGGCTCTTTGGCCACCATTCGGCTGGCACCCCGCGGTACCGGCTTGCGGCCGGGAGCGGGTGGCTGATGACGTAGCTGGGCGCCTTGCATGGACTTACCCTCGCGGCTCAATGCTTGCAGCCAGGATCGCCAACACCAACTGTTGGAAATCCAGGCCGGCTGCCCGGGCCGCCATCGGCACCAGGCTGTGATCGGTCATGCCCGGTGCGGTGTTGACTTCGAGGAACCAGAACTGCCCTTCGGCGTCCTGCATCACGTCAGCCCGTCCCCAACCGGCGATACCCAGCGCCTCACAGGCTTTCGCCGTAAGGTCCATGAGTTCTTGTTCCTTGGCACTGTCGAGGCCACACGGGATCCGGTACTGGGTATCGGAAGCCAGGTACTTGGCGTCGTAGTCGTAGAAAGTGTGCGGCGTACCCAGGGCGATCGGCGGCAACACCTGGTCGCGCAGCGTGGCGATGGTGAACTCCGGACCTTGAATCCATTGCTCGACCAACACTTGCGAATCGTAGGTACTGGCCGCTTTCCAGGCGTCGGTCAATTCAGACGCTGATGTCACTTTGGCCATACCGATACTTGAACCTTCATGCGCCGGTTTGACGATCAAAGGGAAGCCCAGTTCCGTCGCTGCCGAAATACAATCAGCTTCGCTGCTCAGCACGGCGTGACGCGGGGTCGGAATACCCAAGGTGTGCCAGACCTGCTTGGTGCGCAGTTTGTCCATGGCCAGGGCTGAAGCGAGGATGCCGCTGCCGGTGTACGGAATGCCCAGGCACTCGAGCAGGCCTTGCATGCTGCCGTCTTCACCGCCACGACCGTGGAGAATGATGAACGCACGGTCGATCTTTTCATCGAGCAGGCGCTGCAGGAAGTCGTCACCGACGTCGATCCCGAACGCATCCACACCGGCGCTCTGCAGGGCACTGAGCACCGCATTGCCGGATTTCAGCGAGACTTCGCGTTCGGCGCTCTTGCCACCGAACAGCACGGCGACACGCCCGAAGTCTTGCGGGGCGATAGTCGAGAACAGGTTGGCGTAGGCTGCAGTCATTTCAACTTCCCCTCGCTAGGCGCGGCAACGGCACCTGCGAACAACGAACTTTTCAACAATTTGGGTGCAAGGCCACCGATATCACCGGCGCCCTGGCACAGAAGGATGTCACCGGCACGCAGCAACGGCTTGACCAGCGGCGCAAGGTCGACGCCGCGCTCGATGTAGATCGGGTCAAGCTGGCCGCGCTGGCGAATGCTGTTGCACAGCTTGCGGCTGTCGGCGCCCGGGATCGGCTCTTCGCCGGCCGGATAGACTTCCATCAGCAGCAGCACGTTGGCATCGGCCAATACATTGACGAAGTCGTCATACAGGTCACGAGTGCGGCTGTAACGGTGCGGCTGGTAGACCATCACCAGGCGACGCTCCGGCCAGCCACCACGCACAGCCTGGATCACCGCGGCCACTTCGGTCGGATGGTGGCCGTAGTCGTCCACCAGCATCACGCTGCCGCCTTCGACCGGCAGCTCGCCGTAGACCTGGAAGCGGCGGCCGACACCCTGGAAGCCCGACAGGCCCTGGACGATGGCTTCATCGCTGACGCCTTCGTCAGTGGCGATACAGATGGTCGCCAGGGAGTTGAGCACATTGTGGTTGCCCGGCATGTTCACCGACACATCCAGCGGCTCGCGATCAGGGCGCAGCACGGTGAAGAAGGTCTGCATGCCCTGCTGGCGAACATTGATTGCGCGCACGTCGGCGTCTTCGCTGAAACCGTAGGTGACGGTTGGGCGCTTGACCTGCGGCAGGATCTCGCGAACCACCGGATCGTCCAGGCACACCACCGCCAGACCGTAGAACGGCAGGTTGTGCAGAAACTCGACGAAGGTTTTCTTCAACTTGTTGAAGTCGCCGTCGTAGGTCGCCATGTGGTCGGCGTCGATGTTGGTGACCACGGCCACCAGCGGCTGCAGGTGCAGGAAACTGGCGTCGCTTTCATCGGCTTCGGCGATCAGGTAGCGACTGGTGCCGAGCTGTGCATTGGTACCTGCTGCATTCAGGCGGCCACCGATGACGAAGGTCGGGTCCAGGCCACCGGCGGCAAACACCGAGGCGATCAGGCTGGTGGTGGTGGTTTTGCCATGGGTACCGGCGACGGCGATGCCGTGGCGGTAGCGCATCAGCTCGGCCAGCATTTCAGCACGCGGCACCACTGGGATACGGCGCTCGAGCGCGGTCGCCACTTCCGGGTTGGAGGTGTTCACGGCACTGGAGACCACCAGTACATCGGCATTCGCGGCGTTCTCGGCGCGGTGGCCGAGGAAAATCTGTGCACCAAAGGATTCCAGGCGCTCCGTCACGGGGGAAGCCTTGAGGTCGGAACCGGACACTTCATAGCCCAGGTTCAGCAACACTTCGGCGATCCCGCACATGCCCACACCGCCGATGCCGACGAAGTGGATACGACGGATACGGCGCATTTCCGGCTGCGGCATGGCTTTCTGATTCTCAACCATGAACCACCTCCAGGCAGATATCGACCACGTTACGGGTGGCATTCGGTTTGGCCAGGCGACGAGCTGCGCCAGCCATGTCGTTGAGTCGTTGTGGTTGCATCAGGACCTCGGTCAGGCGCGCAGCCAGTTCTGCGGCGCCGGTCGTTCTTTGCGGCATCAGGAAGGCAGCGCCTTCACGAGCCAAATAATCGGCATTGCGGGTCTGGTGATCGTCGATCGCGTGGGGCAGAGGCACCAGCATCGAGGGCAGACCGGCAGCAGCCAGCTCACTGACAGTCAGCGCACCTGCGCGACAGACCACCAGGTCGGCCCAGCCGTAGGCTTGGGCCATGTCTTTGATGAACGGCTGCACTTGCGCCTCGACACCGGCAGCGCGGTAGCGCTCGGCAGTCACTTCATCGTGGTTTTTGCCAGCCTGGTGGAACACTTCCGGGCGCAGTTCGACGGGAACCTGCGACAGGGCTTCAGGCAGCAATTTGTTCAAGGGTTCTGCCCCCAGGCTTCCGCCCAGGACCAGCAAACGCGCCTGGCGTCCGGCCAGGGCCGGGCGCGGCGTATCGAGGAACAACTCGGCGCGCACCGGGTTACCGGTGGTCCGCCGGCTGCCACGGGCAGCAAAGGTGTCCGGGAAAGCTTCGCAGACTCGCGCGGCCAAGGGCACCAGCAACCGATTGGCGGTACCGGCCACGGCATTCTGTTCGTGAACGATCACCGGCACGCCGGCCAACCTGGCTGCTACGCCACCAGGGCCGGTGACATACCCGCCAAAACCAAGGACACACACCGGCTTCAGCTGACGAATGATCGCCCGCGCCTGGAACACCGCCTTGAGCAGCACAAAAGGTGCCTTGAGCAGGGACAACTTGCTCTTGCCGCGCAGGCCACTGACGTTGATCAGGTGCAACGGCAGGCCCGCATTGGGTACCAGCTCGTTTTCGATGCCACGGGGCGTGCCGAGCCAGTGCACGGTGTAGCCGCGCGCCTGGAACTCGCGGGCGCAGGCCAGTGCCGGGAACACGTGGCCACCGGTGCCGCCCGCCATGATCAGCACGTTAGCGCCCATGGGTTGGCTCCTCGGCAAAATCACTCTCCTTGAACTCCATCTCTTCGCTGCCCAGGTGGGTCCGACTCTCCCACTCGATACGCAGCAACAGCCCCAGGCACGCACAGCAGATCACCAGCGAGCTGCCGCCATAGCTGAGGAACGGCAAGGTCAGGCCCTTGGTTGGCAGCAGGCCGACGTTCACCCCGATGTTGATCAGGAACTGACCAATCCACAGGAACGACAAGCCGTAGGCGATGTAGGCGGCGAAGAACTGCTTGGACTTCTCGGCCCAATAACCGATGTACATGCCACGGATGCAGACAAAGGTGAACAGTGCGACGGTGAACAGCGAGCCAATGGCACCCAGCTCTTCAGCCAGGACCGAGAACACGAAGTCGGTGTGGGCTTCCGGCAGGTAGAACTGCTTCTGCACGCTGTTGCCCAGGCCAACCCCCAGCCACTCACCGCGACCAAACGCGATCAGGGCCTGGGACAGCTGGTAACCGGCGCCGAACTGGTCTGCCCATGGGTCGGCAAAGTTGGTCAGACGCGCCATTCGATACGGCTGCACCTGAATCAACAGCACCACGGCCGCCACGGCCAGGACCACCATCAGGGAGAAGCGGAACAGCCCGACCCCGCCAAGGAACAGCATCGCTGCCGCCGCGCCCATCATCACCACGGTGGCCCCGAAGTCCGGTTCCATCAGCAACAGGCCCGCCATCGGCAGCAGCACGATGAACGGCTTGAAGAAGCCCATCCAGCTTTCACGCACTTCTTTTTGCCGGCGCACCAGATAACCGGCGAGGTAGATCACCACGAACACCTTGGCGATTTCCGAAGGCTGGACGTTGAAGAAACTGAAGCCGATCCAGCGCATCGAGCCGTTCACTTCGCGGCCGATCCCCGGGATGATCACCATCACCAGCAGGCCGAACGCACCAATCAGCATCAGCCAGCCCAGGCGTTGCCAGGTGGCGATCGGAATCATCATGGTGACGATGCAGGCCCCAAGGCCAAGCAGGACGTAGATCAGGTGACGAATCATGTAATACAGGGCGCTGCCCGACTGCACGGCTGCCACTTCAGTGGAGGCCGATGCAATCATCACCAGCCCCAGGCCGATCAGCGCCAGGCACCCGGCAAGCATCGGGAAGTCGAGGTCGATACCGCGCCCGGTGATGATCGGCGACGGGTAAGGCTTGATGATGTTTCTCAAGTTCATGCCAAGTCCTCCACGGCCTGGGCGAACAGGTGCCCACGCTCTTCGTAGTTCTTGAACATGTCGAAACTGGCGCAGGCCGGCGACAGCAGCACGGCATCACCGGGCTGGGCCACGGCGCGGCATTGCGCGACCGCTTCGAGCAGCGAGTTGACACGAATCTGCGGTACACCGTCGCCGATGGCCTGGCCGATCAGCTCGCTGTCACGGCCCATCAACACCACCGCACGGCAGTTTGCCGCGACCGGATCACGCAGGTCCTTGAATTCAGCGCCCTTGCCATCGCCGCCGGCAATCAGCACGAGCTTGCCGTCGATGTCGGCGCCCAGGCCTTCGATCGCCGCCAGGGCGGCACCGACGTTGGTGGCCTTGGAGTCGTTGTAGTAGCTCACGCCGTCCAGGTCACGCACCCACTGGCAGCGGTGCTCGAGGCCGGCGAAGGTACGCAGGGTGGCGAGCATGGCGTCGAACGGCAGGCCGACGGCGTGCCCCAGCGCCAAGGCCGCGAGGGCGTTGGACTGGTTGTGGGCGCCACGGATTTTCAGCTCGCGCACCGGCATCAGGTTGGTGAATTCGAAGGCCAGGTATTTCTCGCCGTTCTCTTCACGCAGGCCAAAGGCCTTGAAGTCAGGTTTGCCGAGGCCGAAGGTCCAGCACGGCAGGCCCTCGCCCATCAACGGCCGGCTCAGGGCGTCCTGGCGGTTGACCACCACTTGCCGCGCGCCGCGGAAGATCCGGTGCTTGGCCAGGTGGTAGGCAGGCAGGCCGCTGTAGCGGTCCATGTGGTCTTCGCTGACGTTGAGCACGGTGGCCACTTCAGCGCCCAGGTGATCGGTGGTTTCGAGCTGGAAGCTGGACAACTCCATCACGTACAGCTCGACATCGTCGCTCAGCAAGTCGAGCGCCGGCGTTCCGAGGTTGCCGCCCACGGCCACACGCTTGCCGGCCGCAGCCGCCATGTCGCCGACCAGGGTGGTCACCGTGCTTTTCGCGTTGGAGCCGCTGATGGCGACGATCGGCGCTTTCGCGTTACGCGCGAACAGCTCGATGTCACCGGACAGCTTCACGCCACGGGCAGCCGCCGCCTGCAGGGCTGGTGTAGCCAGCGCCAGGCCGGGGCTCACGTAGAGCTCGTCGGCACGGCACAGGAACTCGACATCCAGCTCGCCACAACGCACTTCCACGTGCGGGTAGTCACGGCGCAGCGTGACCAGCTCCGGTGGATTGTCCCGCGTGTCAGCCACAGCGAACGCCACGCCCCGGTTCGCCAGAAAGCGAACCAGGGACATGCCGCTCTTGCCGAGGCCGACAACGATGCGGAAGTGGTCAGAAGCGATCAGAGACACTCGTTCTACCTCAGCTTCAGGGTGGCAAGGCCGAACAGCACGAGAATCACGGTGATGATCCAGAATCGGACGATCACGCGTGGCTCGGGCCAGCCCTTGAGTTCAAAGTGGTGGTGGATCGGCGCCATGCGAAACACCCGGCGACCGGTCAGCTTGAAGGACGCGACCTGGATCACCACCGACAGGGTTTCCATCACGAACACGCCGCCCATGATGAACAGCACGATTTCCTGGCGCACGATCACTGCGATGGTGCCCAGGGCCGCGCCCAACGCCAATGCGCCGACGTCGCCCATGAACACTTGCGCCGGGTAGGTGTTGAACCACAGGAAGCCCAGGCCGGCACCAATCAGCGCGCCGCAGAACACAATCAGTTCACCCGCGCCCGGGACATAAGGGATCAACAGGTATTCGGCGAATTTCACGTTACCCGACAGGTAGCAGAAGATCCCCAGGGCGCCGCCGACCATCACGGTCGGCATGATCGCCAGGCCATCGAGGCCATCGGTCAGGTTGACGGCGTTGCTGGAGCCGACGATCACGAAGTAGGTCAGGACGATGAAGCCGGCACCCAGCGGAATGCTGTAGTCCTTGAGCATCGGCAGGATCAGGGTGGTTTCCACCGGACTGGCGGCCGTCATATAAAGGAAGATCGCCGCGCCCAGGCCAAACACCGACTGCCAGAAGTACTTCCAGCGGCTCGGCAAGCCACGGGAGTTCTTCTCGATGACTTTGCGGTAGTCGTCGACCCAGCCGATGGCGCCGAACAGCAGGGTCACCAGCAGCACGACCCAGACATAGCGGTTGGTCAGGTCGGCCCACAGCAGGGTGCTGACGCCAATGGCGGACAGGATCAGCGCGCCACCCATGGTCGGGGTGCCGGACTTGGACAGGTGCGATTGCGGCCCGTCGTTACGTACCGATTGGCCAATCTGACGATTCTGCAGGGTGCGGATCATCCACGGCCCGAAGCACAGCGACAGCGACAGCGCGGTCAGTACACCTAGAATCCCGCGCAGGGTCAGGTACTGGAAGACCGCGAAGCCTTTGTAGAACTGTTGCAGATACTCCGCTAGCAGCAGCAGCATTAATGTTTCTCCCCGCTCGAACCGCACAGAGCCGCAACGATGTTTTCCATCGCCGCGCTGCGCGAGCCCTTGATCAAAATAGTGGTGTTTGAATCGTGTTCGGCGCCCAGCGCCGCAATCAGGTCGGCCTGAGTGGCAAAGTGACGGGCCTGCTCACCGAAGGCGGCGACGGCATGCGCCATCAACGGCCCTACGGCGTAAAGTGCAGAAACCTTGCCGCTGGCATACGCGCCAACTTCGCGGTGCCCCTGCTCCGCCCACTCGCCCAACTCGCCGATATCTCCGAGCACCAGGACGGTGCGGCCGGAAAAGCCGGCAAGTATATCAACCGCAGCGCACATCGAGGTGGGGTTTGCGTTGTAAGAATCATCAATGACCCGCATGCCATTGCTCGCCAGTTGCGCCACCGCGCGTCCCTTGACCGGTTGCACGGCGTTCAGGCCGGTGACGATGCCGAACAGCGACACCCCGAGGGCGTGGGCAGCGGCGGCGGCCGCCAGGGCGTTGGCCACGTTGTGGGTGCCCAGCAGATTCAACTGGACGTGCTCGACACCCAGCGGACTGTGCAGTTTGAAGGACGGGCAGCCCCGTGCGTCGCGATCCAGGTCACTGGCATGGAAGTCGGCCTGGCTGTCGTGCAGGGCGAAGGTCAGCACCTGGCGCCCGGCTGCGCGGGCCTTCCAGATGGCGAATGCCTTGTCGTCGAGGTTCAGTACGGCGACGCCATCGGCGTCCAGCCCTTCGAGAATCTCGCCCTTGGCCTCGACGATTTTTTCCGGCCCGCCGAACTCACCGACGTGGGCGGTCCCGGCATTGTTGAGCACGGCTACGTCGGGCTTGGTCATGGCCACGGTGTAGGCGATCTCGCCGATGCGCGAGGCGCCCAGCTCGATCACCGCAGCACTGTGTTCGGCCGCCAGTTCCAGCAGGGTCAGGGGCACGCCGAGGTCGTTGTTCAGGTTGCCACGGGTCGCCAGCACCGGACCGCGGGTGCGCAGGATGCTCGCGAGCATTTCCTTGACCGTGGTCTTGCCGCTGGAACCGGTGATTGCCGCGACCGGCTTGGTAAAGGCCGCACGGTTCAGGGCGCCCAGTTGACCCAGGGCCTGCCGAGTGTCCTTGACCAGCAGTTGCGGCAAGGTGGCGTTGGCCACTGCACGCTCGACCAAGGCTGCGACCGCACCTTTGCCGGCCACTTCGTTGAGGTAGTCGTGCCCGTCGAAACGCGGACCGGCCAGGGCCACGAACAGTTGGCCCGGCACGATGGCCCGGCTGTCGATGCTCACGCCCTCGAAGCGGCTGTCGGTAGTAACCAGACGGCCACCCAATGGACCCGCCACTTCGCTCAATTGCAGGGCCTTAAGCATGGCTCACCTCCCAGGCGGTCAAGGCGCGATCGGCCTCCACCAGGTCAGAGAAGGCATGGCGTTGGCCATTGATTTCCTGATAGTCCTCATGACCTTTGCCAGCCAGGACGATCACGTCATCGGCGCTGGCGCCAGCAACAATTTCGGCAATCGCCTGGCCACGACCGGCGACAAAACGTACGTTATCTACCGCGCTGAAACCGGCGCGGATGTCGTCGAAAATCTGCAGTGGGTCTTCGCTGCGCGGGTTGTCATCGGTCACCAGCACGCCATCGGCCAGGCGCTCGACCACTTCGGCCATCAGCGGACGCTTGCCACGATCGCGATCGCCGCCGCAGCCGAACAGGCACAACAACTGACCCTTGGCGTGGGGACGCAGGGCCAGCAGGACTTTTTCCAGGGCATCGGGGGTATGGGCGTAGTCGACCACCACCAATGGCTGGGTGCCGCCACCCAGGCGCTGCATGCGACCGGCCGGGCCTTCGAGCTTGGGCAGCACACGGAGGATTTCGTCCAGCGCATAGTCCAGGCCGAGCAAGGCACCGACCGCGGCCAGCACGTTGCTCAGGTTAAAACGACCGAGCAAGGCGCTGCGCAAATGGTGTTCGCCCTGAGGCGTTACCAGCGTGGCACGCACACCCTCGTCGTCGAACTGCGCTTCGCGGCAATACAGGTAGGCGCTGGCGTCTTCCAGGCTGTAGGTGATCAGCCGCGATTCGCCCTTGTCGGCGGCCAGTTGGCGACCGAATTCGTCGTCGAGGTTGACCACCCGGCACTTCAGGTCATTCCAGGCGAACAACTTGGCCTTGGCTTCACCATAGGCCTGCATGGTGCCGTGATAGTCCAGGTGATCGCGGGACAGGTTGGTCATCACTGCCACGTCGAAGGCCAGCGCGCTGACGCGTCCCTGATCCAGGCCGTGGGAAGAAACTTCCATGGCCACCGCCTTGGCACCGGCCTTTTTCAGGTCGGCCAGGGTGGCTTGCATGTCGATCGGGTTGGGTGTGGTGTGCAGGCCGCTTTGCAGCGCGCCGTAGAAGCCACTGCCCAGGGTGCCGACGATGCCGCAGTGCTGGCCGAGCAAATCGAGGGCCTGGGCAACCAACTGGGTCACACTGGTTTTGCCGTTGGTGCCGGTGACACCGACCAGGTTCAGATGCCGGCTCGGGTCACCATAGAAGCGTCCAGCGATGTCCGACAGTTGCGCGGCCAGGCCTTTGACCGGGATCAGCGGCACATCGGTAATCGGCAGGACGGTCGCCCCTTCGACTTCATAGGCCACGGCTGCCGCACCGCGTTGCAGGGCATCGGCGATATGCGCACGGCCATCGAACTTGCCGCCAGGCACTGCGAGGAACAAGTCCCCGGCGCGTACATTGCGGCTGTCCAGGGCCAGTTCGCGAATCAACAGGTCGCGGCCGGCATGGGCGAAAATCTTGTTCAGGCTCAGAGACATCAGCCGCGCCCTCCGTTGGCTTTGAGTGGGATCGCCGGGATGGCATTGGCTTGCTGGGTCGGCGGCAGGTTGTCCGGCGAGATGTTCATCAGGCGCAGGGTGCCCGACATCACTTTGCTGAACACCGGTGCCGAAACCAGGCCACCGAAGTAGCCGGCCTTGCTCGGTTCATCGATCACCACGACGATGGCAAAACGCGGGTCG
This sequence comes from Pseudomonas sp. S04, assembly GCF_009834545.1. Taxonomy (NCBI): domain Bacteria; kingdom Pseudomonadati; phylum Pseudomonadota; class Gammaproteobacteria; order Pseudomonadales; family Pseudomonadaceae; genus Pseudomonas; species Pseudomonas sp. S04. The sequence goes on from NZ_CP019427.1 coordinate 5,109,464, forward strand.
CTCATCGGGCCGAAACCGGCAAACAGCGAGCGGTAGGAATTGACGGCGTAGCCCTTGAGACCTGCGGAGGTCTTACGCGCAGTACCGGACTTGCCGGCCACGTGATAGGCCGGAACCTGCGCACGGAATACCCCGCGCGGCGCCTCGATCACTTGCTGCAGCATGCCCTGCATGGTCTTGGCGACGTCTTCCGGGATCACCTGGGTGGTTTGCGGCAGCTTGTCGGTCTTGACCAGGGTCAGGGGCGCGATACGGCCGTTGTTGGCCAATGCCGAGAACGCGTGGACCAACTGGATCGCGGTTACCGACAGACCGTAGCCGTACGACAGCGTGGCCGTCTCGGCCTTGCGCCATTCGCGGTAGTTGGGCAGGTTGCCGACGCGCTCGCCCGGGAAGCCCAGGCCAGTGTCCTGGCCCAGGCCGATTTTCTGAGCCAGGCGGAAAATAGTCTCACCGCCAATATCGAAGGCGATCTTGCTCATGCCCACGTTACTGGAGTTGATCAGGATCCCGGTCAGGTCGAGCACCGGGCCTTCGCTCCTGGACACGTCACGAATGGTGTACTTGCCCAGTTGCAGGGTGCCCGGATAGACCTCGACCCGATCACTCGGCTTCCAGCGCCCGGTTTCCAGGGCGGCACTCATGGAGATGGCCTTCATGGTCGAGCCCGGCTCGAACACGTCGATCATCGCGCGGTTACGCATCATCGCCGGCTGCAGGTTGCGACGGTTGTTCGGGTTGTAGGTCGGCTGGTTGACCATGGCCAGGATCTCGCCGGACTTGACGTCCATGATCACCAGGCTGCCAGCCTTGGCACCGTTCTCGATGATCGCGTTGCGCAGTTCGCGGTTGGCCAGGTATTGCAGGCGCAGGTCAATCGACAACGCCAAGGGCTTGCCGGCCTTGGCGTTTTTGGTGACCTGAACATCTTTGATCAGTCTGCCGCGCCGGTCCTTGATGACCTGGCGTTTACCGGGGACCCCGGCCAGCCATTCGTCATAGGCCAGCTCCACGCCTTCGCGGCCATGGTCGTCGATATCGGTAAAGCCGACCATATGGGCGGTGACTTCCCCGGCCGGGTAGAAGCGCCGGAACTCTTCGATGCCATAGACGCCAGGCACTTTCAGGTCGAGCACCACCTGGCCTTGCTCCGGCGTCAGGCCGCGCACCAGGTAGATGAATTCTTTATTGGCCTGGGCTTCCAGGCGCTCGGTCAGCGCACGCGGGTCCTGGCCCAATGCGGCAGCCAGGGCCGGCCAGCGGTCCTTGGCGCTCTGCATTTCCTTGGCGTTGGCCCACAGGGTGGTGACCGGAGTACTGACCGCCAAAGGCTCGCCGTTACGGTCGGTGATCAGGCCACGGTGCGCGGGAATCGGGATGTGCCGCATGCTACGCGCGTCACCCTGGCCCTTGAGGAAGGCACGGTCGACCACTTGCAAGTCAATGATGCGCCAGGCAATCGCGGCCACCATGATCCCGAGCAAGCCCACGACCAAGCGAAACCGCCACGGAAAGAGTGCCCCCTCGAGTTTCATCATGGCGCCACCATCCGCACTTCTGCCGCGCCGGGAATGCGCATCTTCAGTTGTTCGGTGGCCAGCACTTCAATACGGCTATGAGCGGTCCAGGTGCTCTGCTCGAGAATCAACCGCCCCCACTCCGCCTGCGCCTTGTCGCGCACACTCAACTCGCCGTACAACGAGTTGAGCAATTGCCGATTCCAGTGGGCGCTGTAGGACACCGCGATCGCGGAAACCAGCACGCCGATAAACAGCAGCAGCATGATAAAGCTGCCGCCTGGAAGAGGCTTGGCGAAAAGCTTGCTCACCGCAGCTTCTCCGCGACACGCATGACAGCGCTACGGGAACGTGGGTTGGCTTTGAGTTCGGCTTCGCCGGCGAACTGCGCTTTGCCATGGACTTTGATTTTCGGCACAAAAGCTTCGAAACGTACCGGCAGGTTGCGCGGCAGGTTGTCGGTTTCACCCTTGACCAGTTTGCGCATGAACAGCTTGACGATGCGATCTTCCAGCGAGTGGAAGCTGATCACTACCAGGCGGCCGCCGATTTCCAGCGCCTCGAGTGCTGCTTCGAGGCCGGCTTCGAGATCGCCCAGTTCATTGTTGACGTGAATTCGCAGGCCCTGGAAGGCACGGGTAGCTGGGTTCTTACCTTTTTCCCACGCCGGGTTGGCGACTTTCAGCACTTCTGCCAGGTCACCAGTGCGCTCGAACGGCTTGATGTCGCGACGCTCAGCCACGGCACGGGCCATGCGCCCGGAGAAACGTTCTTCGCCATATTCCTTGAACACCCGGGCGATTTCTTCGACGGGCGCGGTGTTGACGAATTCGGCAGCACTGATCCCGCGGGACGGATCCATGCGCATGTCCAGGGGGCCGTCATTGAGGAAGCTGAAGCCACGCTCAGGGTCGTCTAGCTGGGGCGAAGACACGCCCAGGTCGAGCAGCACACCGCTGACCTTGCCGGCCAGGCCGCGCTCGGCAACTTCCGAACCCAGTTCGGCAAAGCTGCGCTGCACAACGACAAAGCGGCCGTCTTCGGCCGCTAGCGTTTGCCCGGTGGCAATCGCTTGAGGATCTTTGTCAAACCCCAGCAACCGGCCATCAGGACCGAGCTGGCTGAGTATCAGGCGGCTGTGGCCGCCGCGCCCGAACGTGCCATCGAGATAGCAACCATCAGGGCGTACGGCGAGAGCCTCGACGGCTTCGTCAAGCAGTACGGTGATGTGGTTAAAGCCGCTATCAATAGTCACAGGATCAAATCACGCAGTTCATCAGGCATAGCGCCCGGTTGTTGAATAGCAGCCAGGTCAGCAGCAGACACTGCATCCCAGGCATCCTCGTCCCACAATTGGAACTTGTTCAGTTGGCCTACCAACATCGCGCGCTTATCCAACTTGGCATATTCACGCAGACGCGGCGGAACCAGAAAACGACCACTGCCGTCGAGTTCGAGGTCGACGGCATTACCAATCAGCAAACGTTGCAGGCGACGGTTCTCTTCGCGAAGCGAAGGCAGTGCGCGCAGTTTGGTTTCAATCAGCTCCCACTCATCGAGGGGGTAAACACACAAACAAGGATCAACCGCATCAATGGTCACGATCAGTTGCCCGGAACTACGCGAAACCAACTCGTCACGATACCGGCTCGGCATAGCGAGACGGCCTTTTGCATCGAGACTGATAGCGTTAGCTCCGCGAAACACGTCAGCGTTTCTCCAAATTCTAGCGTTTTACGCTCAAAAAACCCACTTCATGCCACTTTCCGCCACTTGCGCACACTATAGGAATGCGCCTACCGCACCGTCAAGGCGCGCAGTAAAGGAAAACCCTTACAGATCGGAGATTTAGCGGTACAAAAGAAGGGGTTACGAGTATTTGGCGGATGACTCAGCTCAATAACTTGAAGCAGCGCAGGAGGCTACGTTCAGAAGTTAAAGTAATTTGTTAAGAGTAAGATTTTTTCGGTATTACGAAAGCGCTTCTGCTATTGATTCAGCAGGGTGGGTAATTGCTACTACACGCGCGCCTCTACAAGGGGGTCAAACGAGATGATGGCATATCGACATCAAGCAACACGTGCCCACAACATGCTGCGGGCGGTGAACCGATAATACCAAGCCCCTGTGCCGGTGATTCAAGCACAAAAGCGAAAAAAAGGTGGAGAGTCGATCTATAAGCCGGGTTCTGTCTTGAACAGTCATTCGTCTACGATGGCCATCACTGGACACCTTTAGCAACCTACCCGGTCCCAGCGCGGGCCACGCCTTGGGACCCTATTTGGTCTTGCTCCAAGTGGGGTTTACCTAGCCACGAACTGTTGCCAGTCGTGCGGTGCGCTCTTACCGCACCTTTTCACCCTTACCGGCACCGAAGCGCTTAGGCGGTTATTTTCTGTGGCACTTTCCGTAGGCTCACGCCTCCCAGGCATTACCTGGCACTTCGCCCTATGGAGCCCGGACTTTCCTCCCCCCCCTAATTTTCATAGAGGGCAGCGACTGTCCAATCGACTCTCCGCCGCGAAGGTTAACGGCACAGCGCCCGAAGAACAAGCAATAAAAGCCTTTTGCCGCTCTGCAGGCCCCGTTCTTACTCGCCCTTCTGTTTTTCCAGGGCCACTTGATAGAGCACATTCTTGCGCTCACCGGTAATTTGCGCCGCCAATGCTGCGGCACGCTTGAGCGGCATCTCCTCGAGCAACAGATTGAGGATGCGCATGGCCTCGCTGCTGACCGCCTCCTCAGTCTCTGGCGCGGTCCAGCCCGCCACCAGCACCACGCACTCGCCACGCTGCTGATTGCTGTCGCCCTCGACGAACGCACGCAGCTCGGCCAGGGGCAGGCCCTTAAGGGTCTCGAAGGTCTTGGTCAGCTCGCGCGCCAACAAGGCTGGCCGCTCGGGGCCGAACACCAACTCCATGTCCTGCAGGCATTCGAGGATCCGGTGAGGCGCCTCATAGAAGATCAGGGTCCGCGGCTCTTCCTTAATGGACTCCAGGCGCGCGCGCCGGCCAACGGCCTTGGCCGGCAGGAAACCTTCGAAGATAAACCGGTCGGACGGCAATCCCGCCGCCGACAATGCGGCGATCAGCGCGCACGCCCCGGGAACCGGGACTACATTGATACCGGCAGCGCGGGCCTGGCGCACCAAGTGATAACCCGGATCGGAAATCAGCGGCGTGCCGGCATCGGAAATCAGCGCAACATTGTCACCGGCCAGCAACCGCGTGATGAAGCGACTGCCTTCGTCGCGTTCGTTGTGTTCGTGACAAGCCGCCAAGGGCGTAGCGATGCCGAAATGTTGCAGCAACCGCAGGGAGTGGCGCGTGTCTTCGGCGGCGATCAACGCCACCTCACGCAAGATCTTCAGCGCGCGGGCACTGATGTCATCCAGGTTGCCGATGGGCGTCGCCACCACATAAAGCGAGCCAGCAGCGGAATTCAAAGCACCTGGAGCAGTCAAAGCGCACACCTCATGATCGGTAAAAGCGCCATTGTAGCGCGTAGAAGCCCGCTGGATGCGCACCACTGTCATCAGGACGCACTACCTTTTCGTGAGCACGGCAACATTTACACGACCTAAATTGCACGATTCACGCCAGTAACATCGCGCCCCGGCCAGTGCTTGGGTACAATTCCACGCTAATTTGATCGAGTATCAGGAACACTTACATGATCGCTTGCCTGCGGCTGTTCACTGCCCTCTGCCTCGCTGCCCTGTTGGCGGCTTGCGCCAGCTCGCCCTCGTCCAGCCTTGGCGACCTTCCACGGACGGCCGATGCCAGTATCGAGCAACTGCTCGAACAGGCTGCCACCAGCACCAATCCGGAAAAGGCTGCCCTGCTGCGCCTGAGCGCGGCCGACCTGGCGTATCGCCAGGGTAACGCCGGCCAGTCCGCGCAAATCCTGCAACAGGTTCCGCTGGAAACGCTCAAGCCGGGCCAACAGGTCTATGCCAGCACCCTGGCCGCCGAACTGGCGATGACCCGCAACCAGCCCAAGGCGGCACTGACCGCCCTGAGCCACCCAAGCCTGCAGCGCCTGAGCGAATTGCCGGACGAGCAACAGGTTCGCACCGGCACCGTGCGTGCCCGCGCCCTCGAAGCCGACGGCCAGACGCTGGCCGCCGCCCGCGAGCGAATTGCCATCGCGCCGATGCTCGAAGGCGAAGCCGCGAACAAGAACCACGAGGCGATCTGGGCACTGATTGCCTCGCTGCCCACCGACCAGTTGCAACCGATCACCGACGACGTGCTCGGCGGCTGGATGAGCCTGGCCGTGGCGGTAAAAACCGCCGGCACCCTGGAACTGCAACAGGCCGCCATCGACAACTGGAAAGCCCAGCACCCGAAACACCCTGCCGCCCTGCAGTTGCCACTGCCACTGACCCAACTCAAGCAACTGGCCAGCCAGCCGCTCGGCAAGATCGCCCTGCTGCTGCCCCAGGAAGGCCCGCTGGCCTCGGTGGCCAAGGCCCTGCGCGAAGGTTTCATGGCTGCTCACTACCAGGCCCAACAGGCCGGACAGAACCCACCCGCCATCGAGTTCTATGACAGCTCGCGCCTGACCTCGCTGGACGACTTCTATCGCAAGGCCCAAGCCGATGGCGTGCAACTGGTAGTCGGCCCGCTGGAAAAACCTCTGGTCAAGCAACTCAACGCGCGCCCTCAACTGCCGATCACCACCCTGGCGCTGAACTACAGCGAAGGCGAGCAAGGCCCGGCCCAACTGTTCCAGTTCGGCCTCGCGGCCGAGGACGAGGCGCGCGAAGTATCCCGTCGCGCACGTGCCGACGGCCTGCATCGCGCTGCGGTACTGGTACCTAAAGGCGAATGGGGCGACCGCGTCCTCAAGGCCTTCAGCCAGGACTGGCAAGCCAATGGCGGCAGCATCATCGGTGTCGAACGTGTAGACCAACCCGTGCAACTGGCCCAGCAGATCGCCGACCTGTTCCAACTGCGCCAGAGCGAAGGTCGCGCCAAGAGCCTGCAAAGCACCGTCGGCTCGCAGATCGCCGCACAGCCGTCGCGCCGCCAGGACATCGAGTTCATCTTCCTCGCCTCGACCCCACAACAGGCGCAACAGATCAAACCCACGCTGAACTTCCAATACGCGGGTGACGTGCCGGTCTACGCCACGTCCCACGTGTACAGCGCCAGTGGCGACCAGAACCAGTACAACGACATGAACGGCGTGCGCTTCTGCGAAACCCCATGGCTGCTCAACACCAGCGACCCGCTGCGCCAGCAAGTGACTGCACAATGGCCACAAGCCAATAGCAGCCTGGGTCGGCTGTACGCCATGGGCGTCGACGCCTACCGCCTGGCCCCGCGCCTGGGTCAACTCAAGGCCCTGCCGGACAGCACCATCGAAGGCCAGTCGGGCAACCTGAGCATGAGCCCGACGCAACGGGTTCAACGCCAGCTGCCTTGGGCGCAATTCGTCAACGGCCAGGTCCAACGCCTGCCGGACACCCCGCGCTGATGCCCGACAGGTCACGCCAGCAAAGCGGTCGAGATGCTGAAAGCCAGGCGCTCCAGCATCTCCAGCAACAGGGACTGCGCCTGCTGGCGCAGAACTGGTTGTGTAAACGCGGCGAGCTTGATCTGGTCATGCTTGACGGCGATACAGTAGTATTCGTCGAAGTCCGCTACAGAAAAAACACCCAATGGGGTGGCGCGCTCGGCAGTATCGATGCGCGCAAGCGTCAAAAACTGGTACTCGCCGCGCAGTATTTCCTGCAGAGCGAGTCACGCTGGGCCGACTCCCCCTGCCGTTTTGATGTGGTTGCCATAGACAGCACTGCAGCGCATCTGAACTGGCTACGGAATGCCTTTGATAGCTGACCGCTGTCGGGCAGGACCGATTTTCACCCAACACTTTTGCTCTTTGCTTTGCGGGCCGCACATTGCTGTGCCACCAGGCCGCGCCACTTAAGGTCACACAGATGGACATGCAATCCCGAATTCGCCAGCTTTTTCAGGCCAGTATCGATACCAAGCAACAGGCGATGGACGTACTTGCACCGCACATCGAGCAAGCCAGCCAAGTGATGGTCAACGCCCTGCTCAACGAAGGCAAAATGCTCTCGTGTGGCAACGGCGGTTCGGCCGGTGACGCACAGCACTTTTCCTCCGAACTGCTCAACCGCTTCGAGCGCGAACGCCCCAGCCTGCCGGCCATCGCCCTGACTACTGACAGCTCGACGATCACCTCGATCGCCAACGACTACAGCTACAACGAAATCTTCTCCAAGCAGATCCGCGCCCTGGGCCAACCCGGTGACGTCCTGCTGGCGATTTCCACCAGCGGCAACTCGGCCAACATAATTCAAGCGATCCAGGCCGCACATGATCGCGAAATGATTGTCGTAGCATTGACCGGTCGCGATGGCGGCGGCATGGCGTCGCTGCTATTGCCGGAAGACGTGGAGATTCGCGTACCGGCCAACGTCACCGCACGCATTCAGGAAGTCCACCTGCTGGCGATCCATTGCCTCTGCGACTTGATCGACAGCCAATTGTTCGGGAGTGAAGAATGACCCCTAATCGCCTAGGCCTACTGGCCCTGACGCTGTGCCTCGGCATCAGCGGATGTACCTCGGTGGTGAACGCCAGCCGTGAAAGCCCTATCCAGGATGACCGTGGCACCCGCACCTTCGGCAGCAAGATCGACGACTCGTTGATCGAAACCAAGGTTGGCGTGAACGTGGCCAAGGCCAACCCGGACCTGGACACCCAATCGCACATCGTCGTCACCAGTTTCAACGGCGTGGTGCTGCTGGCCGGGCAAACGCCCCGTGCCGACCTCAAGGCCCAGGCCGAGCAGGCCGCTGCCGCTGTGCAGCGGGTCAAGACGGTGCACAACGAACTGCAGGTCATGCAACCCTCGTCACTGTTGGCACGCAACAACGACGCCTGGCTGACCACCAAGATCAAGACCCAGATGCTCACCGACGCCAGCATTCCCGGCTCACGCATCAAGGTCGTGACTGAAAACGGCATCGTCTACCTGCTGGGCTTACTGACCAAGCAGGAAGCGGCCCAGGCCACCAACCTGGTGCAGGGCGTTTCCGGGGTGCAGAAGATCGTGAAACTGTTTGAGTACATTGACTGACACGCTCTCCTGCAGGAGCACGGCTGCGATGGCGCCTTTGAAAATGCCATCGCGAGCAAGCTCGGCTCCTACAGCAATAAAAAAGGCGATCCATTCGGATCGCCTTTTTTATTACTTCACCACCTTCAAGCTTGGCCGTCCGCTAGGGCGCGGTGGCTCGTTGTCGGGTGGCGGCAGATCATCTTCGGGCTCGAACTCGTCCTCGCCCTCTACCGGCGACTCCAAGTCAAACACCATACCCTGGCCATTCTCCCGAGCGTAAATACCCAGGATCGCAGCTATAGGCACGTACAGGGTGTGCGGCACACCACCGAAGCGACCTTCAAAGCTCACTGCATCGTTATCCATGTGCAGATGACGCACGGCAGCGGGCGAAACGTTCAGGACAATCTGTCCGTCACTGGCAAAACCTTGTGGCACCTGCACCGAAGGAAACTCGGAGTTGACCAGCATGTGCGGGGTGCAATCGTTATCGACAATCCACTCATAGAGCGCACGGACGAGATAAGGACGACTGGAGTTCATAGCGGCTCCTTAAGCCTTAGCGCATATCGCGTTCGACACCAGACAGGCTCGCCTGGAATGCCTCACGCGCAAACTGGCGCTCCATATAATCAAGCAGCGGCTTGGCCGGCCGCGGCAGTTCAATACCCAGGATCGGCAAACGCCAGAGTATCGGTAGTAGGCAGCAATCCACCAGACTTTGTTCCTCACTGAGGAAAAACGGCTTGTCGGCGAACAACGGCGAGACACCCGTGAGGCTCTCTCGCAGTTCCTTGCGCGCCTGCACGCGTGCTGGCTCCTTGGTCCGTGAGTCCAGGATCAGATCCACCAGGCCACACCAGTCACGCTGGATGCGATGGATCAGCAGGCGGCTATTGGCCCGCGCCACCGGATAAACCGGCAGCAAAGGTGGATGGGGATAACGCTCATCCAGGTATTCCATCACCACGGTCGACTCCCACAACGCCAGGTCACGATCGACCAGGGTGGGCAAGCTGCCGTAAGGGTTCACTTCGATCAGCTTTGGCGGCTGACGGCCCGCCTCCACACTGATGATCTCGGCGCTGACACCCTTCTCTGCCAGTACGATTCGCACTCGGTGGGAATAGTGGTCGGCGGGGTCGGAGTAACAGGCCAACCGGTTGGTCACGCCCATGGCGGTCCTCCTCGCTTGTTGAAATTATTGAAAGCGGAAAAACGAGCGCGCCCAGAGGGCGTCTCCCGTAACGCCTGGATGACCAGATTCGTTACGTTTACAGAGACGCCCTTGGGCGCGCGCGATTAACAGCAAATGCTTGAAGCTAGATCAATGCACATCTTTCCAGTATTCGCGCTTGAGCAAGTAAGCGAATACGAAGAAGAACGCCAGGTACAACAGTACGTAGGTACCAATGCGCTGATGCTCCAGCTTAACCGGGTTAGCCGAGTAAGCGAGGAAGGTTACCAGATTCTTGACCTTCTCATCGAACTGCTCTTCGGTCAGGGCACCGGACTTCGGCACGATGGTCAACTGATCGCACGCTTCATGAGTCAGCGGCGTACCGGTCAGCGGATCATATTGCTTCTTGCCGTCCTCGACGATCTGCACCTGTTTGCAGCCTACGACCTGGCGACCTTGCAGGCCGACCAGCACGTTGGGCATGCCGACGTTCGGGAACACCTTGTTGTTCACGCCCCAAGGACGCGACGGATCTTCGTAGAACGACTTCAGGTAGCCGTAGAGCCAGTCAGTGCCACGCACCCGAGCTACCAGGGTCAGGTCAGGCGGCGCAGCGCCGAACCAGGCCTTGGCGTCTGCCGGCTGCATGCCAATGTTCATGTGGTCGCCGATCTTGGCGCCGGTGAACACCAGGTTCTTGAGCATCAGATCGTGAGGAATCCCCAGATCGTCGGCAACGCGCTCATAGCGCTGGAACTTGGCACTGTGGCAGCCCATGCAGTAGTTGGCGAAGGTACGTGCGCCATCTTGCATTGCCGCTTTATCGGAGACGTCGATGTCGACCTTTTCCAGCTCAGGACCGCCCGCGGTGGATGCGAACGAGAACACAGGCAAAGCAGCAAGAATCAGTACAGCAAATAGCTTTTTCATCAGCCAGTCACCCTTTCCGGAACCGGTTTTGTCTTCTCGAGCCGGGTGTAGAACGGCATCAGAATGAAGTAGGCGAAGTACAGGAAGGTACATACCTGCGACAACAGCGTACGACCTGGCGTTGGCGCCAGAACACCCAACACACCCAGGATCACGAACGAAATGCAGAACACCCAGAGCCAGATCTTGCTCATCCAGCCCTTGTAGCGCATGGATTTGACCGGGCTACGGTCAAGCCATGGCAGGACGAACAGCACGGCGATCGCGGCGCCCATGGCGATAACGCCCAGGAGCTTGTCGGGAACGGCACGCAAGATCGCGTAGAACGGGGTGAAGTACCAGACCGGAGCGATGTGCTCTGGGGTCTTGAAGGCGTTCGCCACTTCGAAGTTCGGCTTCTCGAGGAAATAACCGCCCATTTCCGGGAAGAAGAACACGATCGAGCAGAAGATGAACAGGAACACCACCACGCCGACGATATCTTTCACGGTGTAGTACGGGTGGAAGGCAATGCCGTCCAGCGGTACGCCGTTTTCGTCTTTGTATTTCTTGATGTCGACGCCGTCCGGGTTGTTCGAACCGACTTCGTGCAGCGCCAGGACGTGCAGCACTACCAGGCCAAGAATAACGATCGGCAAGGCCACCACGTGCAAGGCGAAGAAGCGGTTCAGGGTGATCCCGGAAATCAGGTAGTCACCACGGATCCACTGGGTCAGGTCGTCGCCGATGACCGGAATCGCACCAAACAGCGAGATGATCACCTGGGCACCCCAGTAGGACATCTGGCCCCACGGCAGCAGGTAACCCATGAAGGCTTCCGCCATCAGGGCCAGGTAGATCAGCATGCCGAACACCCACACCAGCTCACGCGGCTTCTGGTACGAACCGTAGAGCAAGCCACGGAACATATGCAGATAGACCACGACGAAGAACGCCGAAGCGCCGGTGGAGTGCAGCAGACGCAGGATCGAGCCGTACTCGACGTCGCGCATGATGTATTCGACGGAGGCAAACGCCTCTTCCGCCGACGGGGTGTAGCTCATGGTCAGCCAGACACCGGTAACGATCTGGTTAACCAGAACCAGCAGTGCCAGGGAGCCAAAGAAGTAGAAGAAGTTGAAGTTCTTCGGAGCGTAATACTTGCTGAGATGGTCTTCCCACATCTTGGTCGCAGGAAAGCGCGCATCAACCCAATCCATCAACTTGCTCATCACGCGTTCTCCGTATCGACGCCGACGACAATGATGTCGTCCGACTCATAGGAATGCGGGGGAACTGGCAGGTTCAAAGGCGCAGGCTGCGATTTGAAGACACGGCCAGCCAGGTCGTAGTGGGAGCCATGGCAAGGGCAGAAGTAGCCGCCCACCCATTTTGGACCGAGGTCGGCCGGCGCCACTTCTGGACGGAAGGTCGGTGAACAGCCCAGGTGCGTGCAGATACCGATCAGCAGCAGCACTTCCGGCTTGATCGAACGCGTCTTGGGATCCACATAGGTCGGTTGTACCGAGGCCTTGGAGTCCGGATCGGAGAGATCCCCCTCGATCTTCGTCAGGTTCCCCAGAATCTCTTGGGTGCGGCGGACGATGAATACCGGCTGACCGCGCCATTCGGCAATCATTTGCTGACCTGGCTCGATTTTGCTGACATTCACTTTCACCGGTGCACCTGCGGCTTTCGCCTTGGCACTGGGAAACCACGACCCCACGAACGGGACCGCAGCCCCCACCGCTCCTGCAGCACCCACCACGGATGTGGCTGCTACCAAGAAGCGACGCCGGCCTGTATTCACGCCGTCATTGCTCATCCAGTCCTCTCCCATCAGCTTTGTGGCCTGTTAAATCAGGCATCTACTAAGTAAAAATCTGAACTTATAAAAATTTTGCAGAATGGTAATGAAAAGCCCCAATTCTGACAAGGTAATTACCACCCATGGGTACCGCCAAGCCTTGTAGTATAGGGCTTCTGCGGATGTGGCAAGTTGTCACACCAAAAATCATCGCCCATAAAAAACGCCCAGCTCCGCGAGGAGACTGGGCGCTTTGAACGCGAAAGCGAATTAACGCTTCGAGTACTGCGGACGCTTACGCGCTTTACGCAGACCAACTTTCTTACGTTCAACTTCACGCGCGTCACGGGTTACGAAGCCAGCTTTACGCAGTGCACCGCGCAGAGTTTCGTCGTAATCCATCAGAGCGCGAGTGATGCCATGGCGGATTGCGCCAGCTTGACCACTTACACCACCACCGATCACGGTGACGTAGATGTCGAACTTCTCGACAGTCTCAGTCAATTCCAGCGGCTGACGAACTACCATGCGGGCAGTTTCGCGACCGAAGAAATTTTCCAGCGAACGGTTGTTGATGGAGATGTTACCAGTGCCCGGACGCAGGAAAACGCGTGCGGTTGCGGTCTTGCGACGGCCAGTGCCGTAATTTTGAGTCGCCGACATAATGAACTATTCCGTTAAAACTTCAGTTCTTGGGGCTGCTGAGCAGTATGAGGGTGAACAGCGCCCGCATAGACTTTCAGCTTACGATACATGTCGCGACCCAGTGGGTTCTTAGGCAGCATGCCTTTAACCGCGGTCTCGATCACGCGCTCAGGGGCTTTAGCGATCAGCTTTTCGAAGTTGATCGACTTGATGCCGCCCGGGAAACCGGAGTGGGAGTAGTAGATTTTGTCGGTGGTTTTAGCACCGGTTACACGAATCTGCTCGGCATTGATAACGACGATGTAGTCGCCGGTGTCAACGTGAGGAGTGTACTCAGCTTTATGCTTGCCACGCAGACGGCTCGCGATTTCGGTGGCCAGACGACCCAGGGTCTGACCTGCAGCGTCGACGACAAACCAGTCGCGCTGTACTGTTTCCGGTTTAGCAGTAAAAGTTTTCATTCTTTATAGCCTCAGGGGCCGCCCTGTAAATTAGACGGCGGATCTTACTGAATAGTGCGTACTTTGACAAGTCAAAGGCAGCCGGGTACAGACGCTATCGGGGGCTCGGGTCGGCGCGTCCGTTCAACGGCAAGATTCTTCGGCGGCGGCGCATCACTTCCACTGCAGAAAGAGGTGCGCAATTATGCAGATTGCGAAAAATTTTTCAACCTGCTTTTATGATTGTTTTGCCAAGGGAGCACCCGATGGACTATCGCCAGCTAGGCCGCACCGACCTGAATGTCAGTGCCATCTGCCTCGGAACCATGACCTGGGGCGAGCAAAACAGCGAGGCAGAGGCCTTCGCGCAGATCGAGCGAGCCAAGAGCGCCGGGATTAACTTCATCGACACCGCCGAGATGTACCCGGTCCCACCCAAGGCGCAAACCTACGCCAGCACCGAACGCTACATCGGCAACTACTTCAAGAGCCATGGCGACCGAGCCGACTGGATTCTGGCCAGCAAGATCGCCGGCCCCGGCAACACCATCGACTATATTCGCGACGGTCACCTCAAGCACAACCGCGAACACATCGTCCAGGCCCTGGACGCCAGCCTCAAGCGTCTGCAAACCGACTGGATCGACCTCTACCAGTTGCATTGGCCAGAGCGCAGCACCAACTTTTTTGGCCAACTGGGCTACAAGCACAAGAGCGAAGTCAACCTGACGCCGCTTGAGGATACCCTCCAAGCCCTGGATGAACAGGTCAAGGCCGGCAAGATCCGTCACATCGGCCTATCCAACGAAACCCCATGGGGCACCATGCGTTTTCTCGCCCTGGCCGAAGCCCGTGGCTGGCCGCGTGCGGTGACCATCCAGAACCCCTACAACCTGCTCAACCGCAGCTTTGAAGTGGGCCTGGCGGAAATCGCCATCCGCGAACAATGCGGCCTGCTCGCCTACTCGCCGCTGGCGTTCGGTTTCCTGTCAGGCAAATACGAAGGTGGCGCGCGCCCGGCAAAAGGCCGCCTGAGCCTCTACAGTCGCTTCAGTCGCTATTTCAACCCGCAATCGGAAGCTGCCTGCAGCCGTTATGTCGCGCTGGCCCGTGAACACGGCCTGGACCCGGCACAAATGGCCCTGGCCTTCGTCACCCAGCAACCGTTCGTCACCAGCAACATCATCGGGGCGACCACGATCGAACAACTGGACAGCAACATTGCCAGCTTCGACCTGAAGCTGTCGGATGAAGTGCTGGCGGGGATCGAGGCGATCCACCAGGATCACCCGAACCCGGCGCCATAACCCCCACGTGTAGGAGCGAGCTTACTCGCGAAAAGCCTGAGCACACCGCTGGGTGCCAGGCTTTCAACGCTATCGTTGACGACCATCGCGAGCGAGCTGTTCCTACAATGATCTGGCAATGATCTCCTTCATGATCTCGTTGGTCCCCGCATAAATCCGCTGCACCCGCGCATCGGCCCAGGCCCGGGCGATCGGGTATTCCCACATGAAGCCGTAGCCGCCATGCAACTGCACGCATTCGTCGAGCACCTTGCATTGCAGGTCAGTGCCCCAGTACTTGGCCATCGCCGCCGTCGGCACGTCTAGCTTGCCTTGCAGGTGCAGTTCCAGGCAGCGATCGACAAACACCCGGCCAATCTGGATCTCAGTGGCCATTTCCGCCAGCTTGAAGCGGGTGTTCTGGAAGTCCGCAATCGACTTGCCGAACGCCTTGCGCTCGCGGGTGTAATCCAGGGTCCATTGCAGGGCGGCCTCCGCCGACGCCAGGCCGCCTACGGCCACCGTCAGGCGCTCCTGTGGCAACTCCTGCATCAGATAGGCGAAGCCCATCCCGGCCTGCCCCAGCAGGTTCTCCTTGGGCACCCGGACGTCCTGGAAGAACAGCTCCGAGGTGTCCTGGGCCTTCATGCCGACCTTTTCCAGGCGCTTGCCCTTGGCAAAGCCCGGGGTGTCGGCTTCCACCAGGAACAGGCTGGTGCCCTTGGCCCCGGCCTTGGGATCGGTCTTGGCGACGACAATCACCAGGTCCGCCAGGTAGCCGTTGGTGATAAAGGTCTTCGAGCCGTTGATCACATATTCGTCGCCATCCAGCACTGCAGTGGTCTTCACCCCTTGCAGGTCGGACCCCGCGCCCGGCTCGGTCATGGCAATGGCCGTGACCATCTCGCCCGAAACCAGCTTGGGCAGGTATTTGTGTTTCAAGGCCTCACTGCCGTAATGCAGGATGTACGGCGCAACGATGTCCGAATGCAGGGAGAAGCCGATGCCGGTCAAGCCCAGCCGCCCGACTTCCTCGATCACCACCGTGCTGTAGAGAAAGTCCGCCCCCAGGCCACCGTATTCCTCCGGCAGATGGGAGCAGAGCATCCCCGCCTCCCCCGCCTTGTTCCACAACTTGCGGTCGATGTAGCCCTGTTTTTCCCATTGAGCATGAAACGGCACGGCTTCCTTTTCGAGGAAGGTGCGCACGCTATCGCGAAACAATTCGTGCTCGGAGCTGAACAAGGTTCTAGGGATCATCGGCGCACCTGTCGTTATTGTTGAACGAAAATGTATGCCAGAGACTAATCCCACCACCTGCAACGGGACACTGGACACATCCGCCAAAAAATAAGACGATCCAGCCGCTTGGTGACCACTTTCCCCTATAAGAATAAATTGAATTATGTCTATCCAATCTTCTGCGCCGTTGCGGCGCGTCAGCATCCTGGCGATCGACCGGGTGTTTGCCTACACCCTCATGCAGGCCAAGGATTTTTTCCACCTGGCCAGCCTGCGGTACGGCAAGCAACAGGGCCAGGGCCTGACCCCCGGCTTTGAAACCCGTGTAGTCAGCCCCGACGGCAAACCCGTCAACAGCTTCAGCGATGTGCTGATGCCGGTGGACGGCGGCCTGGAAAATGCCGATATCATCATCCTCCCGGCGTTCTGGGACGACTTCGACACGCTGTGCCAGCGTTATCCACAGGTGTTGCCGTGGCTGCGTGAGCAGCATGCACGGGGCGCAGTGCTCTGCGGCGAAGCCACCGGGGTGTTCTGGCTGGCCGAGGCCGGCCTGCTCGATGGCAAGGAAGCGACCACCTACTGGCGCTTTTTCAACACTTTCGAAGAGCGTTTCCCCAAGGTCCAGCTCAACAAAGACAAGCACCTCACGGATGCCGACAACCTGTTTTGTGCCGGCGGCACCACCTCGGCCTGCGACCTCTACATTTACCTGATCGAGCGCTTCTGCGGGGCCAATGTGGCCCAGGCCGTGGCCCGCGACATCCTGTATGAAGTGCAACGCAGCTATTCCCCCGGCCGCATCGGCTTCGGCGGACAGAAGCTGCACCAGGACGTAATCATCCTGCAGATCCAGCACTGGCTCGAAGAGCATTTTGCCGACAAGTTCCGCTTCGAAGACGTCGCCCGCGAGCACGGCATGAGCATCCGCAACTTCATGCGTCGCTTCCAGACCGCCACCGGCGACAAGCCGCTGCACTACCTGCAACGCCTGCGCATCGAAACCGCCAAGGGCTTGCTCTCCGGCAGCCGCAAGAGCATCAAGACCATCAGCTACGAAGTCGGCTACGACGATGCGAGCTTCTTCGCCCGACTGTTCCGCCAGCACACCGAACTGTCGCCGAACCAGTATCGGCAGCAGTTTCAGCAGGCGGCGTAGCCGAACACCAACCGAATGTGGAAGCGAGCCTGCTCGCTTCCACACAGAATCTTGCGCCGGCCACGCAGTTCTTTCGCTGTGCATTTTCCTACGCAAAAAGCGGAATACATAGCGCCGGAGAACCCAACCCTACCCACAGACGCAACCCCTTAAAAACTTCAACATCTTCCCTGCAGACCATCAGGGAAGATCAAACATGACTATCGGATCAAGCTACAACTACCCTTCATACATCGCCAAGGAGACCGACCGAACAAAGCGCTCGGCTAAAAATAAATGGGCGGCTCGCTTTCCCAATCCGCCGGATTTGTGCTTTGACTATCGTGCACTGGTAGAGCAGGAAAACGGCATCGCCAGGGCAACTGACCCGCAACATAAAATCTGCATCATCGGCGCCGGCGTCACAGGCCTGACCGCCGCCAGAGAGCTCTATCGCTGCGGCTTTACCCATATCACTCTCATCGAGCAATCCAGGCGCATCGGCGGCAGGCATCTGACCGTTCCCGGCAGCCGAAACTCGACAGCAAGCCATACACCGTTTGAAATGGGCGCCATGCGCATGCCCTTCTTCAACCGGGCGGATGAGCCACCGACAGAAGGTCGGTCGCTGATGGCTTACTACGCCAATCAATTTGAATTGGCGTTTTCAGACTTCGCCAACCCCGGCAGCCAATGGGTTAACTCGACAGGCATCTATCTCCGGGAGGGCAGCATGGGCGGCGGATCGGCGCCGCAAATGTTGATATGGAAAAACGAAGACGGCGTCACACCGCCTCCCGGCGATGAGTTGCAAAAGGTTTATTCCAAATGGAAAGCCTTTGCCGATCGCATGACCCGCCACGTTGCTGAGCTCTACGCGAGCCAGGAATGGGAAGCCATATGGGCTTCTATCGTTGAAAAATACGAGAGTGTCTCGTTCCGCGACCTGGTCAGCATGCCAGCACTGGAAGCTTGGGATGCCCGCTCACCCGGGGATTTCGGTGGAATGGGAATGTCTGCGCAAGAGTCCGCAATTTTTTACGCAATAGGTATAGGTGACGGTAGCTGGGGAGCTTTTTATGACGTCTGCTGCCTCTACCCTCTGCGTACTGCGATTTTCGGTTTCAGCAGCCAATTGCAACTGATCCATGGTCGTGTGGACTCAAACGGCGATCCACTGGATTCGCCCTACCTGAATAGCGAAGCCGTTTTTGACTCAATGGGGCAGAGTTTTGACAAGCCCCGCTACATCGGTCTCGCCGCTTTGGACGAATGCCTGCTGTTTGTGAAAACCGATGAAACCGGAAAGTCCATCTACGAACATTGCCTCGAAAGAAGCAATGGGCTTCTCACCGACTCATCCGTTACAAAACTGGAAAAGCTGACCAATCAAAAAATACGCGTCCATTACAACTGGAAACACAATCAACCCGAGCAAATCCAGGAGCAATTTGATGACTTTGACTCGGTCATCATGACACTACCCTCCTGGCTGATTGAAACTCGAATCAAGCTCGAAAATTTCACCCGGGAGATGCTGCCTTTCGAGACGATTAACGCCTACAAAACCGCACACTGGGAAACTAGCTGCAAAGTGTTTGCACCGCTGAAAAAATCATTTCTCTCGAAAAACAAAAACATCCCGCAAGCCATCGTAACCGACAGTTTCATCCACGATGTCTATACCTACCGCTACAACGACAATTACAGCTATGACTGCATCCTGCTGAGTTATACCTGGGAAGATGACGCAACCAAAC
Organism: Pseudomonas sp. S04; assembly: GCF_009834545.1. Classification (NCBI taxonomy): domain Bacteria; kingdom Pseudomonadati; phylum Pseudomonadota; class Gammaproteobacteria; order Pseudomonadales; family Pseudomonadaceae; genus Pseudomonas; species Pseudomonas sp. S04. The sequence continues at coordinate 5,128,486 of NZ_CP019427.1, forward strand.
TCGCCTCATTCAGCGATAAGGAGCTGGTATCAAGATGCGCCGAAGAGCTGGATCGCATACTCATGAACTCTGCCAACGTCCAGGAAAAAATCTCTCCCTACATCGGCATTGAGCAAGCCGTGGTTCAGCGCTGGATCACTGATAAAAATGCTCTGGGCTGTGCCAAGCTTTACCGACCGGGCACCTACTACGATGCCGTCAGCCTGATGAAGTACAACCGGGACTTTGCTCATGTTTCAGGCTTGTATTTGTCCGGCGAGTCATTTTCCGTCGATGCCGGTTGGACGGAGCCATGTTTTCGCGGTGCTGTCGATGCAGTGATTCATATCTGCAACAAAACCGCCGCGACGTTCAATGGCGGATTTTCCTTGAGCGACTACCCGCACTACCAAATCAAAATCTGATCCCCCCGTTTCAGAGCCATGTACGCAATACATGGCTCTACCTCTCGCGCCGGCTACCCAGGGCCATCAAACATCACTCTGATCCATTTTCGGACAAGGACTACGACCTAAACGGAAGTAGCTGACTTACACCCCATTCCTGATTCCTCTCTCATACACAAGCCATTTAACAGCTTGAAAAACAATAAAAAGAGGAACGACGAAAATGAATGAGCCAACAAGCCCTGTTCGTGTAGCAGTCGTGCAATTCGATCCACAAGTCGGCATCGAAAAATGTGTAGGTAATCTGCGTCGCAGCCTGGAATTGGCGCTTGAAGCGGTAAACCGAGGTGCGAATCTCATCGTTCTGCCCGAACTTTCCAATACCGGCTATTTCTTCAGCAATCGACAGGATGCCTTCGCCCATGCCGAAGCGGTTCCTGACGGGCCAAGCGTGCAGAGCTGGATCGACTTCGCCCGCGAGCACAACGTTTACCTCGTGGCCGGTCTCGCCGAACGCGACGGCATGCGACTCTTCAACACCGGCGTTCTGGTGGGACCAGATGGTTTTATCGGCAAATACCGCAAAGCCCATTTGTGGAATCTGGAGAAGCTCTGGTTCACCCCCGGCGACCTGGGTTTCCCGGTTTTCGACACACCGATCGGCCGCATCGGGCTATTGATCTGCTGGGACATCTGGTTCCCGGAGGTGCCACGGATCCTCGCCCAGCAAGGCGCAGACATCATTTGCAGCCTGAACAACTGGGTCTGGACACCGCCGCCGCTGTTCGACGATGCCGGTAAGTGCATGGCGTCTTATCTGACGATGACCGCCGCTCACGTCAACAACGTGTTTATCGCTGCCGCCAGCCGGATCGGCGAGGAGCGCGGCGCACGCTATCTGGGTTGCTCGCTGATTGCCGGAACCAACGGCTGGCCGATTGGCGCCGTGGCTTCGGCAGACAGGCAGGAAATCCTGTTTGCCGATGTCGACCTGACCAGCTCCCGCAGTGCGCCCATCTGGAACAACCTGAACGATCTGCATCGCGATCGTCGAGCCGATCTTTACGATCAGATGCTCGGCTACACCCAACACCCTTGCCTCCCACGTTGATCAGGAGGCCTATCGCATGGAAGTTACAACCGACAAAAACCAACCATCGCGCAAATCACCGATTGATACAGCCGTCGCCCTGCTAATGATCGGCGCGACACTGCTGATCGTCTGGCTTTCTTTCAGCAACCGGACTTTCTGGGGAGCGCATTGGCCCGGGTACGGCGACATGGTATCGCTGCTACCCGAACCGAGTGCCTGGTTGCGTTGGGTGTTAGGTGACATCAGCGAGGTGGCTTTCTACAAGCACGAGTTCGCCTCGATCGGCCTGCTGGCGGGCGCTTATCTGGCTTACTGGGCGAATCGAACGGGGAAATCCTGGCAAGGGTTTGCCATCTCCTATGGAACGGGACTTTGGCCCTGGCTGGTCACCAGTTCGTTGCTCGGGCTGCTGCTGAGCAATCTGCTGTGGGGCTGGACGGTGACAGCCACAACCTGGCAACCCACATTCGTAGCATTCGTCTCGCTGCCAGCGGCGATGGTGCTGATGTTTGGCGGGGGCTGGAAGGTCACGATCAACGGCGCACTCATGGGCGCCGTACTCGTCACACCGATGTGCCTGCTGATCGTCAACTACGTGTGCCAACCCCTGGCCTTGCCTGCAGTGATTGGCAATGTGCTGGGCATGGCGGTTGCCAGCGTCCTGGCGTTTCTGCTCTGCCGCTATTGGCCGAACCTGGTGAAATCCAGGTCGTCGCAAACGCCACCCGCCTCCATAGCCCCCGCCAACGCGCCCGACTATGGCGTTATCTGGAGCCTGCGCCGGATTCTGGCGGACTTTTCCGAAGCACCGTTCTTCGGCAATGAGCTGGCCAGCCTTGGCCTGATACTGGGTGCACTGCTGGCGTACAGCTTGAACCCTTCAAGCCCCGCGTACGGATCAGGCCTGTTGCTGCACATCATTGGCGCGCAGGCATTAGCCTCGGCCATCGGCGTGCTGATCTGGCGTCGACAATGGATGTTGCGCGGCTGGTATCCCACTTACATCCCGCTGGTTTCAGTGGTGCCCGCGGCGATCCTGGCCTATGGCGGCAACTGGCAGATAATCGTCTCAAGTGCACTGCTGGGGGCATTGCTCGCACCACCGCTGGCCTGTGTGATTGCCAGGAGATTACCGGCCGACATGCATGCCTACATCGCCAATGTACTGTCGATGGCCATCAGTACACTGCTGATCGTGCCGCTGATCGGTTTTCTGATCGCTGATTAATGCCCCAGCCATTCGGCTGTATCGCGGCCTCAATAGCGGATACAGCCACTTTTCATTACAAACAAGCGAGGTATCCCATGGACCTGCCCAAACTGTCCATCGCGGCACTTGGCGGCACGGTAAGCATGCAAGCGAGCAATGCCGGTGAAGGCGTCATCCCGACCGTCAGCGGCGAAGCCCTGCTGACTTCCATACCGGAACTGACGACACTGGCCGGAGTCACCGTCGAGACCCTCGGCCTGCTGCCCAGTGCGTCCCTGGATTTCGAGTTTTTGTTGAACGTATTGTCCTGGGCTGAGTTTCAGGTCAAACAGGGCGCCGTTGGGGTCGTGATAACCCAGGGCACCGACACCCTCGAAGAAGCCGCGGTGTTTTTGGATTACCTGTGGCCCTACGACACCCCCTTGGTGCTGACCGGTGCCATGCGTTCCGCAGCTCAGCCAGGTGCCGATGGACCGGCCAATCTACTGGATGCATGTCGCGTTGCCTTGGCGCAGAACAGCCGGCAGCGCGGTGTCCAGGTCGTAATGAACGGACAGATTCATCAAGCGTGCAGCGTACGCAAAACCGATTCGCTGGCATTGCAGGCGTTTTCCTCTCCAGTCGTGGGGCCCGCGGGCCTACTGTTGGAAGACCGTGTTCGCTACCTGCGCCCGCCGGGGCCGCGCACGGTGTTACCGATGCCGCAACGGACCACACAGAAGGTTGCACTACTTGAGGCCTCACTTTCGGCCGACACCCTGCTACTGGAAAATATTCTCGCACTCGATTACGACGGGCTGGTGATCGGCGGTTTCGGCGCTGGCCACATCTCGCAGCGCTGGGCGACAACGATTGAGCATATTGCCAAACGAATCCCGGTGATCATTGCGACCCGAACCGGCTCCGGCTCCACCGCACGTGCCTCTTACGGTTTTGGCGGTGGTGAAATGGACTTGATCCGCAAGGGGGCATCGATGGCGGGTTTTCTATGTCCGCGAAAAGCCAGAATTCTGCTTTGGTTGCTGCTTGGTTGCCAACGGCAGCACGAGCTTGCGCAGTATCTCAACGAAGATATTTGACTTCAAAACAATGCACAAACCTGTGGGCGGAGGATTTGCGCTGACAAAAAAGGGCCTGCAATCGCAGGCCCTTTTTTATATTCCGAAACACCTTACGGCTTATGCGCCCGCGACAGGAACTCGTGGGATTGCATCTCCAGCAGGCGACTCAAGGTGCGCTGGAACTCGAAGTTCAAGCGACCGCCGGTGTACAAGTCTTTGAGCTCGACTTCGGCAGAAATGATCAGTTTCACGTTACGGTCGTAGAACTCGTCGACCATGTTGATGAAACGTCGGGCGATGTCGTCGGTGGTAACGCTCATCTGCTCCACGCCACTGAGCAGCACGGCATGGAAGATCTTGCCCAGTTCGATGTAGTCGTTCTGGCTGCGTGGGCCGTCGCACAGTTCGCGGAAGTCGAACCAGGCCACGTCGTCACACGTACGCAGGGCACGAATCTCGCGGTTCTCGATCATCAGCACGTCGTTTTCCACCGCGGCCGTGCATTCCGGTGTCAGTGCGCGGAAGCTTTTGCGCAGGCTCTCGTGGGACGCTTCGTCGAGCGGGAAGTGGAACAGCTCTGCCTGCTCAAGGTGACGCAGACGGTAATCGACGCCGCTGTCGACGTTGACGATGTCGGTGTTCTGCTTGATCAGCGCAATCGCCGGCAGGAACCGCGCACGTTGCAGACCGTCCTTGTACAGGCCGTCCGGCACAATGTTGGAAGTCGCGACCAGGGTCACGCCGTTCTTGAACAACTCTTCCATCAAGGTGCCGAGGATCATCGCGTCGGTGATATCGGAAACGAAGAACTCATCGAAGCAGATGACCCGCGCCTCGTTGGAAAAACGCTTGGCGATGATGGTCAGCGGGTTCTTCTCGCCACCGAGGGTCTTCATCTCTTCGTGCACGCGCTTCATGAAGCGGTGGAAGTGGGTCCGGGTCTTTTCCTTGAACGGCAGCGCTTCATAGAAGGTGTCGACCAGGTACGTCTTGCCGCGACCTACGCCGCCCCAGAAGTACAGGCCCTTGACCGGCGCCTGGTCTTTCTTGCCGAACAGCTTGCCGAGCAGGCCCGGCTTGTTCTGCGAGGCTGCAACCAGGTCGTCGTACAGGCGCTGCAAATGACGCACGGCAGTTTCCTGGGCGGCGTCATGGAAGAACTCCGGACGTTTGAGATCAGCTTGATATCGTTCTAGGGGCGTCATAATTCGTTAGCAAGGCAACAAAAACGGGCCGTCACTGTAGCGACGGCCCGAAAGAATGGCAATCGGCCCTTGGTCGGGCCGCGCCGCTGATTATTCCTGGACTGGCATCAGAGCGACCCGCAGGGCGTCGATGGCCAGGTCCCGCGCTGCACTGTCGGCAAAGGCCGGGCTGTCGCCGACGCACGCGCCTTCGAGCCAGACGCTGAAACCCAGGTCGTCGCTGCGCACATCCAGCGCCTGGCCGGATTGCAGCTGCTTGGTCACCTGCCCTGCGGCTTTGCCATCGGCAAAGTTGCGCGACAGCAACAGTTGCTCGCCATCGGCCGCCAGCAGACGGAAGCGGAAACTGCCGTCGTCTTCACGGAAGCTGACAAAACGCGCGGCCTTGGCGGGTTTTTTCTTGGTGCTGGCAGCGACTTGCGTCTGATTGACGAAAGAACGCAGGCCGACCGCCTCACGCAGTTCGTTGAGGAACGGGGTGGCCACGGCGCGGGCTTTTTTCGCACCGACCTGCAGGATGTCTTCCAGGTCCGATGGACGCGCAATCAGTTGGTGATAACGCTCGCGGGACTCGCCCAGTTCGCTGTCGAGCAGCTGGAACAGACGATTTTTCGCTTCCCCCCAACCCAGGCCCTGCAACAGTTCGCTGCGGAACTCAGCGGCTTGGGCCGCAGTGGCAAACGCTTGGAACAGGGTGAACAGGTGCGAGTTGTCCGGGTCCTTGGCTTCGCCCGGGGCGCGGGAGTCGGTGACGATGCGCGAGATCGCATCCTTCATGTCCTTGGCGCTGGTGAACAACGGAATGGTGTTGTCGTAGCTTTTCGACATCTTGCGCCCATCCAGGCCGGGCAAGGTGGCGACGCTTTCTTCGATCAGCGCCTCGGGCATGGTGAAAAACTCCTTGCCCTGGCCAAACAGGTGGTTGAAGCGCTGGCCGATGTCGCGGGCCATTTCCACGTGCTGGATCTGGTCACGGCCGACCGGCACCTTGTGCGCGTTGAACATCAGGATGTCCGCGGCCATCAGCACCGGGTAGCTGTACAGGCCCATGGTGATGCCGGCGTCCGGGTCTTCGCCGGTCTCCAGGTTCTTGTCCACCGACGCCTTGTAGGCGTGCGCACGGTTGAGCAGGCCCTTGGCCGCAACGCAGGTCAGCAGCCAGGTCAGCTCAGGAATCTCCGGGATATCGGACTGACGGTAGAAGGTTACCCGGTCCACATCCAGGCCACCGGCCAGCCAGGTCGCGGCGATTTCCAGGCGCGAGCGCTGGATACGCAGCGGGTCGTCGCACTTGATCAAGGCGTGGTAGTCGGCCAGGAAATAGAACGAATCGGCATTGCTGTCGCGGCTGGCGACGATCGCCGGGCGGATCGCCCCGGCGTAGTTGCCCAGGTGCGGGGTGCCGGTGGTGGTGATGCCGGTGAGGATGCGCGTACGAGTAGTCATGGGTAATCGCTTATCAGACTGCTATCAATTCGAAAGGCGCGGCAGCAGCAGATCCTTGAGATCGGTCAGCTTGCCGTGAAAAAAGTGTCCGCATTCTGCCACTTTCAGCAGCTCATGGGGGCGATCAAGGGCCGCGGACCAATCGTAAACCAGCTGCGGGTCGATCACTTCGTCGGTTTCCGGCTGGATCAGGGTCAGGGCGCCGTGCTGGGGCAACGGGTCCTGATCCCCCAGGCGCATCACCGCCGGTGCCACCATGAACAGCCGGGCCAGGGTTTCGCCCTTGGCCTCCAGGCGCCCACCGAGGCTGGCCGCGACAAAACCGCCGAAGGAAAAACCGAGCAAGGTCAGGGGCAAGTCAGGGTGCCGGGCCCGTAACCATTGGGCAGCCGCCTGGGCATCGTCGACTTCACCAGTGCCCATGTCATGGCTGCCGGCACTCGCACCCACGCCACGGTAGTTGAATCGCAAAGTAATAAAGCCGGCATCGCGCGCGGTGCGCTGCAGGGTCGAAACCACTTTATTGAGCATGGTGCCGCCCTGCACCGGGTTGGGATGGCAGATCAGCGCCAGGCCACGTGGTTCGGGGGAATCCAGGTACAAGGCTTCCAATTGACCCACCGGGCCAGCAATCTCTACAGGGGTTTCACGCATAAGCAAGGAAGGAACTCCGTGACCTCTCGAAGGGTCGACTCGTCTAGCTAAAAGTCTGCGCCTGGCATGATTGCGATCTCGTCGCGGTATACAGCGCAGGTCCGAGCCGTTAACGTAAAGCAAAGCCGTTTATAGAGGAAGGACTCGTGGAACACTCGCTCTTAGTTTGGTTGTTGCCGACTCTTGCCCTGGTTGCCGGTGTCGCTATTGGATTCCTGGTTGCGCGTCTGCTGCCCAATGCCGTGCCTAACAGCACGCAGCGTCAGCTGGATGACATTCAGGAACGTTTTGACAGCTATCAGAATGAAGTGGTCACCCACTTCAACAGCACCGCAACGCTGGTGAAAAAACTCACCCAGAGCTACCAGGAAGTACAAGACCACCTCGCCGAGGGTGCCAACCGCCTGGCCCTGGACGAGCAAACTCGCCAACGCCTGCTGGCCGCGCTGCACGCCGATGCCGCCCAGGCCCCACGGGAACGCCTGACGCCACCGCGCGACCAGGAACCACCTCGCGACTACGCGCCAAAAACGCCCAACGCACCGGGCATGCTCGATGAGCATTACGGCCTGAAGAAGTAATACGCTTTCAGGCGATCGCCAAAAGCCCCCGGACGAGTGATTGCCCGGGGGCTTTTTTGTGCCTGTGCGTCTTGCCCACGAGAGGCCGTCAATGGCCATAAAAAAGCCCGCCCGGTCACCAGGACCGGGCGGGCTTGTCTGACACCTGGGGTTCAGTCAGATGTTCATGGGTACTGCTGCACTTGCCCTTGCTGCTGGCCGCCATACTGCTGGCCAGGAATTGCCTTGAGGTTGACCTCGACACGGCGGTTCTGCGCCCGACCGTTGACGTCGCCGTTGCTGGCAACCGGGTTGTCCGGGCCTGCACCACGTGCCGACAGGTTGGCACCGCTGACGCCCTGGGACGTCAGGTAGGTCGCGACGCTTTGCGCACGACGCTGGGACAGGTCCATGTTGTGCTGGCGGCTGCCGGTGCTGTCGGTGTAGCCAACGATTTCGATCTGGTTCTGGTTGAACTCTTTCAGCGAGCCGGCCAGGTTGTTGAGCGGCTGGTAGAAACTTGGGGCAATGTTCGCCGAATCGGTGGCGAAGGTGATGTTGCCCGGCATGATCAGCTTGATCTGATCGCCCTGGCGCTGCACTTCAACCCCGGTGTTGGCCATGCTGGCGCGCAGTTTCTTTTCCTGCTGGTCGGCGTAGTAGCCATAACCGGCGGCGGAAGCACCGACCACGGCGGCGCCGATCAGCGCCCCCTTGCCACGGTTGTTGTGGTCGATGGCAGCACCCGCCAAGGCGCCAGCCAGGGCTCCCAAGCCACCGTACTTGGCGGTTTTGCTCATGCCCGTGGAGCCACCGTCGGCCTGACCCTGGTTGTCATAAGGGTTAGGGGACGCACAGCCCGACAACAAGGCCACGGCAGTTGCGACAATAATCAAACGACGCGAGGTGAACATGGAGAGCTCCTACTTTTACATTCTGTGGTGCAGCGGACGTTAGCAATGGACCCCTGCGGGCGTTGGAACACGGCAACCGGCAAAAATTCCGTGGCGACCTGTAACACCGGCAGTCCTAGGCGCGGACAAACGGATTTTCACGCATCTCGTCGCCCAGGCGGGTATCGGGACCATGCCCGGTGACCACCGTCGCCTCTTCATCGAGGGTGTACAGGCGTTGCTTGATCGAGCGCACGATAGTCGCCTGGTCACCGCCCCACAAATCCGTGCGCCCTACCCCACGCCGAAACAAGGTGTCGCCGGCTATCAGCAGCTTAGCCTCTGCAAACCAGAAACTCATGGAACCCGGTGTGTGACCTGGTGTGTGCAACGCCACACCACAGCCGCACGCCAGCTCTTCATCATCATCCAGCCAGCGATCCGGAGATGGCACCGGGGTATAGGGCACGCGAAACATCTGGCATTGCATCTCCAGGTTGTCCCAGAGGAACTGATCCTCCTTGTGCAGATGCAGGGTAGCACCGGTTTTTTCCTTCAGTTGGCCCGAAGCCAGGAAATGATCCAGGTGCGCATGGGTATGAATGATGCTCACCACCTTCAGGCCCAGGGCCTCGAGGCGCGCCAGGATCAATTCATGATTGCCACCCGGATCGACGACGATGGCCTTTTTGGTGATCGGGTCGCCAATGATCGTGCAGTTGCACTGCAAAGGGCCGACGGGGAAGGTTTCGCGGATCAGCGCGGGTTTGGCAGCGTCCATGGATGTTCCTGGAAAAAATGGATCGGCTATTCTGGCACAGCCCGCGACAATCGCCGATGGCAGGCCGGTAACAAAACGCCCCCGGCCCTGGCATTCGCCAATGCCTGAACTGCCGCCCCAACACGGACACACCCATGACGTTCAACTGGCACAGCGAACTACTGACAAGCGCAACCCCGCTCGACAAACACTACAAAAACACCCAGAACGTCCGTCGCTTCATGCACGAGCACTGCGGCGCAGACTTGCGCTTCGACCGCGACTTCATGGCCTGGATCCGCAGCGGAACGCCTGCAACCCTGGGCGATGTGGTCGATGAGTGGCGGCGTCGGCAACCGTAGCCGAAGGGCCGCGTATCTAATCCCCCTCTCAAAACGCCAACTGCAACGTCTCCTTCCCCTCCAGCCCCAACAGGTACTGCTTGGCCTCCAGGCCGCCGGCAAACCCGGTCAGGCTGCCTGATGCGCCAATCACCCGGTGGCAGGGGGTGACGATCGAGATCGGGTTCTTGCCGTTGGCGGCGCCCACCGCGCGGACGGCCTTGGGGCTGCCGATCTGTTGGGCGATCTGGCTGTAGCTGCGGGTTTCGCCGAAGGGGATGGTCAGCAGGGCCTGCCAGACCTTTTGCTGGAACTCGGTGCCAACAAAGTCCAGTTGCAGGTCAAAGTGCTCGCGCTCACCGGCGAAGTACTGCTGCAGCTGGCGTTCGGTTTCCTGCAGCAGCGGGCTGTGGATATCTTCCAGCAGCGGGCCGATGCGCACGCGGTTGAGGCGTTCGTTTTCCCAGAGGATCGCGCAGAGTTTGTCGCCGCTGGCGATCAGGGTCAGGGTGCCGACCGGTGACGGCATCCGTTTGAATACGTATGACATGGGTGACTCCTGGATCCGACTGTTCAGGTGCGGTCGTTGAGTGTTGTCAAAGAACGTATTCAGGGTAATCCAGGATTCAAACGCAAGAACTACGTTTCTTGCGTTTGAATTTTCCAGGCGGACAGGGGCCCGCGACAAGGCCTTCAGAAAGGGTTAGAGCCGGCCATACTCCTGCGCCGTGCGATCCAGTGCCCGCAGTGTCTTGGCGACCAGTTCGTCGACTTCTTCGCGGCTGGCGATCAACGCCGGGGCCATGATCATGCGCCCTAGGGTGGAGCGGATGATCACTCCCTCTTCAAAGCCCAGGGTTCGGCAGCGCCAGGCGATGTCATTCTCGTTGACAAACCGTTTACGGCTGCCCCGATCCTCGGCCAGTTGCAAGGCCGCGACCATGCCCACGCCCTGGATATCGCCCACCAGCGGGTGCTGGCCGAACACTTCGCGCAGGCACTGTTGCAGATAAGGCCCGATGTCATCCTTGACCCGAGTGACCACTCCTTCGTCGCGCAGTGCCTTGAGATTGGCGATCGCCACCGCGGCGGCCACTGGGTGCCCGGAATAGGTCAGGCCGTGGGCGAATACCCCGCCCTGCTCCACCAGCACCTGAGCCATTTTCTTCGACAGGATCAGCCCGCCCATGGGGATGTAACCCGAGGTCAGGCCCTTGGCGATGGACAGGGTATCGGGCTCGAATCCGAAGTGCTCATGGGCGAACCATTCGCCGGTGCGACCGAAGCCACCGATCACTTCGTCGGCACACAACAACACGTCGTACTGGCGGCAGATGCGCTGAATTTCCGGCCAGTAACTCTCTGGTGGAAAGATCATCCCGCCCGCGCCCTGGAAGGGTTCGGCGATGAATCCGGCAACCTTGTCGGCCCCCAGCTCGAGGATCTTGGCCTCCAGTTGTTGCGCCGCCCGCAGGCCAAATTCGGCCGGGGTCAGGTTGCCTTCATGGGCAAAAAAGTACGGCTCGTCGATGTGCGCGATGTCCGGCAGCATGCCGCCCATCTCGTGCATGAACTTCATGCCGCCGAGCGCCGTGGCCGCCAGGGTCGAACCGTGATAACCGTTCCAGCGGCCGATCATCACCTTCTTCTCGGGCTTGCCGAGCACCTGCCAGTAACGGCGCACGGTGCGGATCAGCACTTCGTTGGCTTCGGAACCGGAGTTGGTGTAGATCGCGTGGCTGTAATGCCCCGGCAACAGGCTGAACAGCAGCTCCGACAGCTCGATGACCTGCGGGTGGGTAGTGTGGAAAAACATGTTGTAGTACGGCAACTGCTCGAGTTGCCGGGTCGCCGCGGCGGCCAGGTCCTTGCGCCCATAGCCCAGATTGGTGCACCACAGCCCCGACATGCCATCCAGGTAGCGCCGCCCGTCGTTGTCCCACAGGTGCAGGCGCTCGCCTCGCACCATCACGCGCGGCCCTTCGTCGTTGAGGGCTTTCTGATCGACGAACGCGTGGATGTGGTGTGCAGCGTCGGCGGCCTGGTAGTCGCGGGTTTCACGTGGGGTGGTCATCGCCAGTTCTCCGTTGTGGTGATCGATAGTGGCCTAGGTACCCGCAGGGCAAAAATAGTAAAAATGTGTTCGCAGGCGATGAAAAAACTAGGCAGCGATTTCCCCCATGCGCGCGTCATGTGGTTATTGTTCAGGCATGACCCAATCGTCGCCCACGCGGACCTGGGCGGTGCGCAAATTGCTTGGGATCAGCGGTCGAGACCGACACCTGCCCCATCACCCCGAGGTTTGCCGTGGCTGCCTACAATCTGCGTCAACTGAAGTACTTCATCACTACCGTGGAATGCGGCAGCGTCGCCGAGGCCTCGCGCAAGCTGTACATCGCCCAGCCGTCGATCTCCACGGCCATCAAGGGCCTGGAAGACAGCTTCGGGGTGCAGTTGCTGATCCGCCATCACGCCCAGGGCGTCTCCCTCACCCCCAGCGGCGCACGCTTCTATCGCAAGGCCCAGGAGCTGCTGCGCATGGCCAAGGAGTTCGAGCAGAACGCCCTGGCCGACAACGATGTGGTGTCCGGGCAGATCGACATCGGCTGCTTCGAGACGGTGGCACCGTTGTACCTGCCGCAACTGATGGCCGGGTTTTCGGCGCTGTACCCGGGGGTGGAGATCCGCATCCGCGATGGCGAACAGCAGGAGCTGGTGCAGGGGCTGACATCGGGTGCCTTTGACCTGGCGATCCTCTACGAACATGACCTGGATGGCACCATCCAGACCGAACCCTTGATGCCGGCGCAACGCCCTTATGCCCTGCTGCCGGCCGATCACCGCTTCGCCCAGCAGGCCCAGGTGTCACTGCGCGACCTGTGTCTGGAGCCGATGATTCTGCTGGATGTGCAGCCGAGCCGGAGCTACTTCGTCAGCCTGTTCGATGAGCTGGGGCTGACCCCACGAATCGCCTTCAGCTCACCCTCGATCGAGATGGTGCGTGGCATGGTCGGCCAAGGTTTCGGTTTTTCGATCCTGGTCACCCGGCCACATTCGCAATGCACCTACGACGGGCAAAAGGTGGTGTGCGTGGACATCGTCGAAGACGTCACCGGTTCCGGGTTGGTGGCCGCCTGGCTCAAGCGCGGGCAATTGACCAAGCCGGCGCAGTTGTTTGCCGATTACTGCCGGGAGCAGTTGACGGCCAAGGCCCTGGGATCGGCCTGATGTGACGAGCCCTGGTCAGGCCAACAGTCCCAGTTCTTTCGCCCGGGCCACGGCCTGGGTGCGACGCTCGACGCCGAGCTTGCTGTTGATGTGGCTGGCGTGGGTTTTCACCGTGTGCAACGAGATGAACAACTGATCGCTGATTTCCTGGTTCGAACAGCCCCGGGCAATCAGTTGCAGCACCGCTTGCTCACGAACGCTGAGGGCTTCGCCGCCGGGTTGGCTCTCAACGCTTTCGCGAATCGCGACGTGAGGCAAGTGTTCCATCAGGCTCTGGCGCAGAGCCGTGGGTGGACAGTGGGCCAGTTGCTCACGCAGCCAGTCCGGTCGCTCGCGCAATAACCCATCAAAAGGCTGCAACACGCCACCGCTGGCGGCCTCGAACGCCTGGGCCATGGCCCGACGTGCTTCTGGCTCGCGCCCATGGCCCAGCAACAGGCTGACTTTCTGAATCAGCGCCATCACGCTGAGCATCTGCCGCCCACTCTTTTGCCCATGCTCGAACAAGACATTGAGACGCCCTTCGGCCAGCATCGGCTGGTTTTGCATCGACTCCAGCAGGGCTTGCTGCAACTCGATGTGCAGGGGCATTTGCGGGTGGAATTCGGGGGGCGCCGCGGCCTGTTCGCCGTTGTAGGTCTGGCCCAGGCGTGTCAGCCAGGCGCCGGCCAGGTCGGTACGCCCCTGGGCCAGCCACAGTTCACATTTGACCAAGGTCAGCATGGCCAGGTAGTAGATCGGCGGCACGTCCCAGATGTGCATCAGCCGCTCGGCCTCGGCCAGTTCGGCGAACGCCTTGGCAAACTCGCCCCTGCTGCCTTCCAGCCGGGCGATCACGCTGTGGCCGATCAGCACGCTGATGTCGCGGCAGGCCCGTGCTTCCGTCAGGCCGGCGTGCAGGCGGGCAAGCCCGAGTTCGGGTTGCAGGCGCAGGACCAGTAGGAAGCCTTCATACAGGGTCAGGCGCGCGCGCACCGCATACAGCCGTTGCGGCGACAGGCCCTGCAAGCGTTGCTGGCCCTGGTGGACTTCGTCCAGGGCACGCAGGATTTCCCCTCGCGCCTGCAGCACCCGGGCGCGGTCGTAATGGGCCAGCGCTTCGAACAGGGGATTACCGACCCGTTGTGCCAGCTCCAGGGATTCGCGGTTCAGCTCTCGGGCACGCCACAGGTCGGCGTCGGCGATGGCCAGGTTGGACAGGGTCGACAGGCACATCAGCCGCTGGCCATAGCGTTTGTGCGGCAGGCTTTGCAGGGCCTCGGTGCAGTACAGCAAGGTCAAGTCGCGCTGGCCGCGGCCACGGGCGATGATCCCGCTCAAGGCTAGCCACTGCGCCAACATGGATTTTTGCGCGGTGGCCGATGGCGCCGGCAGGAACCGGCTGAGGTGGCTGGCCAACTCTTGCGCAGCGTCCAGTTGGCAGGCAAGGCCCAGGGCCCAGCTGTACAGCACGATCAGCCGTGGGGTGCTGACCAGCAGGCTGTCGGGCAAGTCCATTTTCCAGCGCAGCAACATGCCGACGTTCTGTTCGGCCAGCAGTTGTTCTTCGGACAGGTTTTGCACCAGGTTCGCCGCCACATCCAAGTGCCCGGCCCGCAAGGCCTGCTCTACGGCTTCGTCGAGCAGGCCCTGGGCATTGAACCAGCGACACGCCCGCAGGTGCAGGCTGGCGACGGGCACCATGGCGTTAACGGTCGGGCGGCTGCGCAGCAGGTCGGAAAACAGGTGGTGATAGCGGAACCAGTGCCCCTGCTCGTCGAGCGGGACCAGGAACACCTGGTGGGACAGCAGGTAACGCAGGATTTGCGCACTGTCGTGGGCTTCGCGCACCGCGTCGCACAGTTCGCTGCAAAAGCGCTCCTGGGGCGCGGTGTCGTAGAGGAAGGCCTGGACCTCGGCGGGCAGGCAATCGATGACTTCTTCGAGCAGGTAGTCGCGGATCAGCCCTTCACCACCGTGCAGTGGCGGTGGCAGTGTTGCGCCATTGCCGGCTTCCGACGCCGCGAGCAACCAGAAGCGTAGCCCCGCCACCCAGCCTTCGCTGCGCTCAATCAGGCTTTCCAGCGCCTCGCCACGCAGCGAACTGCTGTGCCGGTTCAATAGGGCCAAGGATTCGTCGTGCGTCAGGCGCAGGTCCTGCTCGTGCAGTTCGAGCAATTGCCGCGACAGGCGCAAACGGGCCAGGTGCCAGTCTGGCCGCTGGCGACTGGTTACCAGCACCAGCAGGCCATCGGGCAGGTGATTGAGGAAAAACTGCAGGCAGCGGTCCAGCACCGGGCCCTGGGCCAGGTGATAGTCATCCAGCACCAGCAACAATGGGGCGCTGGGCGAGAGCTGGACCGCCAATTCGTCGAGTAGCCCGTCCAGCCACTCTTCGAAGGCGAACGGTTGATGACGCTGGCGCATTTTCAGCAGGCCCAGGGCCTGGGCGCCCAGCCGAGGGAAATAGTGCTGCAGGCCTTCGAGCAACCGCTCGAGAAAACGCCCCGGGTCATTGTCACGGGGGCTGAGTCCCAGCCACAGGCTTTGCCAGTGGTCCGGCAGGCTCTGGCAGAACTCCACCGCCAGTGAGCTTTTACCAAACCCGGCCGGGGCGCTGACCAGCAGCAGTCGCCCGGTCAAACCGGCACTCAGCCGCTCGCACAACCGCGGCCGCAGGATGTGGCCGTCGGGCAAGGGGGGGCGGTAAAAGCGCCCTTCCAGCATCGGCACGGCCGGGCCAGGAGGGCTGTGGATTCGGAACAGGTCAGTCATAGCCAACTCTTATTGAAGTGCTGTTGTCGGCATTGCAGATGTCCGCAGACTAGCGGCAAACCGCCAGGGTTTGAAGGCAATTGCTACAAATGGCTACAAAAAGTCTGAGCGCCCTCTGCCGCCGTCACCGATTCGGTGGGTGTCGATCACTTTATCCAAGGCAAAAAAAACGCCCCGAACCAGTCGGGGCGTTTTTCGAGGATGCGGCCTCTGGTGCAGCGTATTAGCGAACACCTTCCTGACGCAGTGCGGCCGGGGTGAAATCGCTGGTGGTGGCGGTGAAGCCGAAGTCGTAAGCCTGTTTCTCTTCGTTCTTCATGCCCAGTGCCAGGTAACGGCCGGACTGCAGGTCGTAGAGGGTTTCCAGGGCATACCACGGCACTTGTTTGTCGTAGTAGTCCTCGGCATGGGCTTCGGCCACGCGCCACAGTTGACCACGACCGTCGTAGTGGTCGATTACCGCAGCTTGCCAGGTGTCTTCGTCGATGTAGAAGTCACGCTTGGCGTAGATGTGACGCTGGCCTTCCTTCAGGGTCGCAACCACATGCCACACGCGGCGCAGCTCGTAGCGGGCCAGGTCCTGGTTGATGTGCCCGGCCTTGATGATGTCGGAGTACTTGAGCTTCGGATCGTCAAGCTTGTAGCTGTCGGAGGCGATGTACATCTCTTTCTTGCCTTCGAGCTTCCAGTCGTAGCGGTCCGGTGCACCGTTGAACATGTCCAGGTTGTCGGAGGTCCGCAGGCCGTCGGCTGCAGTACCCGGGCCATCATAGGACACTTGCGGGGCACGGCGCACACGACGCTGGCCGGCATTGTAGACCCACGCCGAACGCGGCTCTTTGACCTGGTCGAGGGTCTCGTGGACCAGCAGCACACCACCAGCCAGACGCGCCGGCGCGGTTACTTTCTGCTTGAAGTAGAACAGGATGTTGCCCGGGTTTTTCGGGTCGTAGTCCTTCATTTTGTCGCGGAACACGAACTGGTCCTGGAAGTACACCAGGCTGTAGGAGCCGTTGGCTTGCGGCGTGGCCTGGGTGACCAGGCGGGTCACGCTGCCACCACGGTAGCGGGTGATGTGGTTCCAGATCACTTCCACACCGGTTTTCGGGATTGGGAACGGCACGGCCGTTTCGAAGTTTTCCAGGCCGTTGCCACCCGATACAAGGGTGGTGTTGGTGGCGTTGCGCTTGATGGACGCGAACACTTCAGGCGGCACGGTGGCGCCACGGTGAGAGGTGTACACCGGCATCTTGAAGGTTTCCGGGTAACGCTTGAACATCGCGTATTGGCCCGGGGCCAGCTTTTCCTTGTACTTGTCGACGTTCTGCGCGGTGATGGTGAACAGCGGTTGCTCGCTGGCATAGGGATTGGACAGGAAGCCCTTGCTGTCTACCGTGCCGGCATTCTTGGCCAGGGGTTTCCAGCTCGGAATCGAGCCGTCGGCATTGCCGGTCATTTCTGCGCCCATCGGCGTCAGGCTCTTGCCCAGCTTATCGGCTTCGGCTGCCGGAACGGCGCCCATGACGCCGGTCGCCAGCAACGAAAGCCCCAGTCCTGCGACGTACACCAGATTCTTGGTTATTTTCATTTCTTGTTCGTCCTGAAGAAGCAGTGCTTAGAAGTTCACGCCGACGCTGAGCGCGACGAAGTCACGGTCATCCACGGTGGTGTACTTGCCGTCGAAGAAGTTGGTGTAGGCCAGGCTCGCGGTGTAGGTGTTCTGGTACTCGGCATCCAGACCCAGGCTGACGGCCTTGCGACCTTCCTCGAAGTTGCCGCCAGGACCAGGCGAGTAGCCGCTGACGTCATGGGACCAGGCCACGTTCGGCTTGAGGTTGACCCCGGCGAATACGTCGTTGTAATCCCAGATCGCACGACCACGGTAGCCCCAGGAGGTTGGCGTGGTGAAACCTTCATCGTTGCAATTGCGGGTCGCGTTGTTGGTGGCGGTCCCTGGACCGGCACCGGCGATGGTCCGGCCGTTGAGGAATTCGCAGGAAGCACCTGGCAGTTCGCCCGGACCATAGACCGGGTCACGGCCGTAACGGACATCGGAGGTGCTTTCCAGCCCACCGACGTGAGTCACGCCGACTTCACCGACCACGGTCAAGCGGCTGGCGCCCATCACCTGGTCAAAGAAGTGCGTCAGGGTGGTCTGGAACTGGGTCACTTCCTTGCGGCGATAGCCGTGCAGGTCGGAACCCGGTGCTGCCGACAGCAGCGAAGCGTTGGCCAGCGCGCCGCCCAATGGACGAACCCCGGCGAACAGGATGTCGGTGGAGTTGAGTTGTACCGGTGCATTCGGACGGTAGCTCAATTCACCTTGCCACGCCGTGCCGGTAGGCAAGGTGGTGGAGAAGCTCAGGCCGTAGAGGCGAATGTCTTCAGGGTATTCGACGAAGTACTGCGAGTTGCCCGCCACCAGCAGTGGCCCGAGCGCAGCGAATGGCCCCGGCAACGACGCGGCGGTGTTGTAGACCGACTGCGAGGCCCCCGTGGCGCTGAAGATCGGCGCACGGCTGTGGTAGTTCATGAAATAGGCACCGAACTCGGTGTCCAGCGGATCGAACATGTACTTGAAGGACGCGCCCCACTGGCCGCTGTCCCGTGCATCACGGTCCGGACCGCGGCGCACCAGCACACCTTCCTCATTGACGTCGACACCGTTCGCAGCCAATGGCCCCAGGGCGATGGCCGGAATGGTCGAGCGCTTGTTCAGTACGCGCAGGTTGTTGTCGCAACCGTCGGCGACGATGTCCGGCTGGGAGAAGAAGGTGCCGCAGTTATCGACAACGGTCTGGTCCCATTCCAGTTGATAGAACGCCTCGGCCGAGAGGTTTTCGGTCAGGCTCTGGGACACGTAGAACATGTTGACCGGGATCAGGCCTTCCTTGATCTCGGCACCCGGACGACGGAATGCGGACACATCGATCGGGTTGATCGAGTTGATGCCGCCGCCGATGAAGGTACTTTCACCCCAACTGACCACCTGTTTGCCCAGACGCACGGAGCCCGGCTGATCGGCAATCGCGTAGTTGTGGTAGACGAAGGCGTCGAGGATCTGCCCGCCGGAGGACTTGGCGCCTTCCTTGCGGTTGTCGTTGCTGACGTCCTTGAATTCCAGCTCTTCGTTCTGCAGCGCGAAGTCATACCAGTACTTACCCCGGACAAACACGCCGGTGTCACCGTACTTCAGTTCAAGGTCATGAATGCCTTTGAAGATCTTCGAGAACGCTTGCCCGCTCTTGAAGTTCAAGTGGCCGTCATCGGAGGTCTGGGACAGACCGTGCCCACCGTTGTTGACGCCGATGAGGTTCTTGTTTGGCGATTGGGTCGACACACTCATGCCCAACGAGAGGGACGAGTCGAATTGACCTTCGATTTCACCAACGTTGAAACTGACGCCGAATGCAGGCCCGGCGAGCGTAGAGGCGAGACTGACCGCCAAGGGCAGTTTCGCCCGGCGCCAGAACTGGTTTACTGATGTCATCGACGCTACTCCATGTGCTTTTATTGTTATGGCAGTGAGCACTTTTAAAAACGCTCTGGAGGACAGTGAGCCATGCGCTCGCGAAGTCATCCAAAGTTGCATCGCCCCTGTTCGTGCGTGCGTCTCGCTCTTAAAAATCCTTGAACGGACTATATCCAGCAGGCTGTACTGCTTGATCCCTCTAAAGTGTGATTTGCAGCCCCCAACCACTCTGGAACGGTCCTTCTGCCAGTCCGGCAGATGCCGGCACGGCAAGGATGGCTGAAAATTCGGAATTAACAAGCCAAGCGCTTGCTTGGTGGGCGTGTCGTGCCCTTTCGGGCACGACACAGGAGACTTAAAGCGTCGACAGGAAGGTGCTGTTGTTGGCCTGCCACTGTGTGATGTCGAGGCGAATGCGTTTCTTGTCGAGCTTGCCGACACTGGTCTTGGGAATTTCCGTAACAAGGGCGATCTGACTCGGGATGGCCCACTTGCTCAGGTGGCCCAATTCGACGAATGGCTTGAGGTGCTCCTTGAGTTCCTTGGCCCCAATCACGTGGCCCTCACGGATCACCAACAAGGCAAACGGGCGCTCTCCCCACTGCGGATCGGGAATGCCCACTACTGCTACTTCACGTACCGCCACGTGCCGGCTGATCAAGTCCTCGAGGTCCAGGGACGAGATCCACTCGCCGCCGGTCTTGATCACGTCCTTGATCCGGTCGCGGATGTCGATCACTCCCATGCTGTCCAGGGTCGCGACGTCCCCGGTATGCAGCCAGCCCCCGGCCCAGAGTTCTGCGCCCTTCTGCGGCTCGTTGAAATAACCTTCGGTGAGCCACGGTGCGCGCAGCACCAACTCGCCCTGGGACTCGCCATCGGCCGGCAGAAAGTTACCCTCGGCGTCGATTACTGCCGCATCCACCAATGGCACCGGCACCCCGGCCTTGATCCGGTAGGTGGTGCGTTCGTCCTCGGTACCGGCCATCAACTCATCGTTGAGGTGGGCACAGGACACCAGCGGCCCGGTTTCCGACATGCCGTAGGCCGCAGTGAGCTGAATCCCCTTGGCCTTGGCCGCTTCGTACAGCGCACGGTTCAGCGCGCTGCCGCCAATGACGATTTTCCAGCCCGCAAAATCGGTGTTTTGCGCCGCCTTGGAGTTGAGCAGCATTTGCAGGATGGTCGGTACGCAGTGGGAGAAGCTGACTTTTTCCTTGCGCCACAGCTCCACCAGGTATTCCGGGTCGTAACGGCCAGGGTAGACCTGCTTGAGGCCAAGCATGGTGGCCACATAAGGCAGGCCCCAGGCGTGGACGTGGAACATCGGGGTGATGGGCATGTACACATCGTTGGTCCCCAGCAGGCGCACGCTGTCGATGCTGCCCATGATCGTCGACACGCCCATGGTGTGCAGCACCAGTTGCCGGTGGGTGAAGTACACCCCCTTGGGGTTGCCGGTGGTGCCGGTGGTGTAGAAGGTAGTCGCTACCGAGTTCTCATCGAAGTCGGCGAAATCGTACTGCGGGCTCGCCCCCGCCAGCAGTTGCTCGTACTCACCCACCAGGTTTGGCAGCTCGGCAGTCTTTTGCGGCAAGTCGGTGAGCAGGAGGGTTTTCTCCACCGTGGTCAGGTGCCCGGCGATGGCCTGGTACAACCCGACGAACTCACTGTTGACCAGCACGAAGCGGTCCTCGGCGTGGTTCATGGTGTAGAGGATCTGCTCAGGCGACAGGCGTACGTTGATGGTGTGGATCACCGCGCCGATCATCGGGATGGCGAACATGCATTCCAGGTAACGATGGCTGTCCCAGTCCATCACCGCCACGGTATCACCGGCCTTGACCCCTGCCGCCGTCAGCACGTTGGCCAGCCGCGCGACGCGCTCGATCAGGGTCGGATAGCTGTAGCGCAACTGGTCGCGGTAGACAATCTCGCGGGTTTTCTCATACCGACTGCCCGACATCAGCAATCGCTTGATCAACAGCGGGTATCGATAAGCACCTTCGGCTGGCGGAATAACGCGAGTCTGCAACATAAGCATCCCTTTCATCTGACTGCACGGTCTTGGCGTAAAGACTGCACTTTAGTCAGCCTGGACGCGCGCTAAATCAGCCAAAGGAATGATTTGAGAACAGGGCAAATGCTGGCTCTAAGCCAGCACCGCTGTGGAAAAGACGCCCTCCGTCAGGCCGCTTGTCCTACTGCTGCCTCGGCCGGTGTGCGTGGGAATATCAGCGCCGAGAGGAAGGTCAAAGCAGCAAAACCGGCCAGGATCAGGTACAGCCCGACAAAACCCTGGCGGGGCTCGACAAAGGCAATCAGTGGGATGGCCGTGGCGCTGGCACCGAAGGACAGGCAGTAGCGCAAGGCGAACACCCGCGATTGCCATTGCGGCGCAACGAAGTTGGCGACCATCGCGTCATTCACCGTGACCTGCCCGAACACCACGAACATGAAGGCGGCACCCAGCACTATGACGGCCGAGCCCTCGACATAAGCCATGGCAAACAACAGCGGGGCCTGGCACAGGGTGAGGAGCATGAACGGCCATTTCAGGCTGAAGCGATGCAACACCCGACCGATACTCAACTGCGCCACCGCGCCAAAGGCGTAAGCCAGGCTGACCACCACCCCAAGGGTTTGCGGTGAGGCGAACAGGTCATGCAGGCGTTCCTGGAACAACTTCGGATAGGTCATGGTCGTGGCATTGAACACCACGCCACCCGTGGCGGTAGCCAGGGCCAGTACCCCGAACACCATGACCATGGAGATCCGCTGGCCCGCGGCGCCCTTGAGAGGGGCATGGGCGCGCACGGGAATCGGCTCCTCGCGTACCTGCAAGGCAAAGCCGATGCCCAGGGCGATGGCGGCGACACCCGGCAGGATAAACGCCGAACGCCAGCCAAACTGCGCCACCAGCAAACCGGTGACCAAGGCCGAAAACGCCACCCCCAGATTGCCCCACATGCCGTTGATGCCAATTTCCCGGCC
Organism: Pseudomonas sp. S04; assembly: GCF_009834545.1. NCBI lineage: Bacteria > Pseudomonadati > Pseudomonadota > Gammaproteobacteria > Pseudomonadales > Pseudomonadaceae > Pseudomonas > Pseudomonas sp. S04. Next base: position 5,150,543 of record NZ_CP019427.1, read on the forward strand.
TCGGTTCTGGGCGTAGGCCACCAGCATTGCAGTGCCAACCGGGTGATAAATCGCGGCAAACACCCCGATCAGCGTCAACCCCAGGACCAGCATCGGCGCAGAGCTGCTCAGGCCGGTGAAAATCGCCGAGGCGCCAATCCCGAAGAAAAACACCAGCATCATCTGGCGTCGGCTCCAGTGGTCGCCCAGCCAACCCGCCGGCAGCGAACAGGCACCAAAGGCAATGAACCCACCCAGGGACAGGCCGATCATGGCGGCGTAGTCCAGGCCAAAGACCTCGGTCATGCCCAGCACTGCGGCGGGGAAAATCAGCATGAACATGTGGTCGATCACATGGGCGGCGTTGATGTAGCGGATGACATTTCTGGGTTGATGCATGGCGGCACACTATTCGTTGAGGGTGTGGCGTTATGCTAAGTTGGCAATAACACGCATTCCTGACAACAAACTCATCGAATCAGACAATGTTAATCAGCCACTTCCACCATGGCCCGGTCAGCGCCCATCCGCGGGATTACCCGGATGGCGCGCATCAGGAGCGACATATCCATCGCGAGGCGCAATTGCTGTACGCCATGTGCGGCACCATGCGCGTGGTCACGGCCCAAGGTGCGTGGGTGATTCCGCCGACACGGGCGGTGTGGATTGCACCGTGGATCGAGCACGAGATCTTCATGTCGGGCAAGGTCTGCATGCGCTCGCTGTTCATTGACCCCGAACTGTCACCCGCCAACCTCAGCCAATGCTGCGTACTGGCCGTCACCCCGTTGCTGCGCGAGCTGATCCTGAAGGCGGTGCAAGCCCCCCGCCATGCAAAGAACCCGCTGATCCAACAGTTGATGCTCGAAGAAATTGCCGGCCTGGAAAACCTCCCGCTGCACATCCCCATGCCCGAGGACCGACGCTTGCAAGGGATCTGCATGGCCCTGCTGCAAACCCCCGACCATCCCAATACCCTGGAAGATTGGGCGCAACAGGTCGGTGCCAGTTCACGCACCCTGGCGCGACTGTTCCAGCAACAGTTGAAGATGAGCTTCAACGCCTGGCGCCAGCAACTGCGCCTGATGGAAGCCCTGCCGCGACTGATCGCCGGGCAAAGCGTGCAGAGCGTTGCCGATCAATTGGGCTATGGCAGTGCCCGAGCCTTCAGCGCGATGTTCCGGCGGTTGCTGGGGCACAACCCCCGGGAATACCTCGGCGCGCTGAATCAGCTCAGCGCGATCAATGCATCTCGGTAAAGGCCAGCTTCACACCGATGGCGATCAGCACCACCCCCATCATGCGATCGAACCAGTGCCCCATGCGGGCAAATCCGGCGCGCACTCGCTGCTGGCTGAACAGCATCGCCACCAGGCAGAACCAGATGGCAGTCGCCACGGCCAGGTAGATGCCATAGCCGGCCTGAATCGACAGCGGCGTATGCGGGTTGATCACCACGGTGAACAGGGACAGGAAGAACAGCGTGGCCTTGGGGTTCAGGCCGTTGGTGACGAAGCCCGAGGTAAAGGCGCCGCGCGCCGTACGAACGCCGGCTTCCTTGTGCAGGTCTTCAGTGGCTGGCTTGGCCGGCTGCGCGCGCAGGGCCTTGTAGCCGATGTACAGCAAGTAGGCCGCCGCCAGCCACTTCAGGGCGTTGAACAGCACGATCGACTGCGACACGATCAAGCCGATGCCCAGCAACGAGTAACCCACGTGCAGGAAGATCGCGCTGCCTACCCCCAACGCCGTCCAGGTACCCGCGCGCCGACCGTGGGTCACGGACTCGCGCACCACCACGGCAAAGTCCGGACCGGGACTTGCGACGGCCAGCAGGTGAATCAGGGCAACAGTCAAAAACTCTGTCCAGTACATTGGAGCTCCTTGAGGGCAAGCGTAACTATTTATTTCATCTGGTAGGCTCGGCAGATTACGCCTTCAGACTCACGCGCAAAAGGTACAGTTAATGACGAACAATCGCCGCGCCGTTTTCCTTGATCACCCATCACTGGACTTGGGCGACCTCGACCTCAGTGCATTGCGCGACTGCTTCAGCGAACTGCAACTGTTCGCCCAGACCGAGCCCGGACAAGTGGCCGAACGCCTGCAAGGCGCCACGGTGGCGATCACCAACAAGATAATGATCGATGCCAGTGCCATGGCCGCCAATCCGGACCTGAAACTGATCCTGATCACCGCCACCGGTACCAATAACGTCGACCTCGCCGCCGCCCGCGCCCAGGGGATTACCGTGTGCAACTGCCAGGGCTACGGCACACCGTCGGTGGCCCAGCACACGATCATGCTGCTGCTCAACCTGGCCACCCGCCTGGGTGACTATCGCCAGGCCGTCGACGCAGGCCGCTGGCAGCAGGCCAAGCAGTTCTGCCTGCTGGACTACCCAATTGTCGAGTTGCAAGGCAAAACCCTCGGTCTGCTCGGCCACGGCGAACTGGGCGGTGCGGTGGCGCGACTGGCCGAAGCCTTTGGCATGCGGGTGGTCTCGGGCCAGCTTCCTGGCCGCCCAGCCCGGATCGACCGGATGCCGCTGGATGAGTTGCTGCCCCAGGTCGACGCCCTGACCCTGCACTGCCCGCTCAACGAACACACTCGCCACTTCATCGGCGCCCGCGAACTGGCGCTGCTCAAGCCCGGCGCTTTCGTGGTCAACACGGCGCGTGGAGGCCTGATCGATGAACAGGCGTTGGCCTATGCCTTGCGCAGTGGCCACCTGGGAGGGGCAGCCAGCGATGTGCTGAGCGTCGAGCCGCCGACCGCCGGCAATCCGCTGCTGGCCAGCGATATCCCGCGCCTGATCGTCACCCCGCACAACGCCTGGGGCAGCCGCGAAGCGCGCCAACGGATCGTCGGCCAGTTGAGCGAAAATGCCCGGGGCTTTTTCAGCGGTACACCGCTGCGGGTCGTCAGTTGATAAACTGCCGCACTTTTTTTCAAGGAGCAGAGTATGGATCCGCGCAGTGAAGTACTGCTTCGACAGGCTGAATTGTTTCAAGGCAACGTGCTGCTGGCCGGTTTGCCTGCCGACGACTTGCTGGGAAAGTTGCCCGACGCCCATGGCTGGTGCTGGCACGCCGGCGATCAGGCGGCCCTGGACGCGCGTTTTGCCGAGCGCAGCCATTTCGGGGTGAACGCGCCCACGCGTGAGTTTGCAACGGCGGTGCTGTTCCTGCCCAAGTCCAAGGACCTGACCGACTACATCCTCAACGCCCTCGCCTCGCGCCTGGCCGGTTGTGAACTGTACCTGGTGGGGGAAAAACGCAGCGGCATCGAAGGCGCCGCCAAGCAGCTCAACCCATTCGGCAAACCACGCAAGCTCGACAGCGCGCGGCACTGCCAGTTGTGGCAAGTGACCGTGGCCAATGCACCTCAAGCCAAGTCCCTGGAAAGCCTGGCGCAGACGTATGAGTTGCCGCTGGCCGAAGGCCCGTTGACGGTCATCAGCCTGCCGGGAGTGTTCAGCCACGGTCGACTGGATCGCGGCAGTGCCCTGCTGCTCGAGCATCTCGACAAGCTGCCCAGCGGCCATCTGCTGGACTTCGGTTGTGGTGCCGGCGTACTGGGCGCGGCGGTCAAGCGCCGTTACCCGCACAACACCGTGACCCTGCTCGACGTCGACGCCTTTGCCGCCGCCAGCAGCCGCCTGACCCTGGCAGCCAATGGTCTTGAAGCCGAGGTCCTGACCGGCGATGGCATCGACGCTGCCCCCATGGGATTGAGTGCGATCCTGAGCAATCCACCGTTCCATGTAGGTGTCCACACGGACTACTTCGCCACGGAAAACTTGCTGCGAAAAGCGGTTAAACATCTGAAAACTGGCGGCGAACTACGACTGGTAGCCAACAGTTTCCTGAAGTACCAGCCGCTGATCGAAGAGCACCTGGGGCAGTGTTCGATCAAGGCCGAAGGACAGGGTTTCCGCATCTACCGGGCCAAGCGCGGTTAACTCACCGGATGAAAAAGAAGGCTTGCCGAATGGATTTTGCCTAGGCAGAATCCGCTCCGTCCTAGGGGAGTAGTCTCCCACGAGCGCCATGCTCGTCCGGCATACGTCAACATACTTGGTCAACAGGCCATGGCGTATGCGACCCAAGCGTCCGCACAGACGGACCGCAGGGTTTGACAAGACCTATGACACGCACACCTTACCCGGGGCGGGAAGGCTGTACGTGTCATAGCCGTGTCGACCCGCCCCTTAGGAAAACCCTGATGCTGGATTCGCTACTCGTTCCTACCGCAATCGTTGCCTTGGCCGAAATCGGCGACAAGACGCAACTGCTCGCGCTTATTCTCGCCGCCCGCTTCCGCAAACCCTGGCCGATCATCGCCGGCATTGTCGCCGCGACCCTGGCCAACCACGCCGCCGCTGGCGCCGTGGGTGCCTGGTTCGGCAGCTTCTTCTCGGATGCGACCCTGCACTGGATTCTCGCCGCCAGCTTTGCCGCCACCGCGCTGTGGACCCTGGTGCCGGACAAGATGGATGACGATGAGACCAGCACCGCCCGCAAGTTCGGGCCGTTCCTGACCACGCTGATCGCATTCTTCCTGGCGGAGATGGGGGACAAGACCCAGGTCGCCACGGTGATGCTCGCAGCGCAATACCCGGAACTGTGGCTGGTGATCATCGGCACCACCGTCGGCATGCTGATCGCCAACGTACCGGTGGTGCTGGCGGGTAACTTTGCCGCAGACAAACTGCCCCTGACCCTGATCCGACGCCTGGCGGCATCGGCATTCCTGATCCTGGCGATCGTCGCGGTGTACAAGGCGATGCAGAGCAGTGGCTGGGTTTAAGACGGATGGCGCGGCGCTACAAGCGCCGCACACTCCTCAGGACTTCTTGGCTTGCTGATACAGCGGCATGACTTTCGGAATCGCCGCCTGCAACGAGGAAATCCGGCTGGCCGAGGCCGGGTGCGTACTCATGAACTCCGGCGGCGCACCCTCGTTCAGTTTGCTCATCTTGTTCCACAAGGTGATCGCGGCGTTCGGGTCGTAGCCGGCACGGGCCGCCAGCTCCAGGCCGATCAGGTCGGCTTCGTTCTCGTTGGCCCGGCTGTTGGGCAAGGTCATGCCGTAGTTGGCCACGGTATCGGCCAGGGCCAGGGTGTCCTGGCCCAGACCGAGCAAGGCACCCGCACCCTGCTTGGCCATTTCGATGCCATAGGCCTTGGACATCGCTTCACGGCCATGCTCGCGCAGGGCGTGGGCGATTTCATGGCCCATGATCGCGGCGATTTCATCGTCGTTAAGTTTCAGCGTATCGATCAGCCCGGTGTAGAAAATGATCTTGCCGCCAGGACCGCAGTTGGCGTTGAGTTCATCACTCTTGATCAGATTGACTTCCCACTTCCACTGCGCCGAATCCGGACGGAATACCGGGGCCTGGGCGATCAGACGAGTGGCGATGGCCTGGACTCGCTTGGCATCACTGCTGGTCCTGTCCAGCACGCCCTTGCTGCCCGCCTCGCCCACGGTCTTCTGGTAAGACTGGGCGTACATCTGGTTGACCTCGTCGGTCGACAGCATGCTGAACATCCACTGCGAGCGCTCTACGCCCACGGCCCCGCTGCTGGTGGTGTTGACCGACTGACAACCACTGAGCAACAGACTGACGCCCAGCGCACACACAACCCAATTCTTGTTCATGAATACACTCCCTGAAAACATGGCGCGTATCGTAGGCGGTGGCGGGAGTCGGCGCCAGATGTAACAGACGCGCAACCCATCATTAACCGAGTGAAACGTGGCGCAGCGACTCAACCTGGGGTCAGGCACTCCGGGGCATTGAGCTTGGGGTCATTGACCAGGTTCGCCAGTACCCGCTCACGCAGGGCCGCGGGCTCGCTGGCAAGCAGTGCCTGCAGGGCATGCAGCGGAGTCTGCGGGTCAAGCCAGGCCTCCTGGCCGGCAGCGTCGAGAATCAATGGTCGCCGTTGGCTGGCCGCCGGTTGGGTAATCACCGCCGTGCTCAACCACAGTTGTTCCTGCACTGGATAGGCTTCCCAGATGGCCGCAAAAAACAGCGACGATCCCTCACCCGGAGTCAGCCAATACGGGCGCTTGCGCGCGGTGCCGCGCCATTCGTAAAAACCGTTGGCCGGCAGCAGGCAGCGCCGCTGACGGAAGGCCTCACGAAACATCGGCTGTTCGGCGACAGTTTCCGCCCGGGCATGGGCCGGCGTCTTCGACAGGTCAGTCAGCCAGGGCGGCGTCAAACCCCAACGGGCACGTGCCAACGTGCGCTCACCGGCTTCGGCACGCAGGATCAGCACCGAAGCATTCGGCGAAATATTCCACTGCGCCTGCTGATCGGCCGGAAAACCGGGCAAGGCCGCGAACGCGGGGTTCCAGCGAAACAGGGCAAAACGTCCACACATGGGGCAACACGACTCTTGATCAAACGAACGTCAGCCTAACAGACCAGCACGCCCGGGAAGCTATCCGGTTCGTCGCCGGGCATCGGCAACGCCGCATTGTACGCGGCGATCAGCTCACGGGCGTATTGCGCCTGATCATTATCCACCGCCAGGCCCAGCAGGCCGAACACCGGCAACTCCCCCGCCGCCCCGAGCAGATCACGCCCCACCAGGTGGGCCTCGACCCCTTCGCTGGCCAGCATCCCTTGCAGCAACTCACCTTCCATCAGGTTTTCCGGCTCGTAGATGCGCTGCATAGAGGCCACTCCTCACTCGTTTTCACTGTGAACTTCGAGCATCCATTCCTGACCATCGGTCTGCAGCGTGAACACTATCGGCCGACAACACACCGGGCAGTCCTCGACATACGTCTGGTCGCCCCCGGACAAATCCAGGACCGCTTCGGCGTCTTCACCACAATAAGGGCATTCATAGTGCTCGGTTTCCAGCATCGCGGTCTCCCAAGTGACTTGTGCGTATAATCGCCGGTCTATTTGCAGGGCTATTTTTGTTTGAGCAGATTTTTCAGACCGTACCCTGTGTGGATTTGATCCAATCCATTACTTACCCTAGCCGTTTCTAACAAGAGAGCATGATGGGCGAATTCGATGCCATCCGACCTTACGACGACAGCGAAGTCCCAGCGGTGCTGGCACGGCTGCTGAGCGACAAGGCGTTTCTAGATATCCTCACCCACTTTCGCTTTCCGCGGTTTGCCGGCGCCTTGGGCTGGATGCTCAAACCCCTTATAGCTCATCGGCTGCGCCGTGAGTTCGCGGGTGTCAGCTCGGTTGCCACGTTGCAGGACAAAGTCGAGTTCTATGTCGACCACACCATCGAGCGCGCCACCGACGGCGTGACCTATACCGGTGTCGAGCAATTCAAGTCCGGCAGTGCCTATCTGTTCCTGGCCAACCATCGCGACATCGTGATGGACCCGGCCTTCGTCAATTACGCGATCTATCACGCAGGCCTGCCCACGCCGCGCATCGCGATTGGCGACAACCTGCTGCAAAAGCCCTTCGTCAGCGACCTGATGCGCCTGAACAAGAGCTTCATCGTGCACCGCTCCATCAGCGGTCGACGGGAGAAGATGGCGGCCTATCAATTGCTGTCGGCGTATATCAACCACTCGATTCGCAACGATTGCCAATCGATCTGGATCGCCCAGGCCGAAGGCCGCGCCAAGGACGGTGACGACCGTACCGAATCGGCAATCCTCAAGATGTTCCACATGAGCCGCAAGGACGAGCCGTTTGCCGAGGTGATCCTGTCGCTGAACCTGACCCCGGTCTCGATCAGCTACGAGTACGACCCGTGCGACCAGGCCAAGGCTCGCGAGCTGTACATCCGCGCCACCACCGGCAGCTACACCAAGGAGCCCGGCGAAGATGACGTAAGCATCGCCAAGGGCATTACCGGCTACAAGGGCCGGGTCCACGTGAACTTTGCCGCGCCGATCAGCGAGCGATTCGAAGACACCAAGCAATTGGCAATCGAGATGGACCGGCAGATTCTCGGTGGCTACCGCCTATTCCCGGTGCACTACCTGGCCTATGCCCAGTGGCAGGACGCCGACCCACAATTGAGCGTGCCGAGTGCCGCCGAGCTGTTCCCGGCCGACGAACTGGCCAAGGCCCGGCAAGAATGGCAAGACCGCCTCGCGGCGTGCCCCGAGGAGCACCGTCCGTTCCTGGTGCTGCAGTACGCCACCCCTGTGCGTAACCAGTATCGGGTCAAGGCCGGGCTCCCCCTGTAGGGCTCTGCCGGCAATAAAAAACGGCGCCTTGAGCGCCTAATGCCGATCAGTTAAACCCTTTTGTAGGAGCGGGTGCCCGCTTGCGGCTTGCTCGCGAAGAACTCAACGGCGCCGCGTTTATACTGAATACACGCGTTATCGTTGACGTTTTTCGCGAGCAAGCTCGCTCCTACAATTGACAGCGTCGCTTAACTGATCGGCATTACGCCTTGAGCGCCGTTTTTTTATCTGTGCATCAGACCCGGGTGCTGATCCACGACACCAGCAGCGCCAGGCCCAGGCAGGCGAAACCAAAAGCATAGAAGACGCGATTCAGGCGCAAGGTGGCGATGCTCGCCAGATGCATCTGGTTGTCGGCACTGGCACGCCCGGCCTGGGCTGCCAGGCTGGCCCGCGCCTGTTGCTCGCGGCGACGGGTCGAGTGAAGCAGCCAACCACCCGGGCAGGCGAACAGCAGTGCGAGGAGGTTGATCAGCTTGGCGGGATGAGCGGAAAACAGCGACCAGAGTTGCAGTGACATCGTGGACCTCAATCGAAACAGGGCATGCGCGGCGCGAATTCTACCCAAACCCGCACTGTCTGCCCGGGCTTTCCGACAAAAAACCAAACATCTGCCTGACTAATGTTCTGCGTCACGGCTTCGTCATCTAAATACGCCAGTCTGTCGCCCCTCGAAACCGACACGGAGCTTGTCATGCTGCACGCCGAAAACCAGGACCGCCTGTACCTCATCACCCCAACCGACGAACAACAGGCCCTCGTCGGCAGCCTGGCCTTCAATGTCCAGGATCGTCACTGGCTGGTGTATTGCGCCCTGGGCGGACACCAGCATGCCGACTTGCCGGAAACCGACCTGCTGACCGGAGTGAGCGTGCTGGATTTCTATTCGCAGGCAGCGTGAGCGGCTCCCACAGACATTAAAAAACCCGGGCCATGACTGGCACCGGGTTTGGTAAACGCACTACAAAGCGTTACTCGGCCAGGATCTGACCCACAGTCGGGTCCTTGAACAGGCGGGTCAACGCATCACTCAACACATCGCTGACCAGCTTGGTGTTGGTCTCCTGGTTCGGCGCCATGCCAAAGCGCTGGTCCAGCGAGGCACCGTAACGCCCGCTGTAACGACGACCGGCGTTCTGCACATCGGAGCGGAAGGTCGCGCCAATGGTGGCCTCGGTCACGTACATGCCTTCCTTGGGCGACTGATACTTCAGTTCCGCCAGGGTCACCGTCAACTGCGGGGCATTCAGCGCATTGGCGGTCGGGGTGAAGCCCAGCAGCCGCACAGCTGCTTCGGCCTGGGCCTGTAGCTTGGGCAGGATCTGCGCGCTCTGCACTGTGATCGCGCTGGTTTCAGGGTACAAACCACCACGGGTGCCCAGGGTCGGCGACGGACGACCGTCCACCACCTTCACCACCACCGGCTGGCCACGCCCGACCGGTGCCAACTGAGTCGTCAGTTTCGGCTCCGGGGCGAGTTGTTGCGGGCTGTGGGCGCAGCCAACCAGGGTCAAACTGGTCACAGTGATCAAACCGAACAACAGGCGTTGCAACATGCGTTTCTCTCCAGAATCAGGCACAGACAGACGCGCAGTATAGCGGTCGGCACCGGCTGCAAACCAGCAACCCTGAACACCGGCTGAAGACTTGTGCAATGTCATCGCGCGCGACTGCTCGGTCACGGGAGTGTCATGCCACACTGCTAACTTCAACGCTGTCACTGAACGAGGGCATCGCCATGCATTTTCTCTGGTCGCTTTTCGCTCCACGCCGCACCTATCGTTACTTCGCCCGACTCGACAGCGCCGAACGCTGCCTGGCATTCAAGCACTGCCAGGTGCCTCCGATGGGCGATGGCTGGGTCGAAATCAATGAGATTCGCCCCCACTGGTTGCACCAGCCACTGCCCGCCAGCGCCCGCCTGAGCCAGCGCATTCGTCGCCTCAGGTTGCACTCGGCACTGGCCGGCTGACCGAACGGCTAATAAAAGTCATTAAACACGACCATTTCCCTGCGTTTCTTCGCTACAATCTCCCCCCGATTATAAGGACGTCTCCTGATCGGGCCTCGCAGCACCGCTGATACCTGCGTATTGGCACCCCCGCACCGCCCACAGAGAGCCGCCCACACAGATCGAGTGAAGCTGGCGAGCTTGCTGTTTATCTTGCAAACCACCACTTTTCGCGAATCTGCAGAGCTGTCATGACGCTCGGCCACTGAGCTGTTTGCCCGTTTTTAACGCGGGTCCGGTGCCAGGCGCAGATAGCCCTTTTTGAGGTTCACGTCTTCAAAAGAGCGTGAAAAAACGGGTTTTCACAACTTCACAAGAGTGTGGCGAGCAAATGAATAGTTTTGCGTCTGAATATGCACCATTAGCGTCTACAACAGCCCAACGACACAGGACCGGATACGCCTCGAATACCGGAGCCTGAAGCCTGTCCGCTACGGATTTGGTTGCACAAACGGACGTATCGACCATAAGTCGAATTGCCTGCCGCGCGCTGAAATGAGTTCATGGGAACCCTGAGGCCAGTAGGTAACGTCTGTCGAAGTTGCGATAAATTGCGAAGATTCGGACATGGCGATCCTGGCCATGGGTGACCTGGGGCTCTACAGAGCATGCCCCGTAACTCCTGGCAGCTATGCCGACAATTTGGTGCTGCAGATTTTGGAGACGCGTTAAATGGCGCATAACGAAGCAGTCGACGTAGTACTGGTTGGGGCCGGCATCATGAGTGCCACCCTCGCTGTACTGCTCAAAGAGCTCGACCCCGCGATCAAGCTGGAAGTCGTCGAGCTGATGGATTCCGGGGCCGCGGAGAGTTCCAACCCGTGGAACAACGCCGGTACCGGTCACGCCGGCCTGTGTGAGCTGAACTACACACCACAGGCCGCTGACGGCAGCGTCGACATCAAGAAAGCCGTGCACATCAACACCCAGTTCGAGGTGTCGAAGCAGTTCTGGTCCTACCTGACCCGCAAAGGCACCTTCGGCTCGTCGAAATCCTTTATCAGCCCGGTCCCGCACCTGAGCTTCGTGCAGGGTGACGCTGGCGTGTCGTTCCTCAAGGAACGCTTCAGCGTGCTGAAGAAGCACCATGCGTTCGCCGACATGGAATACACCGAAGACAAGGCCAAGATGGCCGAGTGGATGCCCTTGATGATGCCTGGGCGTGACGCTGGCGAGACCCTCGCCGCGACCCGCGTGATCAACGGCACCGACGTCAACTTCGGCAACCTGACCAATCAACTGCTCAAGCACCTGACCAGCGCCGGCGATGCCCAGGTCAAGTACTGCAAGCGCGTGACCGGCCTCAAGCGCAATGCCAACGGCTGGACCGTCAGCATCAAGGACGTCAACAGCGGCAACAGCCGTGAAGTCGACGCCAAGTTCGTGTTCCTCGGCGCCGGCGGCGCGGCCTTGCCGTTGCTGCAGGCCTCGGGCATCGAGGAAAGCAAAGGTTTCGGCGGTTTCCCGATCAGTGGCCAGTGGCTGCGTTGCGACAACCCGGAAGTGGTCAAGCATCACCAGGCCAAGGTCTACAGCCAGGCCGCGGTAGGTTCGCCGCCCATGTCGGTACCGCACCTGGACACCCGTGTGGTCGATGGCAAGACGTCCCTGTTGTTCGGGCCATACGCCGGTTTCACCACCAAGTTCCTCAAGCACGGATCCTTCATGGACCTGCCGCTGTCGGTACGTGCCGGTAACATCGGACCGATGCTGGCCGTGGCCAAGAACAACATGGACCTGACCAAATACCTGGTCAGCGAAGTGATGCAATCCATGGAACAACGCCTGGAGTCGCTGCGTCGCTTCTACCCTGAAGCGAAAGCCGAAGACTGGCGCCTGGAAGTGGCCGGCCAACGGGTGCAGATCATCAAGAAAGACCCGAAAAAAGGCGGCGTGCTGCAGTTCGGCACCGAACTGGTCGCAGCCAAGGACGGATCGCTGGCCGCCCTGCTCGGCGCTTCGCCAGGTGCTTCGGTGACCGTTTCGATCATGCTCGAGCTGATCGAGAAATGCTTCCCGGGCAAAACCAAGGGCGAATGGGCTGGCAAACTCGCGGAAATTTTCCCGGCCCGTGAAAAAATCCTGGAAACCGACGCTGCGCTGTATCGCAAGATCAACGCGCAGAACAACGTCGCCCTGGAGCTGGTGGAAGCCAGCAGCGAGACTCCAAGCTTCGCTTGATCCTCGCCCATGAAAAACGCCCCGCTCTCAATGAGAACGGGGCGCTTTTTTATGGCCTTGAAAAAGCTCAGCCGCGGGCTTTTTCGATCAGCTCGATGTACTCGGCGCTGTTGCGCTGATCCTTGATCACTTCGGCGAAGGTCTGGCCATGCTCATCCTTGCCGTCCAGGTCGTAGCCGGCTTCGACAAAGAACGTCAGGAAACGCTCGAAATCGTCGATGCGCAGGCCGCGATAAGCCTTGATCAACTTGTGCTGGGACGGTGAAGTCGCGTCAACCGGTTCGAAATCGAGGAACAACTTGATCTGCTCATCGCCGATCTCGTCACCAATCACTTGTTTCTTATCTTTACGCATTGCCGACTCCAGCTCGCAGACATTTCACGGGGCAGGCAGTTTACCCCCGCCCTGCCCGATGCCTCAACGACCACGCTTCACTGCACCCGTGTGCAGGTCTGCCCAAATGTGACCATTGGCGTAGCTGAGAAACTGACAATAGACCGTGTCGTTGCGCAACAGGTCCAGCACCACCCGGTACTGGGCCATGGGGTAAAACAGGGTGAGGGTGCGGGTATTGGCGTCGTAGATCGGCTTTTTCAGGCTTTTGCTTTCGCCGTCGAAATTCACCAGCACCTGGCTGATGGTGGCCCCCTTGTTCAGGGGCTTGCCCTTGAGGCGAATCAGCACCGGCGAAGTCACCGGGATCGGCTGCTGATTGGACTGGCGCTGGCTGCCCACCACCACCGAATACTCAGTGACCTGCAACAGTTGCTGCTGCTCGGGCGAGGTGTCGCGCAGGGTCAGGTCGTCGGGCGGCAGGAATTGCCCGTGCATGACCGCAGGCGCGGCCGCCAGTGGCAGGCTGAGGCTCAGCAACAGAACGGCGCAACTGCGGATCAAAAGGCTCATGACGGGCTCCAGAATCGGGCCCAGCACTGTAGCAGCTGACGCAGCCTGCGTCCGGTGGTGCAGCCTTCTCGACCCATTGAGCAACGAGTGCCTGATCGAGAAAGCTGCGGCGCGTTCCGGCTTACATACCTTTAACGGCAAAAATCCCGTTGGCGTTGCGCCAGTAGCCTTTGTAGTCCATGCCGTAGCCGAAGATGTAACGGTCAATGCAAGGCAGCCCGACGAAATCGGCCTTCAGGTCCGGACGCGCCTTGCGGTCGTGGTCCTTGTCGATCAGTACCGCGGTGTGCACTTTGCGGGCACCGGCGTGTTTGCAGAAGTCGATGATCGCGCCCAGGGTGTGCCCTTCGTCGAGGATGTCGTCGATGATCAGCACGTCACGGTCGATGAACGAAACTTCCGGCTTGGCTTTCCAGAACAGATCGCCGCCGCTGGTTTCGTTGCGATAGCGCGTGGCGTGCAGGTAGGACGCTTCCAGCGGGAAATGCAGATGGGTGAGCAACTTGCCAGAGAAGATCAGCCCGCCGTTCATCACGCAGAACACCACGGGATTGCTGTCAGCCAGCTGTTCGTTGATGAGCGCACCGACACGGGCGATAGCCGCCTCGACTTCAGCTTCGGTGTACAGGCAGTCAGCCTCTCGCATGATTTGACGGATATGCTCGAGATCAGCGGACATTGTGCTCTCCAAGGGGTGGCGGATTCGGAAAAGCGAGCAAAGGTACGCATCCCGACCGGTCGAATCAAGCGTTTCTGGACTAACGTACTGAATGTCTATAGGACAACAACCCCGGATAGATTAATCTAGGCCGGTTTTTTTGCCCGCCGCCGGAGCCTTTCCCTATGCCCATCCGTGAGATCCGCCATCCGCTGATCCGACACAAACTTGGCCTTATGCGCCGCGCCGACATTAGCACGAAGAATTTCCGTGAGCTCGCTCAGGAAGTCGGTGCCCTGTTGACCTACGAGGCAACCAAGGACCTGCCCCTGGAAACCTACGACATCGAAGGCTGGTGCGGTACCGTATCGGTCGAGAAAATCGCCGGTAAGAAAATTACCGTGGTCCCTATCCTGCGCGCCGGCATCGGCATGCTCGAAGGTGTCCTGAGCCTGATCCCGGGCGCCAAAGTCAGCGCCGTGGGCGTGGCCCGCAACGAGGAAACCCTCGAAGCCCACACCTACCTGGAAAAACTGGTTCCAGAAATCGACGAACGACTGGCCATGATCATCGACCCGATGCTCGCCACCGGCAGTTCCATGGTTGCCACTATCGACCTGCTGAAAAAAGCCGGCTGCAAGGACATCTGCGCCATGGTCCTGGTCGCAGCCCCCGAAGGGATCGCGGCTGTCGAGAAGGCTCACCCGGACGTGACCATCTACACCGCCTCGATTGACGAAAAACTCAATGAACACGGCTACATCATTCCGGGCCTCGGCGATGCTGGCGACAAGATCTTCGGCACCAAGCAGAAGGACGCGTGAGCATGCAGGATGAGTTCAACGACCCGCTCTGGCGCCAGGTCCTGTCGGGCGCCCAGATGCTGTTCGTGGCGTTCGGCGCGCTGGTGTTGATGCCGCTGATTACCGGCCTCGACCCCAACGTCGCGCTGTTCACGGCGGGCCTGGGGACTCTGCTGTTCCAGCTCGTTACCGGGCGCCAAGTGCCGGTGTTCCTGGCTTCGAGCTTTGCCTTCATCACCCCGATCATTCTTGCCAAGGGCCAGTTCGGCCTGGCGGCAACCATGGGCGGCGTGATGGCGGCAGGTTTTGTCTACACCTTCCTGGGCCTGGCCGTGAAGATCAAGGGCACCGGTTTCATCGACCGCCTACTGCCTCCGGTAGTGATTGGCCCGGTGATCATTTCGATCGGCCTGGCCATGGCGCCGATTGCCGCGAACATGGCCATGGGCAAGGCCGGTGACGGCAGCGAGCTGATTCACTACCAGACGGCGATGATGATCTCGATGCCGGCGCTGCTGACCACCTTGATCGTGGCCGTGTTCGGCAAAGGCATCTTCCGCCTGGTGCCGATCATTTCCGGGGTGCTGGTGGGCTTTGGCATGGCGTTCTACTTTGGTGTCGTCGACACCGCGAAGATCGCTGCCGCGCCCTGGTTTGCCTTGCCGCACTTCACGGCACCGGAGTTCAACTGGCAGGCGATCCTGTTCATTGTCCCGGTGGCGCTGGCTCCGGCTATCGAACACATCGGCGGGGTAATCGCCGTCGGCAGCGTGACCGGTCGCGACTACCTGAAAAAACCGGGCCTGCATCGCACCCTGTTTGGCGACGGTATCGCTACCACGGCAGCCGGCATGCTCGGCGGCCCACCCAACACCACCTACGCCGAAGTCACCGGCGCGGTGATGCTGACCAAGAACTACAACCCGAAAATCATGACCTGGGCGGCGATCTTCGCCATCAGCCTGGCGTTTGTCGGCAAGTTCGGTGCGCTGCTGCAAAGCATTCCAGTACCGGTGATGGGCGGGATCCTGTGCCTGTTGTTCGGCTCGATTGCCGCGGTGGGCATGAACACCATGATCCGCCACCAGATCGACCTGGGCGAAGCGCGCAACCTGGTGATTGTCTCGGTCACCCTGGTGTTTGGGATCGGCGGTGTGCTGATCGGCACCGGCACCGGCCCCGACGACTTCGGCCTCAAGGGCATCGCCCTGTGCGCGATTGTCGCGATCGGGTTGAACCTGCTGTTGCCGGGCAACGACGGCTGGAAGAACAAGCAGCCGGATGAGCCGCTGCTCTAAGGGCTTTACTGCCTGAAAGAACGTTATCGCGGGCAAGCCTTGCTCCTACAGGAACATGGCTTGCCCGCGATGCTTTCGGCCTTCTACAAAACCACTGGCGCCCTTTCACACAGGGTGTTCAACGCCTGCGCCCACTGCGGCTCATCGTTGAGGCACGGCACCAGTACCAACTCCTCGCCCCCCGCCTCGCGGAACTGCTCCAGGCCACGGTCACCGATCTCTTCCAGGGTTTCGATGCAGTCGGCGACAAACGCCGGGCACATCACCAGAATCTTCTTCACCCCACTTTTCGCCAACTCGTCGAGACGCGCTTCGGTGTAGGGTTCGATCCATTTGGCACGCCCCAGGCGCGACTGGAACGACACCGACCACGTGCCATCCGGCAAGCCCAGGCGTTTGGCAAAGTCTGCCGCCGTGCGCAGGCATTGGGCGCGATAACAGGTGGCAAGCACCTCTGCTGGCGCTGCGGCGCAGCAATCGCCACTGTTACTGCATTCAAAGCAATGACCCGGATTGAGCTTCTTCAAGTGCCGCTCCGGCAGGCCGTGAAAACTCAGCAGCAGGTGATCGTAATCCTGTTCCAGATAAGGCCGGGCGCTGGCCACCAGGGCGTCGAGGTACTCCGGCTGGTCGTAGAACGGTTGCAGAATCGCGAACTGCACCTCGAGTTTTTTCTCGCGCACCACCCGCTTGGCCTCCTCGATCACCGTAGTCACGGTGCTGTCGGCAAACTGTGGATACAGCGGCGCCAGGGTGATTTTCTTGATGCCTTGGGCGGCCAGTCGAGTCAGCACCGTCTCGATCGACGGCTCGCCGTAGCGCATCGCCAGTTCGACCGGTCCCTGGGTCCACTGCGCCTTCATGGCCTGCTGCAAGCGCCGGCTGAGTACCACCAGCGGCGAGCCTTCGTCCCACCAGATCGAGGCGTAGGCATGGGCCGACTGTTCCGGGCGCTTGATCAAGATCAACGACACCAGCAGGCGCCGCACCGGCCACGGCAGGTCAATGACGTAAGGGTCCATCAGGAATTGATTGAGGTAGCTGCGCACGTCCGCCACCTGTGTGGAAGCGGGTGAACCCAGGTTGACCAGGAGCAACGCGTGATCGGTCATGCAACGTCCTATTTCAAAGGCGGCTGGACAGGTCGTCCAGAGCCGCACGCAAATCAGTGAAACGAAAGGTGAAGCCTGCCGCCAGTAACCGCATCGGGGTCACCCGCTGGCCGCCCAACAGCAATAGCGACAACTCACCGAGCCCGACCTTCAACACGAACGATGGCAGGGGCATGAAAGCCGGCCGGTGCAGGACACCGGCCAGCGTCTTGGCAAATTCGCGATTGCGCACCGGTTTTGGCGCGCAGGCATTATAAGGACCGCTGGCCATATTCTGATGCAGAAGAAAATCAATCAGCGCGATTTGATCGTCGATATGAATCCATGACATCCACTGCCGGCCATTGCCGATAGGCCCGCCCAGCCCCGCTTTGAAGGGCAGGCGCAGGCGCGACAAAAAGCCGCCTTCGGCCGACAGCACCAGCCCGGTCCGCACCAGCACCACGCGCAGGCCCAGGGCCTCGGCGCGTTGTGCGGTCTCTTCCCAGGCGATGCACAGCTGGCTGGCGAAGTCCTCGCTAACCGGTGGCGAATCCTCGGTCAGCTCACGCTCGCCGCCATCGCCGTACCATCCCACCGCCGACCCGGAAATCAGCAAGTGGGGTTTTTGCTCAAGGCTTTCCAGCCAGGCCAGCAGGGTTTCAGTCAGGCTGATCCGGCTGCTCCAGAGCAACGCCTTGCGCCTATGGGTCCAGAGTCGATCGGCAATCGGCGCACCCGCCAGATTGATCAAGACATCCACCGGCTCCTGTCCGATCTCCTCCAGACGCGCGATGCCTCGCACCTGGGCGCCACACAGGGTCGGCACTTTTTCGGGTTTGCGACTCCACACCGTCAGGCTGTGGCCCTGACTCAACCAGAGTCGGCAAAGCTGGCGTCCTATCAATCCAGTACCGCCGGTCAGCAATATGTGCATGACATGTTCCTCGCGTGGCGTTTTACCTCGATCACTAGTCTATTTTTATAAGCAGGGATGTTTCGGATCGGGCGGGCTCTGTGATTAACAATAGGCCAAGCTGTCAGAACGAGAACGCTGAAAGTTATACCAAAAAATATAATTGTACAGGTTTAACCCTAAGCGTAGCCTGAAGAGAAAGGTAAACGAGGCCCCTATGACTCTACCCATCGCAATTATCGGCACCGGCATCGCCGGACTCTCCGCCGCCCAGGCTCTGCAAGAGACCGGCTACGTCGTGCAACTGTTCGATAAAAGCCGTGGCAGCGGTGGGCGCATGTCGAGCAAACGCAGCGACGCTGGCGCACTCGACATGGGGGCGCAGTATTTCACCGCCCGCGACCGGCGCTTTGTCACTGAAGTGCAGCGCTGGCAAGCCAACGGCTGGGTCGCCGAGTGGACACCGCAGCTCTACAACTTTCAGGGCGGCCAGCTCAGCCCGTCGCCAGACGAGCAGACCCGCTGGGTCGGCACGCCGCGCATGAGCGCCATTACCCGCGCCCTGATTGGCGACCTGGAAGTGCACTTCGCCTGCCGCATCACCGAGGTCTATCGTGGTGAACAGCACTGGCATCTGCAGGATGCCGAAGGCTTCACCCACGGCCCCTTCAGCCATGTGGTCATCGCCACACCCGCCCCTCAGGCCACAGCCCTGCTGGCTGCCGCACCGAAGCTGGCCGGGGTCGCCGCCGGGGTGAAAATGGACCCGACCTGGGCCGTCGCCCTGGCATTCGATACGCCGCTGGATACCGCTATGGAAGGCTGCTTCGTGCAGGACAGCCCGCTCGACTGGCTGGCCCGCAACCGCAGCAAACCGGGGCGCGACAACAGCCTGGACACTTGGGTGCTGCACGCCACCAGCAGTTGGAGCCGACAACACATCGACCTGTCCAAGGAAGCGGTGATCGAACAACTGCACGGCGCCTTTGCCGAACTGTTGCACAGCGCCATGCCCGCCCCGACCTTCAGCCTGGCTCACCGCTGGCTGTATGCGCGCCCTGCCAGCAGTCACGAATGGGGCGTACTGGCCGATGCCGACCTGGGCTTGTATGTGTGCGGCGACTGGTGCCTGTCAGGGCGGGTCGAAGGCGCCTGGCTG
Organism: Pseudomonas sp. S04; assembly: GCF_009834545.1. NCBI lineage: Bacteria > Pseudomonadati > Pseudomonadota > Gammaproteobacteria > Pseudomonadales > Pseudomonadaceae > Pseudomonas > Pseudomonas sp. S04. The sequence goes on from NZ_CP019427.1 coordinate 5,169,739, forward strand.
AGTGGCCAGGAAGCCGCCCGCCGCTTGCACGAGCATCTGCAGTAGTCGCTTCCCGTAGCTAGGCTTTGGCGGCTACGGGGGCGCTCGATAAAAGCTATACAAAAAAATTGACTTGTACACCTTTCGACCTATGATCAAAACATGTTGTACAGCGAACAGCGCTTGTACAGGTTTTAATCCGAGGTCTGCCGATGTCGAGTGAATCCCCGCGCAAGCCGAAAATTGCCATCAGCGCCTGCCTGATGGGCGATGAGGTGCGCTACAACGGTGGGCATAAAGAATCCCAGCTCTGCAGTCGTACCCTCAGCAATTATTTCGAGTTTGTCCCGGTGTGCCCCGAAGTCGCCATTGGCCTGGGAATTCCCCGCGAGCCGATTCGCCTGGTCGGCGATCCGCAGCACCCGAGCGCCATCGGCAGCGTCAACCGACAACTCGACGTCACTCAGCCGCTGGCCGACTACGGGCAACGCATGGCCGCTGAATTGACCGATCTGTGCGGTTACATCTTCATGCACAAATCCCCGTCCTGCGGCCTGGAACGGGTCAAGGTCTATCACGCCAACGGCAATCCGCAGGACGGTGGTGGCCGGGGTATCTATGCCGCGGCGTTTTGTGCCCGCCACCCGGACCTGCCGGTGGAAGAAGACGGCCGACTCAACGATCCGGTGCTGCGCGAGAACTTCCTGACCCGAGTGTTTGCCTACGCCGCCTGGCAGGATTTGCTGCAGCAGGGTCTCAGCCGCCATGGCCTGACCGACTTCCACGCGCGCTACAAGTACCTGCTGATGGCCCACAACCCGCTGCAGTACAAGGCCCTGGGCAAACTCCTGGGCAGCATGGGCCAGAGCGACCCCGCAGAACTTGGCCCGCGCTATTTCAGTCTGTTGATGAAGGCGCTCAAGCAATGCGCCACCCGCGGGACCCACAGCAATGTACTGCAGCACCTGTGCGGCTATTTCAAACAGAGCCTGAGCGTCGAGGACAAACAGGAAGTCCAGCACGTGATCGGCCAATACCGCCTCGGCGTCGTGCCGCTGGTGGTCCCGCTGACCCTGCTCAAGCATCACCTGCGTCATCATCCCGATCCGTACATCGCGCAACAGGTCTACCTGCAGCCGCACCCGGAAAACCTCAGCCTCAGAAATGCGATTTGAATGAACATGCCCAGCGCTACTCACACCCAAGAGCCCGACACCGACTACCAGCAGGCGCTGGACGAAGGCTGGCTGCCGATCCGCGAAGTCGCCCGCGTGACCGGCGTCAACGCGGTCACCCTGCGCGCCTGGGAGCGTCGCTACGGGCTGGTGGTGCCGCAACGTACCCCCAAGGGTCACCGGCTGTTCTCGGCCGAGCATGTGCAACGCATTCACGACATCCTGACCTGGCTCAATCGCGGCGTCGCGGTGAGCCAGGTCAAGCAGTTGCTGGACACACCGCAAGCGTTCAGTTCGCCGGTGGAAAATGACTGGCAGATCCTGCGGCAAAACCTCGCCCAGGCCATCTTTCGCCTGGCCGAGCGCCAGGTCGATGACCTGTTCAACCAGGCCATGGCCCTGTACCCACCACGGACCTTGTGCGAGCAACTGCTGATGCCATTGCTGGCAGAGCTCGAACAACGCTGGCAAGGGCAATTCGGCGCACAGATGGAGCGCACGTTTTTCTACAGCTGGCTACGCAGCAAGTTCGGTGCGCGGATCTACCACAACAACCGCCAGTTACGCGGCGCCCCACTGCTGCTGGTCAATCACTCCGACCTACCGCTCGAACCTCACCTGTGGCTCTGCGCCTGGCTGATCAGCAGCGTCGATTGTCCGGTGGAAGTGTTCGACTGGCCTTTGCCGGTGGGTGAACTGTCCCTGGCGGTCGAACACCTGCAAGCGCGCGCGGTGCTGCTGTATTCGAGCAAAACCAGCAACCTGAAACAGCTAACGAAACTCCTGAACAATGTCAGTTGCCCAAAGCTCATCGTCGGACCAACGGTATGTATCCACCAGGCCGGTTTGTCCGAGATCGCCACTGAAATCGCTGATGTATTACTGGCCGACGATCCCCTGTCGGCTCACCAGGTATTGATTCAGCGAGGACTGATCTGATGTCCAGTGCGCAAGCGACCCTGCAATTGATCTGGCTGCGCAGCGACCTGCGCCTGCATGACAACACGGCTCTGAGCACCGCCGCCAATCGTGGCCCGAGCGTCGCGGTGTATCTGTTGAGCCCCGAGCAATGGCTGGCCCATGACGATGCCCCCTGCAAAGTGGATTTCTGGCTGCGCAACCTGCGCGAACTGAGCCAGGCGTTGAGCGCTCTGAATATCCCGCTGCTGATCCGCAGCGCCCCTGCTTGGGACGATGTACCCCGAGTGCTGGCACAGCTGTGCAGCGAACTGAACGTCGAAGCGGTTCATGCCAACGAAGAGTACGGCGTTCACGAAACCCGCCGGGATGCCGCCGTTCGCCTGGCCCTCGACACCCAAGGCATCACCCTGCATCGCTATCTGGATCAGTTGCTGTTCCAACCTGGCAGCGTCCTGACCAAGACCGGTGGCTACTTCCAGGTCTTCAGCCAGTTCCGTAAAGTCTGCTACGCCCGCCTGCACGGCGCTCTGCCACGATTGGTGACGGCACCCGGGATGCAAGCGCCGACGGGTATCGACTGCGACCCGGTCCCCGAGCAAGTGCAAGGTTTCACGCCCTCGAGCGAGCAGCTTCGCGCACTCTGGCCGGCCGGTGAGGATGAGGCGCAGCGACGCCTGGAGCACTTCACCGATGCCCAGATCAACTACTACAAGGACGAACGCGACTTACCGGCCAAACCCGGTACCAGTCAGCTTTCAGCCTATTTGGCAGCCGGGGTGATTTCGCCTCGCCAGTGCCTGCATGCGGCGTTGCAAGCCAATCAGGGCGAGTTCGAAAGCGGCAGCGTCGGCGCTGTTACCTGGATCAACGAACTGCTGTGGCGCGAGTTCTACAAACACATTCTGGTCGGCTACCCCCGTGTTTCCCGGCACCGCGCCTTTCGCCCGGAAACCGAAGCCCTGGCCTGGCGGGATGCGCCCGACGAACTGGCCGCCTGGAAGGAGGCGCGCACCGGCCTGCCGATCATCGACGCCGCCATGCGCCAGTTGCTGGAAACCGGCTGGATGCACAACCGCCTGCGGATGGTGGTGGCCATGTTCCTGACCAAGAACCTGTTGATCGATTGGCGCGAAGGCGAGCGGTTTTTCATGCGTCACCTGATCGACGGTGACCTGGCGGCCAATAACGGCGGCTGGCAATGGAGTTCGTCCACCGGGACCGACTCTGCGCCCTACTTCCGGATTTTCAATCCGATCAGTCAGTCGGAGAAATTCGACACCGAAGGCCTGTTCATCAAGCACTGGCTGCCGGAACTGGCGGGGCTGAACAAAAAAGATATCCACAACCCGGCCGCCATGGGCGGGTTGTTTGGCGTGGCGGATTATCCGCTGCCTATCGTCAACCTCGGCCAATCGCGCGAGCGCGCACTGGCAGCCTTCAAACGTCTGCCCACGCGTCTTGAGGTGAACAGTTCAGAGGGATGACGGATGGCGATACTTTGCCTAGAGTTTCCCCAGACCAACGATTCGGGATGACGGCTTGAACAGGAGCAAAGGATGATTCGGATACCCACACGACGTTATTGGTTAACCGATGCCAGCAATGGCCTGGGTGCCGCCCTGGCCGAGCATCTGCTCAAATCCGGTGCGCACCTGGCGTTGAGCGCTCGCGCCGTGGCTCCCCTCAAAGCCTTCGCCCGCCGCTACCCTGGGCAAGTACTGGTAGCCCCTGGCGACCTGACCAACAGCCAGACCGTGCGCGAGATCGGTGAGCAGATCCAGCAGGACTGGGGCGCGCTGGACACCGTCATCCTCAATGCCGGGACCTGCACGTACGTCGACGCCGCGCAGTTGGACACCAACCTGATCGAACACCTGGTGCGCTGCAACCTGCTTGCCAGCAACTATTGCATCGACGTTGCCTTGCCGCTGCTGCGCACGGGCATCGCGCCGTACCTGGTGGGCATAACCAGTTCTGCGACTTACCTGTCACTGCCGCGAAGCGAAGCCCAGGGAACGTCGAAAGCCGGCCTGCGTCACCTGTTCAAAGCGCAGCGCATCACGCTGGCCGAGGACGGCATCGAAGTCACCGTGGTCACCCCAGATTTTATCGCCAGCCCCCTTGGCGGACACGATGTCTTGCCACTGCCGTTGAGCTGGACCGCCGACAAGGCTGCCCGCTACATCATCGACAACCTCAAGTTGCGCCCGCTGGAACTGCCCCTGCCGGCGCTGTCCATGACCGCGCTGTGGCCGCTGTCGAAACGCCCCGGTGAAGGCCAACTGGCGATTGGCAAACCCATGGCCTGGAGCGCGCCACCGATCAAGGACCTACCGTAACCCCCCACGGACGGTCCCGCCTGGGCGCCCGACAAGCGAGCGTCCGTCAGTGCTTTCACACAGGCGCAGCGCACTGCCTTACACTGGCGCCCATGAATACCATCCCCCTCACCGAAATCGTCGAGCCGGCGGTCACTTGCTCGACGTGCGCGGCCTGTTGCTGCCAGCTCGAAGTGATGCTGATCACCGACACCGGCGTGCCCGAGCGCTTTATCGATACCGACGACTGGGGTGGAGAAGTCATGCTGCGCCTGGACGACGGCTGGTGCGCAGCGCTGGATCGGGACACGATGATGTGCACCATCTACGAAAAACGCCCGCTGATATGCCGGGAGTTCGAAATGGGCGCACCGGAATGCATCGAGGAACGCCTGGGGATAACTACGGCCTACAGGTGATGGCGTTCCTTCGCCAGCAAGGTCCTATAGGGCCATGGTGTAGTGCAAGGCGTAACTTTCGACGCCGTCGTTGGGACTGCTGATCCCGGCGTTGGAGTAATGGGTGGCGCGGATCCCCACCTCATGTCCACCGGCAAAACGCAGGCCGGCGCCAAAGCGGTCTTCGAACTGGAAGGCCGAGCCGAGCTTGTTGTTCTCAACTTCCGTGTGGGCAAAAACAGCCACCCCGATGCCGACTTCAAGATAGGGCCTGAGCGATTCCCCGGCGAACTCATACACCAGCACCGGCGAGAACGACAGGCTGTGGTTGCTTGTCCTCTTGTCACCATCCCAAAAGGTGTAGGCCCCGTCCCAGTAGCCGGTCAGACGCCCAACTTCGCTCTGCCACCAACTCTTGTCCCATTCAGACTGCAGCCCCAGGCGATACGTCATGGTCGAATCACTGGTTTGCCCGACTGCAAACTCGATACCCGCCGCTTGTGCGCTGTAGCCATGCCCCAACAATACGGCCGCAAGCGCAGCCAGACAGAACACTCGCTTCATAGGAAACATCCTTTTTATGCGAACGATTGTTTTAGGTTTTTTTGCGTAACAGACGCTGTAATAGAATCTCGCCCCCAAGCAGAAGTTCAGCTGAATTTCAGCGTGTCTACTGGTTGAAGCTTTGCACAACGCCACCGTTATGCCAGAGCAGCGGCAGGATATTTCTCAGGTGCTCGGGACTAGCGCTGGTCCAGAATTGCGCGGGTTGGGCAGGACCGTCCGCCAGCAGTTCACGCTCAGCGAGCAAGCGCTGGGTTTGCCGGGCAACGGCAGCGCCGGTGTCGATCAGACTGATGTCGGCGGGGAGCATTTGCGCGAGGATTGGCTTGAGGAAGGGGTAATGGGTGCAGCCGAGGATAATCGTGTCGCAGCCCTCGTCCAGCAGGGGCTGCAGGTAGCTGCCCAGCAACTGGCGCAACGCCGGGCTCTGCAAGTCACCGGCTTCGATCAACTCCACCAGGCCCGGACACGGCTGGGTGACTACCCGTACATCGGTGGCGAAGCGGTCGAGCAAGGCGGCGAACTTGGCACTCTGCAAGGTTCCGGTGGTGGCCAGCACGCCGACTACCCCGCTGCGGGTCGCCGCCGCTGCCGGCTTGACCGCTGGCTCCATGCCGACGATGGGCCACGACGGGTAGTCGCGACGCAAATCCGCCACGCCGGCCACGGTTGCCGTGTTGCACGCCACGACCATGGCCTTGGCGCCTTGGGCCTGGAGAAAATCGGCCATCACTGCGCAGCGTTGGCGAATGAACGCCGGGGACTTCTCGCCGTAGGGAATGTTGCCGCAATCGGCCACGTACAGCAGCGACTCATTGGGCAGCAGCCGGTGAATCTCCGCCAGCACCGACAGCCCGCCAACGCCGGAATCGAACACGCCGATAGGCGCCTCACGCATGTTTGGCACCACAGACGCTGCAGCTCGGATCACGCTTGACCCGCAGCTCACGGAACCGCGTGCCGAGGGCATCGATCAACAACAAGCGGCCCACCAGCGGCTCACCAAAGCCCACCAGCAGTTTCAACGCTTCCAGGGCTTGCAGGCTGCCGACCAGGCCCACCAGCGGGCCGACCACGCCGGCTTCGCTGCAGGTCAGTTCGGCCTCGCTGCCGTGCCCGTACAGGCAGTGGTAGCAGGGGCTTTCGGCGCGACGCGGGTCGAACACCGACAACTGACCTTCCAGACGAATTGCCGCGCCGCTGACCAAGGGCTTGCCCGCCGCCACGCAGGCCGCATTCACGGCTTCGCGCGTGGCAAAGTTGTCGGAACAATCGAGCACCAGATCGACCGCCGCTACTGCCGCCGCCAACGAGTCGGCGTCCAGCGCGGTGCGATGGGCAACCAGTTGGATCTCGGGGTTGATCGCGCTCAAGCGACGGAGCGCCGAATCAACCTTGCTCATGCCGACGCTGTCGGTGTCGTGGATGATCTGGCGCTGCAGGTTGGTCAGGTCGACTGTGTCGAAATCCGCCAGGTGCAATTCACCCACGCCCGCAGCCGCCAGATACAGCGCCACCGGTGCACCCAAGCCACCAAGGCCGATGATCAACGCGCGGCTTTGCTTGAGTCGCAACTGGCCGTCAATGTCGACGTGCTGCAACAGAATCTGCCGGCTATAGCGCAACAGCTCTTGATCATTCAGCACGGCAGGCGCCCCAGGCTGATCCGTTGGTGACCGCCGAGGTCCACGCGGCTGTGGACCTCTACGAAATCCTGGGCCAGCAGTAAATCACGCACGGCTGCCGCCTGATCGTATCCATGTTCGAGCATCAACCAGCCACCGGCATCGAGGTGTTGCGGCGCCTGGGCGATAATCACCCGCAAATCATCCAGGCCATCGGTCCCGGCCACCAGCGCGCTGGCCGGTTCGAAGCGCACGTCACCGGCAATCAGGTGCGGGTCGGCGGCAGCAATGTACGGTGGGTTGCTGATGATCAGGCTGTAGCGATGGTCCTTGAGGGCATCGAACCAGTGACTGCTGAGCACTGTGACGTTATGCAGATGCAGGCGCTGGCGATTGCGCTCGGCCAGGGCCACCGCCTCCAGCACGCGGTCCACCGCCGTCACCTGCCAGGCCGGACGCTCGCTGGCCAGCGCCAGGGCGATCGCCCCGCTACCGGTACCCAGGTCGAGCACCTTGGCCGGTGTCGCCGGCAACAGTTCAAGGGCGGCTTCCACCAGTAACTCGGTGTCCGGACGTGGGATCAGCGTATGCGGTGCGACCTCCAGGTCCAGCTTCCAGAAGCCCTGTTGCCCGAGGATATAAGCCACTGGCTCACCGCCGCGACGACGCTGCAGGTAGTGGGCAAAGGTCAGTGCGGCATCACTGGGCACGATGCGCTCGGGCCAGGTGTGCAGGAAGCTGCGGGATTTGCCCAAGGCAGCGGCCAGCAGCAGTTCGGCATCCAGGCGCGCGGTAGGCGAGTCAGGCAGGTCGGCTGCGCGCAACAAACTGGCAATGATGGTCATTTATTCACCTATCGCCGCCAGTTGGTCCGCCTGGTACTCGGCCAGCAGTGGCTCGATCACGGCATCAACGCCACCGGCGAGGATTTCATCGAGGGAGTACAGGGTCAGGTTGACCCGGTGGTCGGTGACTCGACCCTGGGCGAAGTTGTAGGTGCGGATCCGCTCGGAGCGATCACCCGACCCCACCAGCAGTTTGCGCTCGCTGGCGATGGCATTGGCCGCCGCGCTGGTCTGCTGGTCGTTCAACTTGGCCGACAACCAGGACATCGCCCGCGCCCGGTTCTTGTGCTGCGAACGCTCTTCCTGGCATTCGACCACGATGCCGGATGGCAAGTGGGTGATACGAATCGCCGAGTCGGTCTTGTTCACGTGCTGACCGCCCGCACCAGAGGAGCGGTAGGTGTCGACCCGCAAATCCGCCGGGTTGATCTCGATCGCTTCCTGCTCGTCCGGCTCCGGCAACACCGCCACGGTGCAAGCCGAGGTGTGGATCCGGCCCTGGGATTCGGTGGCCGGGACCCGTTGCACGCGATGCACACCGGATTCGAACTTCAGCTTGCCATAGACATTGTCGCCTTCGACCCGGGCGATGACTTCTTTATAGCCACCGTGCTCACCGATGTTCTCCGACAGGATCTCGACCCGCCAGCCACGCCGTTCGGCATAACGCGAATACATGCGGAACAGGTCGCCGGAAAAAATCGCCGCCTCGTCGCCACCGGTGCCGGCACGAATCTCGAGGAACACGTTGCGCCCGTCATTCGGGTCCTTGGGCAGCAGCATGCGTTGCAGGCTGGCTTCCAGTTCGAGCAGTTGCTCCTTGGCTTCGCGGACTTCTTCCACGGCCATTTCGCGCATGTCCGGGTCGCTGTCCTTGAGCAGGGCCTGGGCCCCTTCGAGGTCGCCCTGAACCTTGAGCAACTGTTTATAGGTGGCGACAATCGGCTCGACTTCCGCGTATTCCTTGGAATAGGTGCGGAACTTGTTCTGATCGGAAATGACTTCGCCATCGCCAAGCAAGGCGGTCAGTTCCTCGAAACGGTCCTGGAGGATGTCCAGCTTATTGAGCAGTGACGCTTTCATTGCGGTTTTTTATCCGAAGAGCTATCCGACGCGCCCTCACCGAGGGCAAAGAGTTCCTGGGCCATGGCCAGCGCATCGAGGCGGCCTTCGGCAGTCAGCTTTTTCAACTGCACGCTGGGCGCGTGCAGCAGTTTGTTGGTCAGGCCACGAGCCAGTTGCACCAGCACGTCCTCGGCGCTGCTGCCATTGGCGAGCAGGCGCTGGGCCTTTTGCAATTCTTCATCACGCAGGCGTTCGCTCTGTTGACGATAGGCCTTGAGCACATCGACCGCAGCCAGTTCGCGCAGGCGCACCATGAAGTCGTCGGCGCCGATTGCCACCATCTCTTCCGCTGCCTGGGCTGCACCCTGGCGACTCTTGAGGTTTTCGGCGACCACTTCGTGCAGATCGTCGACGCTGTACAGGTAGACGTCGTCCAACTCACCCACTTCCGGCTCGATATCTCGCGGTACGGCAATATCGACCATGAATATCGGCTTGTGCTTGCGCAGTTTCAAGGCGCTTTCCACGGCGCCCTTGCCCAGGATCGGCAACTGGCTGGCGGTGGAGCTGATCACGATATCGCTGCGCACCAGTTCCGCCGGGATGTCCGAGAGCAACACCGCGTGGGCGCCGAACTGTTCAGCCAACAGGCTCGCGCGCTCCAGGGTTCGGTTGGCGACCACGATGCGCTTGACCCCCAGTTCGTGCAAATGGCGGGCGACCAGGGTGATGGTCTCGCCGGCGCCGATCAGCAACGCCTGGCTGCGTTGCAGATCACTGAAAATCTGTTTGGCCAGGCTGACGGCGGCAAACGCCACCGACACCGGGTTCTCGCCGATGGCCGTGTCGGTGCGCACCTGCTTGGCGGCATTGAACGTCGCCTGGAACAACCGCCCGAGCAATGGGCCGATGGTGCCGGCCTCACGCGCCACGGCGTAGGCCGATTTCATCTGGCCGAGGATCTGCGGCTCACCCAGGACCAGCGAGTCGAGCCCGGAGGCGACCCGCATCATGTGACGAACTGCCGCATCATCTTCGTGCACATAAGCACTCGCGCGCAGCTCTTCGAGGCTCAAATGGTGATAATCGGCCAGCCAACGCAGCACGGTATCGGCACTCAGTTGATCCTGTTCTATATAGAGTTCGCTGCGATTGCAGGTGGAGAGGATCGCAGCTTCGCGGCTGTCGGTGAGTCGGCAGAGCTGCTGCAAGGCCTCAACCAGCTGCTCCGGAGTAAAGGCCACGCGCTCGCGGACGTCTACGGAAGCAGTCTTGTGGTTAATACCGAGTGCAAGGAAGGCCATTCAAGATCGCTGATGATGTCGAGAAGCCGACAATTGTCCTACTTCGCCAGACCGAGAACAACCACCGTTAACTATTGTCCTACTACCTTGTGCCTTTATAGGTGCATGAAGGAGCGAGGTTGCTCGCGAAAAACTCAAGGCATCGCGCTATTTCAGGGTGCCCGCGTCAGCGTTGACAACCATCGCGAGCAAGCCGCAAGCGGGCGCCCGCTCCTACATAAAGAGATAAAGAGCGCCCCGGTTATGTTTGGCCGAAGGCTTGTGTCATGATGATCCGACCGCAGGTTAGTCGTCCTCTTCCTATATGAATAGATCTTCCGCGTTGCTCCTCGCTTTTGTCTTCCTCAGCGGCTGCCAGGCCTTAGCGCCCGTTTCGACGGACGGTACGCCGCCGGTCGCAGGCAGCACAGCAGCCCCTGAAAAGCCCAAGGTTTACAGCTCCTTCAGCGAAGAGACGATCTTCAGCCTGCTGAGTGCCGAACTGGCTGGCCAGCGCAATCGTTACGACATTGCCCTGGACAACTACGTGACCCAGGCCATCAACACCCAGGACCCGGGCATTTCCGAGCGGGCATTTCGCATTGCCGAATACCTGGGAGCTGACCAGGCGGCACTCGATAGCGCACTGATCTGGGCCAGAAATGCCCCAGAGGACCTCGAGGCACAACGCGCCGCCGCCATCCAGCTGGCGCGCAGCGGCCGTTATGACGACTCCATGGTCTACATGGAGAAAGTCCTGCAGGGCAAGGGTGATACCCATTTCGACTTTCTCGCCCTGTCGGCCGCCGACACCGACCAGGACACCCGCGACGGCCTGATGAACAGTTTCGACCGTTTATTGCAGCGCCACCCGAACAACGGCCAACTGATTTTCGGCAAGGCCCTGCTGCTGCAACAGAATGGCGACTCCCAAGGGGCGCTGAGCCTGCTGGAGAAAAATCCGCCGGAAGCTGGCGAAGTGGCGCCGATCCTGCTGCGTGCGCGCTTGCTGCAGAGCCTCAACCGGGGCGATGAAGCACTGCCGCTGATGGAAAAAAGCATCCGCCAGTACCCGGACGACAAGCGCCTGCGCCTGACCTATGCCCGCCTGCTGGTGGAACAGGACCGCATGGATGACGCCAAGACCGAGTTTTCCAGCCTGGTCCAGCAGTACCCGGATGACGATGAGCTGCGCTACTCCCTAGCCCTGGTATGCCTGGAAGCCAAGGCCTGGGACGAGGCCAAGGGTTACCTGGAAGACCTGATTGCCCGGGACAGCCACGTCGACTCCGCGCACCTGAACCTGGGGCGCATTGCCGAAGAGCGCGGCGACCCCCAAGGTGCCTTGATCGAGTATGCCCAGGTCACGCCAGGCAGCGAGTACCTGCCAGCCCAATTGCGCCAGGCCGACATCCTCATGGAAAACGGCCGTAGCGTCGAAGCCCAGAGCCGCCTGGCCAAGGAACGTGACGAGCAGCCGGACTACGCGATCCAGCTGTACCTGATCGAAGTCGAGACCCTGGCTGCAAACAAGCACGAAGACCGCGCCTGGAGCGTGCTCGATAAAGCCTTGAAGCAGTACCCGGACGATCTCAACCTGCTCTACACCCGCGCCATGCAGGCGGAAAAACGCAACGACCTGGCGCAGATGGAGCGTGACCTGCGGCAAATCATCAAGCGCGACCCGGATAACGCCATGGCATTGAACGCCCTGGGTTATACCCTGTCCGACCGTACGACCCGCTACGCCGAAGCCAAGACGTTGATCGAACAGGCGCACCAGTTGAGCCCGGAAGATCCCGCCGTCCTCGACAGCCTCGGCTGGGTCAATTTCCGCCTGGGCAACCTCGACGAAGCCGAGCGGTATCTGCGCCAGGCCCTGGAGCGTTTTCCCGACCAGGAAGTCGCCGCGCATCTGGGTGAAGTCCTGTGGGCCAAGGGCAAACAGCGAGAAGCCAAACAAATCTGGGCCAAATTCCTCAAGGAACAGCCTGACAGCCCTATCCTGCGCAGCACCATCAAGCGCCTGACCGGATCCGAGACTCTTTAAAATCATGTTTTTGCGCCACATCATCGTTTTCAGCTTCATCGCCCTGCTCGCCGGCTGCGCCGGCTTTGGCGCCCGTGAATCGGTCGAGGGCCACGGCGACCCCGCGTCATGGCGCGAGCACAAACTGCAATTGACGGCCCTCGATGGCTGGCAGATCGACGGCAAGATCGGCATTCGCGCCCCGAAAGACTCAGGCAGCGGCACCCTGTTCTGGCTGCAGCGCCAGGACTACTACGACATTCGCCTGTCCGGCCCGCTGGGTCGTGGGGCCGCACGCCTGACCGGCCGCCCCGGCGACGTCAGTCTGGAAGTGGCCAACCAAGGCCGCTACAGCGCCGCGAGCCCGGAAACCCTGCTCGAAGAACAGATGGGCTGGAAACTGCCGGTCTCCAACCTGGCCTGGTGGGTCCGCGGACTGCCGGCACCGAGCAGCAAGAGCCGCCTGACCCTGGATGCCGACAGTCGCCTGGCCAGTCTTGAGCAGGACGGCTGGCAGGTGCAATACAGTGCCTATACCCAGCAAAACGGCTACTGGCTGCCCGAGCGCATCAAGCTGCACGGCACCAACCTTGATGTCACGCTGGTGATCAAGGCCTGGCAACCGCGCAAATTGGGGCAGTGACATGCCTGCCACTCGCCTGACATTACCTTCGCCAGCAAAACTCAACTTGATGCTGCACATTCTTGGGCGCCGCGAAGACGGCTACCACGAACTGCAGACGCTGTTTCAGTTTCTCGACTACGGCGATGAAATCACCTTTGCCGTACGCGAAGACGGCATCATCCAGTTGCACACCGAATTCGAAGGCGTACCCCACGACAGCAACCTGATCGTGAAGGCCGCGAAAAAACTCCAGGCGCAATCCGGATCGGCACTGGGCATTGATATCTGGATCGACAAAGTCCTGCCCATGGGCGGCGGAATCGGTGGCGGCAGTTCAAATGCGGCCACCACCCTGCTGGGTCTCAACCACCTCTGGCAACTGGGCTGGGATGAAGATCGCCTGGCCGCGCTCGGCCTGACACTGGGCGCGGACGTTCCGGTTTTTGTGCGCGGACATGCAGCGTTTGCCGAGGGTGTGGGGGAGAAACTGACCCCCGTAGAACCCGAAGAACCCTGGTATCTCGTACTGGTACCGCAAGTATCTGTAAGTACAGCAGAAATTTTTTCCGATCGGTTGTTGACACGTAACTCGTCTGCCATTAAAGTGCGCCCCGTTCCCAAGGGAAACAGTCGAAATGACTGCTTACCGGTGGTAGCAAGGCGTTATCCAGAGGTACGTAACGCTTTGAATTTGTTAGGTAAATTTACCGAAGCAAAACTCACCGGAACTGGAAGTTGTGTGTTTGGGGGCTTCCCAAGCAAAGCTGAAGCTGATAAAGTCTCGGCCCTTCTTACAGAGACCCTTACAGGGTTTGTAGCAAAGGGAAGCAACATTTCGATGTTGCATCGCAAGCTGCAAAGTCTGCTCTAAAGGAATCGATTACTGGGTAATCGTTGCAACAGATACAGGGGCGTCGCCAAGCGGTAAGGCAGCAGGTTTTGATCCTGCCATGCGTTGGTTCGAATCCAGCCGCCCCTGCCATTTTCCTATTCTCATCCAGGTTACCCTCAGCCTTCAGGTACTGCGCGTGTCCAAGATGATGGTCTTTACGGGGAACGCTAACCCCGATCTGGCTCGGCGTGTCGTACGTCAGCTGCATATCCCTCTCGGTGACATCTCTGTCGGTAAGTTTTCCGACGGCGAGATTACAGCCGAGATCAATGAAAATGTCCGCGGTAAAGACGTCTTCATTATTCAGCCGACTTGCGCTCCGACCAACGATAATCTGATGGAACTGGTAGTGATGGCCGACGCCTTCCGCCGCTCCTCAGCCACTCGAATCACTGCGGTGATCCCCTACTTTGGTTATGCCCGTCAGGATCGCCGTCCGCGTTCCGCACGTGTAGCTATCAGCGCGAAAGTTGTTGCTGACATGCTTACCGTAGTCGGCATCGATCGTGTTCTCACGGTTGATTTGCATGCTGACCAGATCCAGGGCTTCTTCGATATTCCGGTAGATAACATCTACGGCTCCCCTGTATTGGTGGATGACATCGAAGACCAACGCTTCGAAAACTTGATGATCGTGTCCCCGGACATTGGCGGCGTCGTGCGTGCACGTGCCGTTGCCAAATCCCTGGGCGTGGATCTCGGGATTATCGACAAGCGCCGTGAGAAAGCTAATCACTCTGAAGTGATGCATATCATCGGTGATGTCGAAGGGCGTACCTGCATCCTGGTTGACGACATGGTCGATACCGCCGGCACCCTGTGCCACGCGGCTAAAGCCTTGAAAGAGCATGGCGCTGCCAAAGTCTTTGCCTACTGCACACACCCTGTGCTGTCGGGTCGGGCTATCGAGAACATTGAAAATTCCGTGCTGGACGAGCTGGTGGTGACCAACACCATCCCGCTGTCCGCTGCAGCACAAGCCTGTGCACGTATCCGTCAACTGGATATCGCACCGGTTGTTGCCGAAGCGGTTCGCCGCATCAGCAATGAAGAATCGATCAGCGCGATGTTCCGTTAAGGGCCCTGCCCTTCGGACTTCTCGATGACGAAAAGCGCCCCGCCCCGGCATACCTGTCGGGGCGGGGCTTTTTTGCCCATATCGCCTTTAGCGCTGGTCGCAAACGCTGGGGCGAATGTGGTTATTTTGGAGATACAACATGAACGATTTTACTCTGAATGCTGAAGCGCGTTCCGACCTGGGGAAAGGTGCGAGCCGCCGCCTGCGTCGTCTCGCAAGCCTGGTTCCAGCTGTAGTTTACGGTGGCGAAAAAGCCCCTGAATCCATCAGCATGCTGGCCAAAGAAGTTGCCAAACTGCTCGAAAACGAAGCGGCCTACAGCCACATCATCGAGCTGAACGTTGGCGGCACCAAGCAAAACGTAATCATCAAAGCTCTGCAACGTCACCCGGCCAAAGGCCACGTGATGCACGCTGACTTCGTACGCGTTGTTGCTGGTCAGAAACTGACCGCTATCGTTCCTGTGCACTTCATCAACGAAGCTGCTCCAGTGAAGAAAGGCGGCGAGATCTCGCACGTTGTTGCAGAAATCGAAGTTTCCTGCCTGCCAAAAGACCTGCCTGAATTCATCGAAGTTGACCTGGCTAACGCCGAAGTCGGCTCGATCATTCACCTGTCCGACATCAGCGCTCCTAAAGGCGTTGAATTTGTTGCTCTGGCTCACGGTAACGACCTGGCTGTTGCCAACGTTCACGCTCCACGTGTTGCTCCAGAAGCTGCAGAAGGCGCTGCAGAGTAATTTACTCTGTACGCCGGAGTGACCGAGTAACATCGCGGGCTGGAACGTAGCGAGAAAGCGGGCGGAACGCGGAGTTTACATCATGGTAAATGAGCACTTTTCGTCCACTTTCGCCGCACATCTCCATGGCTGCGATGTTACTAACCACTCCAAGGAAGGGCCCCTGACGTGACTGCCATAAAACTGATCGTTGGCCTGGGAAATCCAGGCGCCGAATACGAACAGACCCGGCATAACGCAGGGGCCCTTTTTGTTGAGCGCATCGCGCACGCGCAAGGGGTCAACCTTGTCGCCGATCGCAAATATTTCGGCCTGACCGGGCGCTACTCGCACCAGGGTCAGGATGTTCGCCTGCTGATTCCCACCACGTACATGAACCGCAGCGGCCAGGCCGTAGCGGCCCTTGCAGGTTTCTTCCGCATCAAGCCTGAAGAAATTCTCGTGGCGCATGACGAACTCGACCTGCCTCCCGGCGTTGCCAAGCTCAAGCAAGGCGGCGGCCATGGCGGTCACAACGGGTTGCGCGACATCATCGCGCAACTGGGCAATCAGAATACGTTCTACCGCCTGCGGCTTGGCATTGGCCACCCGGGCGTCGCCAGTATGGTTTCAAATTTCGTCCTGGGTCGTGCGCCACGCGCCGAACAGGAAAAACTCGATGCCAGCATCGACTTTGCCCTCGGCGTGCTGCCGGATATCCTCGCCGGAGAATGGAACCGCGCGATGAAAAACCTGCACAGCCAGAAGGCCTGACTTTTACCCGAGGGGAAACACCATGGGATTCAATTGCGGCATCGTCGGCCTGCCTAACGTCGGCAAGTCCACCCTGTTCAACGCCCTGACCAAGTCCGGTATCGCGGCCGAGAACTTCCCCTTCTGCACCATCGAGCCGAACAGCGGTATCGTGCCGATGCCGGATCCACGCCTGGACGCCCTGGCGGCCATCGTCAATCCAAAGCGCATCCTGCCGACCACCATGGAATTCGTCGACATCGCTGGCCTGGTAGCCGGCGCTTCGAAAGGTGAAGGCCTGGGCAACAAGTTCCTGGCCAACATCCGCGAAACCGATGCTATCGCCCACGTGGTCCGCTGCTTTGAAGACGACAACGTGATTCACGTCTCCAACAGCGTCGACCCGAAACGCGACATCGAGATCATCGACCTGGAACTGATCTTCGCCGACCTCGACAGTTGCGAGAAGCAATTGCAGAAAGTCGCGCGCAACGCCAAGGGTGGTGACAAGGACGCCGTGGTCCAGAAGGGTCTGCTGGAGCAACTGATCGCCCACTTCACCGAAGGCAAACCGGCGCGCAGCCTGATGAAGAACATGAGCACCGACGAAAAAGCGGTGATCAAGGGCTTCCACCTGCTGACCACCAAGCCAGTGATGTACATCGCCAACGTCGCCGAAGACGGCTTCGAGAACAACCCGTTGCTCGACGTGGTGATGGCCATCGCCGAAGAAGAAGGCGCCATCGTTGTCCCGGTGTGCAACAAGATCGAAGCGGAAATCGCCGAGCTCGATGACGGCGAAGAGAAAGACATGTTCCTCGAGGCCCTCGGCCTGGAAGAGCCTGGCCTGAACCGTGTGATCCGTGCCGGCTACGAGATGCTGCACCTGCAGACCTACTTCACCGCCGGTGTCGAAGAAGTCCGCGCCTGGACCGTACGCGTCGGCGCCACCGCCCCGCAAGCTGCTGGTGTGATCCACACCGACTTCGAAAAAGGCTTCATCCGCGCCGAAGTCATCGCCTACAACGACTTCATCCAGTTCAAGGGTGAAGCCGGTGCCAAGGAAGCCGGTAAATGGCGCCTGGAAGGCAAGGACTACATCGTCAAAGACGGCGACGTGATGCACTTCCGCTTCAACGTGTAAGCCACACGCCAAAGCAAAAAGCCGCGTTTGATACGCGGCTTTTTTGTGCCTGTTTTTTTTGCCACACCACACTCCCCTATGGGAGCGAATCGGACGGCGCAGTGAACCAGGCCTGCCGCGTCACCGTTGGCGACCATCGCGAGCAAGCTCGCTCCCACAGGGATTCGGAGTGCTCGCAGGTCCCGCATGCAGCCACAAACCTGTGTAGGAGCGAGCTTGCTCGCGATGGTGGCGGATCGGGCACCATCGATGCTGAATGTTCAGCCTCCGTGGCGCCCACAGGAATATTTTTCGGCTCAGGCCTTTTTGGTGCGCGGCAGGAAGATCGCCAACACCCCGAGCAGCGGCAGGAACGAGCACAGGTAATACACGTACTCGATGCCGTGGATGTCCGCCAGGTAGCCCAGCAGCGCCGCACCAATCCCGCCAAAACCGAACATCAGGCCGAAGAACACCCCGGCGATCATTCCGACATTGCCCGGCACCAATTCCTGCGCATAGACCACGATGGCGGAGAAGGCCGAGGCCAGGATGAAGCCGATCACCACGCTGAGGACGCTGGTCCAGAACAGGTCGACATGGGGCAGCAGCAAGGTGAACGGCGCCACACCCAGGATCGAGAACCAGATCACCGCCTTACGGCCGATCTTGTCGCCGATCGGCCCACCGAAAAAGGTCCCCGCCGCCACCGCGCCGAGAAACAGGAACAGGTGCAACTGGGAGCTGGCCACCGACAGGTCGAACTTCTCGATGAGGTAGAAGGTGAAGTAGCTGGTCAGGCTGGACATGTAGAAGTACTTGGAGAACACCAGCAGGCCAAGCACCACCAGCGCACTGAGTACCCTGCCCTTCGACAGCCCGTGGGTCGCCGCCTGGCCCTGCTTGAGCTTGAACAGGCTCAAGTGGTTGGCGTACCAGCGGCTGATGCGGTACAGCACCAGCAGGGCGAACACGGCGAACAGACCGAACCAGGCCACATTGCCCTGGCCGAACGGAATGATGATTGCAGCGGCCAGCAAGGGGCCGAATGCCGAGCCGGCGTTACCGCCCACCTGGAAGGTCGACTGCGCCAGGCCAAAGCGTCCACCAGAGGCCAGCCGTGCCACTCGCGAGGCTTCCGGGTGAAAGGTCGAGGAGCCGATACCGATCAACCCCGCCGCCAGCAGGATCAAGGGGAAGCTGCCGACCTGGGACATCATCAGGATGCCGATCAGGGTGCAGATCATGCCCAGCGGCAGCAGATAAGGCTTGGGGTGACGGTCAGTGTAGTAGCCGACCCAGGGCTGGAGCAGCGAGGCAGTGAGCTGGAAGGTCAAGGTGATCAGGCCGACTTGAGTGAACGTCAGCCCGTAGTTCTCCTTGAGCATCGGATAGATCGACGGCAGCACCGCCTGGATCAGGTCGTTGATCAAATGCGCCAGCGCCACCGCGCCGATGATGCGCATGACCAAGGGGCTACTTTGCGCCGCAGGGGCGGCCACTTGAGGATTACTGGTTGCCATGAAAGTTTCCAAACAGCAGATGGGTGCGCAAGTGCAGGTGCGCCAATGTGCCATTTTTCAGTGCGGCAACGCCATCCCCTTAGCCTGCTAACGACTTGAAACAATCCACCTATAGGATGATTTGCCCGGGAGCGAAGCAGAAAAACCGGGGTTTTTCCGCGGCCGGAGGATAAGCGGTTGAAAGCGTAGAGAAATATTTTAGATTTATGCTTGACACATCGTCGTTCCAAGCCAATAATGCGCGCCACTTGGCTACATAGCTCAGTTGGTTAGAGCATAGCATTCATAATGCTGGGGTCCGGGGTTCAAGTCCCTGTGTAGCCACCAAGTACTAAAAACGGCTTACCGCAAGGTAGGCCGTTTTTTTATGCCTGGAGAAAAGTGCCACCCCGCCGACATCCGCCCCGACGTTGCAGCTGGCGTCTGCCGCCGATACAGTCGCCCACTCTATTTCCCCACGGACGGAGTGCCCTCGTGTTCCCAGCCTTCCCTACACGCCGCTTGCGCCTTGGCGCCCTGTCGCTGCTCGCCACCGCACTGACTCTCGCCGCCTGTAGCGCGCCACCCGCCTCGACCACCGTAAGCACCCTGCCCGCAGCGCCGGAAATGGCCTCGGGCTTTCGCACCGACCTGAGCACCCAATACGCCAGCAAACACATGGCGGCAGCGGCCAACCCACTCGCCGCTGCCGCCGGGCGGGAGATGCTGCGCCAGGGTGGCTCGGCCATCGACGCCGCTATCGCCATGCAGGCAGTGTTGACCCTGGTAGAACCCCAGTCCTCGGGGATTGGCGGCGGCGCCATGATCGTGCTGTGGGACGGCAAGGCCGTGCGCACCTACGATGGCCGTGAAACCGCACCGGCGGGTGCCAACGAACGCTTGTTCCTGCAGGCTGATGGCAAGCCCATGCCGTTCCCGCAGGCGCAGATCGGTGGGCGTTCCGTCGGCACACCGGGGGTCTTGCGTGCACTGGAGATGGCGCATCGCGAACACGGGCGCCTGCCATGGGCCAGGCTGTTCGAGCCGGCCATCGAGCTGGCGCAAAAGGGCTTTGCGATCTCGCCACGCTTGCACACGATGATTGCCTCCGATCCGTTCTTGCCGCGCTCCCCCGACATGGCCGGGTATTTCCTCAACCGCGATGGCAGCCCGAAAGCCGTCGGTACCCTGCTGCAGAATCCGGCCCTGGCCAAGGTCCTCGAGCGCATTGCCAAGGAAGGTCCGGACGCCCTGTATCAGGGGCCGATTGCCGAGGAAATCGTGGCCAAGGTCCAGGGCCACGCCAACCCCGGCAGCCTGTCGCTCAACGACCTCAAGGGCTACCGGGCCAAGGAGCGCGCCGCGCTGTGCAGCGACTACAAGCGCTGGCAGGTCTGCGGCATGCCGCCGCCCTCTTCTGGCGGGATCGCCGTGGCGCAGATCCTCGGCACCTTGCAGGCCCTGGAAGGCCGCGACAGCCGTTTTTCCCTGGCGCCCCTCAGGCCGATCAAGAACGACCGTCCGGCCGGCCTTGAACCCGCTCCTGAGGCCGTGCACCTGATTGCCGAAGCTGAACGCCTGGCCTACGCCGACCGGGCCCTGTACATCGCCGACTCGGACTTCGTGCCGGTGCCGCTGGCCGGCCTCCTCTCCCCTGCTTATCTCGACAGCCGCGCCGCCTTGATCGGCGAGCGCAGCATGGGCACCGCCAAGCCGGGCACACCGACGGGCATCCAGGTGGCGTACGCGGCGGATCGTTCGCCGCTGCGCATCTCGACCTCCCAGGTGGTGGCGGTCGATGACTTGGGTGGGGCGGTGTCGATGACCACCACCGTGGAAGCTGCCTTCGGCTCGCACCTGATGGTGCAGGGCTTCATGCTCAACAACCAGATGACCGACTTCTCGTTCATCGCCGAAGAACACGGCCAGCCAGTGGCCAACCGGGTCGAGCCGGGCAAACGCCCGCGTTCATCCATGGCGCCGACGTTGGTCTTCGATCGCCAGAGCGGCGAACTGCTGGCCACCGTGGGTTCGCCCGGCGGCTCGCAAATCATCGAATACGTCGCCAAGTCGCTGATCGGCATGCTCGACTGGCAACTCGACCCGCAAGCCGCCATCAGCCTGCCCAACTTCGGCAGCCGCAACGGCCCCACCGAACTGGAACGCGGCCAGTTCAGCCCGGCGCTGATCCAGGCGCTCAAGGACAAGGGGCATACGGTAAACGAGATCGACATGACCAGCGGCACCCAGGCCATCATTCGCGTCCGCGACGCGCAGGGCAAGGCTGCCTGGGCCGGTGGCGCCGATCCACGGCGTGAAGGTGCAGCGCTGGGGGATTGACCGGAAAACGGGACACAAACTGCGCTTCGCGGCAGCGGCGAGCGCGCTTGCTCGCCACTGCCCGCCGTCTACGCCGCTATACGCAAATGCACCAAGGCCAGCCGGCGGCCCTCGGAGTCCTGGCGTTCTTCAATGGCAAACGGGGTAAACCCCAGTTTGGGGTAGAGCAACAACCCGGCCACGTTAGTGTTGAAACACGACAGCGTCACCTCCCGGGCCTGGTGCCGGGTGCGGGCAGTCGTGATCATCTGTTCGATCAATTGCGCACCGATTCCCTTGCCCCGCACCTCAGGGTCGACGATCACGTTGCCGATAGTGCAGGTGCCCGCCGTTGCCCATTGATAGAAATTGGCAAAACCGACCACCACACCGTCCAGCTCGATCACTGTGGAGTCCGAACGTTTGTCGATCGAACCCTGTAATTGTTGGTCGGTCAGCGGCCAGGTCGCGGCCGGGAAAAAGAAAAACTGTTCTTCCTGATTGCGCGCAAAACCACGGATTCGCGGAATATCCTGGGCTTCTACCGCTCTGAAAGTGATGGTCATGGGTGGGGTCTCCTTGTCCCTTTTTTCAACGATTGGCAACCAGATGGGCGCCAAACAATAGGTAGCAACTACCGGCAAAACGATCCAGCCACTGCCGCGAGCGGCCGTAAGCCTGGGCAACTCTTCGGCTGGCAAACAACAGCGCCACGCTGCAGTACCAACTGAAGGACAACGTAGCCATGGTCAGCACTGCCAGCGCCAGCAGCATTGGCGGTGGCGAAGCCGGCATCGAGGTGGCGAATATCGTGGCGACGAACAGCGCGGACTTGGGGTTGGTCATGTTACCCAGGAAACCCAGGCGATAGGCGCTGAACAAACTGCGCTGCGCCTGCCCCAGGCCCTCACTGGCGCCCAGCTCCAGCGCTGGCTTGCGCTTGAACTGTTTGAGCCCCAGATAGATCAGGTAGGCCCCTCCGGCAATCTTGAACGCCAGGTACAAGGTCGGGGCCGCCGTGAACAGCGATTTGATTCCCAGGCCACCGGCCAGGCCCCACAACACCGTACCCGTCGCGACTCCCATGGCGGCCACGACGCCATGGCGGCGCGAACAACTGGCGGCCAGTTGCGCCGTGGTGAAAAAATTCGGCCCCGGGGTAATCACCGCCACGGTCCAGAGCAACGCCAGCGATAACAGGGGCGCGACGTAGGTCAGGGGTTGGACATCCATTTGTCAGTCACCTGTGTGATTGCTGGAATAGGGTTTTTACTCGACCTTGAGCCCATCAGGCAACCGGTTATCCGGCTGACAGCCCACCCGCACCTGGGATACCGTGGGAACCAGTGCCAACCCCATGAATGAAGACTGCCCATGAGTAAGCCAAGACTCCTCACCGACTGGTTCCATCGCGCCCCCCAAAGTGCTGGGCTGGAGCGAATCGAGGCGTATTTTTCGGGGCACGGCTATGACCTTCACCGGCACGACACCTACGCCATCGGCCATACCCTGGCCGGGGTCCAGAGTTTTCAGTATCGCGGCGGTTGGCGCCACAGCCTGCCCGGCAGCACCATGGTGCTGCACCCGGACGAAGCCCACGATGGCGAGGCCGGTACCGAAGAAGGCTTCAAGTACCGGATGCTCTACGTCGAGCCAGCGCTGATCCAGCAGATGCTCGGTGGCCAGCCACTGCCATTCATCAAGACGGGGATCAGCAATGATCCACGCCTGTTCGCCGCCACCGGAGCGCTGCTGCAAAGCCTCGATCGCCCGCTCGACGCGCTGGAGCAGCAGGATGCCCTGTTTGACCTGGCCCAGGCCCTGCACGTCGTGTCCGGCACCCCCGCGCGGCGTCAGCGCTTCGATTATGTGGCGGCGGAGCGCGCACGCGAGTTCATGCACAGTGCTCTCGATCTGCCGGTGACCCTCGACCAACTGGCCGAGCACAGCGGGCGCGATCGCTGGAGCCTGTCACGGGACTTTCGCTTGTTGTTCGGCACCAGCCCCTACCGCTATCTGACCATGCGCCGCCTGGACCTGGTGCGCGCGCTGCTGATGCAGGGCGAGTCGCTGAGCAACGCCGCGCTGATCGCCGGCTTCAGCGATCAAAGCCACATGACTCGGCAATTCGGCAAGGCCTACGGCCTGTCACCCGCGCGCTGGATGAACATGCACCGCGCCTGAGCGCCGCACAATCGTGCAAGAGTCTGCTGCAGGTCCCGGCTACCCTGGGTTCGCCATCAACCTTCAGGAGCCGTGCCATGCCGTCCCATCAAAGCCTCAACCTCGCCAGCAAACTGCAACAGATCACCGAGCACTGGTCGCCACGGGTGATTGCCGAAATGAACGACTACCAGTTCAAAGTGGTGAAACTGCTGGGGGACTTCATCTGGCATGATCACCAGGACACCGACGAAACCTTCATCGTCCTCGACGGCCAGTTGCGCATCGACTTTCGCGATGGCCAGGTACTGGTGCGCAAAGGCGAAATGTACGTGGTGCCCAAGGGCGTCGAGCACAAGCCCTATGCCGAGCAGGAAGTCAGCCTGATGCTGATCGAACCCCGCGGCGTACTCAATACTGGCGAGGCCGGTGGTTCGCGCACGGCGCAAAATGATCAGTGGATCTGAAGCGCGACGCGGCTAAACGCTGAATAAGGAGATTCAATGCACGCCTTCCCCATCCTCGACACCCCGCGCTTGCACCTGCGCGAGATCCAGATGGACGACGCGCCGCAATTACTGGCGATTCATGGCGACGCACAGGCCATGAAGTGGTTCGGGATCGACCCTCTGACCGAGCTGGCCCAGGCCGAGGAACTGGTCGAGACCTTTGCGGCTTGGCGCACCCACGCCAACCCCGGTACCCGCTGGGGCCTGCAGCTCAAGGGCGAGGACCGGCTGATCGGCAATTGTGGCCTGTTCAAATGGAATCGTGGTTGGCAGAGCTGCTCCCTGGGCTTCGCCCTGCTGCCCTCGGCCTGGGGCAACGGACTGATGGGCGAAGCACTGGAGGCGGTGCTGGCCTGGGGCTTCACACACATGCAACTGAACCGTGTGGAGGCCCTGGTCCATCCACGCAACCAGGCCTGCCTGAGCCTGCTCGAACGCCAGGGATTCAGCCAGGAAGGACGGTTGCGCGAGGCCGGATTCTGGTCCGGCAGGCACTGCGATTTACTGATGCTGTCACGCTTGCGCAGCGATCGCTGCAGCCCTCAAGTGGCGAGCTGATTGGCGAACTGCCCGACTGCGCTGACCACTTTCTGCGCACCGTCCTGGATCTCGACAATCACCGTGCCCGCCTCTGCCGCCAGCGCCAAGCCTTGCTCAGCCTGGAGTTTGCCGTCGATCATCAGCACCACCGCATCGCGCACCATGTCCTGGTTCTGACGCACCACCCCGACGATTTCGTCGGTGGCTTTACTGGTACGCGAAGCCAACTGCCGGACTTCGTCCGCGACCACGGCAAACCCACGGCCCTGCTCGCCAGCGCGGGCGGCTTCAATGGCCGCGTTAAGCGCCAGCAGGTTGGTCTGCTCGGCAATGCCGCTGATGGTCTTGACGATGCTGCCGATCACCAGTGACTGCTCGTTGAGTGCCTCGATACCTTCTCCGGCCTGCTGCATGTGACGGGCCAGCTCACGCATCACATCGACCGCCTGGGTCACCACCGCCGTGCCGCGCTGTGCGCTGCTGTCGGTCTGCAACGAGGTGGTATAAGCGATGTTCGCCGCCTCGGCGACCGCCAGTTCCTGATTGACCTGGTCAGTGATGACGGTGGCAAATTTCACCACTTTGTACAGCTTTTCGTTGGCATCGCGCACTGGGTTGTAGGACGCTTCCAGCCAGACCGTCCGCCCGTGACCATCGACCCGCTTGAAGCGGTCGGCGACGAATTCACCGGCATTCAAGCGCCGCCAGAACTCCTGGTAGCCAGCACTCTGGTATTCCTGCGGTTCACAAAACAGGCGATGGTGCTGGCCCTTGATTTGCGCCAGGGTGTAGCCCATGCCGCTGAGGAATCGCTCGTTGGCCATCAGTACATGGCCGCCCAGGTCGAACTCGATCACCGCGGTGGAGCGCACGAGTGCGCCGATCAGGTTCTCGTGCTCACGGGAGGCTTCGATGGTGCGGGTCAGGTCGCTGGCATAGATCGATACGTGCCTGACGCGCCCATCCGGGCCACGCACCGGCTGGGAGATCGAGCGCAACCACGCCTCTTCACCGCTGCCGCGCAGCAAACGCAGGGCACCGGCGAAGTGCTCGCCACGGGTCAAGGCATGGCGAAAGCGCTGGTGAAATTCGTCGGTCTTGACGTGCGGCGGAACTATATCGTCGATCGGCCGGCCAATCAGTTCGTTGCCCTTGTAGCCCATTTGCTCGGCGAAATTGTGGTTGATCGCTTGCACTCGACCATCCGGGTCCAGAGTGAGCACCAGCATCTCGCTGTCCAGGCTTTCCTTCACTTGTTGAAGGCTGGAGAGTTCCTCGCGCAGAGCCGACAGCTCCTGCTTCAAGCGTTTGTTGAACATGGGGGACACCAAAGGGCCGAGTTGAGTGCATCGTTGTGCCTAGCCATCGGCTTTGCGCGGATTTTCTGAAGAGCCAGGCCGGCTTGTCCGACAAAAATACTCGGCGATTGCCCCTCGCCCCTGTTTGGCGGCCCTATGTTGGCATTGGTATCTATACAACTGTGGTGCGACCAGGATGTTGGATTCGACCGAGTACATATCCATTTTTGCGGTAATGGCCTCCTATGGTTCCGCCTGACGTGAACTGCCCCCCGAAAGTTGGACAGGGGACGCTATTGATTTAATGCCTGGGTCCGAAATTGTACCGGGCTCAAGCCATTCAGTCTGAGGCTTATGCGGTCTTGGTTGTAGTAGGCGATGTAATCCTCTATGCCTGATGCCAGCTGCTCCACACTCTCAAATGATTCCAGATAGAAAAACTCGCTCTTGAGCGTGCCGAAAAAGCTTTCCATGGCGGCATTGTCCAAGCAATTACCCTTGCGCGACATGCTCTGCTCGATGCTCTTTTCGGCCAGCATGTGTCGGTAGGTAGGCTGCCTGTACTGCCAACCCTGGTCAGAGTGCAGTATCGGTTTGTCCCCTTGATTCAGTCGCCCGAAGGCCTTTTCCAGCATCGTCGAAACCATCCTGAACTCGGGACGTCGGTTGATCTGGTAAGCCAGGATCTCGCCGTTGTACAAATCCATGAGAGGCGAAAGAAACAGTTTCTGCCCCTTCACCTTGAACTCCGTCACGTCGGTTGCCCATTTCTGGTTAGGGGCTTCTGCCTTAAATTCGCGCTTTAGTAGATCAGGCGCAACAAGCCCTTCAGCACCTCGGTAAGAGCGATATTTCTTCACTTTGACCAACGACTTGAGGCCCATCATCTGCATCAGCCGATGCACCTTCTTGTGATTGATCAACTCACCACTGTTTCCAAGGGTTGCGGTGATACGGCGGTAGCCGTAACGCCCCTTATGCCCGTGATAGACGCTGCGGATGCGATCTTTAAGGTCGGCATGCTTGTCGGTTAGCAGTGTTTTGCTTTGATAATAGAAGGTACTGCGTGCAAGTCCCGCAGCACGTAGCAACAGAGCAAGTGGATACTCATGCCTCAATCCTTGGACGGACTGCGTTTTTTTGGCTGCGCAGTACGGGGATCCGCTTGGATTAAGGCATCGAGCTTTTTTAGATAGGCATTCTCCGCGCGCAGATAGGCCAGTTCTGCGAGCATTTGTTCAGAGGTCAGCTCTGCGTCCGCAGGAAGAACAGGACTTGCTTTGGGTTGCCTAGAAGGTTTGCGGGGCATGCTGGACTCTTTAAGACGATGCGGTTGTAGTGCTTCTACACCGCCTTCATCGTACAGCTTTCGCCACTGCCTGATACTACTTGGACCACGGATATCAAACCGTATACAGGCCTGTTGGTCCGACAGTCCATCTTGTTCGATGCACTGCAAAACCTTCAATTTAAACTGGGCATCGTAATGGCTGTACTTGGCAATCAAGCCAGAGGCACCGTGTTTTTCAAAACCCTTGATCCAGCGCCGCAGCAGCGATGGACTCAAGCCATGCTTGAGGGCCACCTCATGAACGCTACTGGCAGACAAACACTCTTCAATCAGTGATTGCTTGAGTGCTAGGTTGTATTTCGTCATGGAACACCCTCCCGAGGGGTCAGGTGTCCAACATTCGGGGGGCAGTTCAGACGGCGGCTCACTTTTGAACAGCGCAAAAGTAAGCAAAACGCTCTTGCCCGGTATGACTCACCCACATGGGTTACAAATCAGTTCAAGCACATAGGTAACAGTTATTAACTGGCATGGTCGATTTCGCGAGGATCTGACCATGCCCTGGAGAGAGCTGAAACCTATGGATCGAAAAGTGATGTTCATCGCTGCCTATCTGGCGGACAAACACACCTTCAGCAAGCTGTGCAGTGACTACGAGATCAGTCGAAAGACTGGCTATAAATGGGTCGAGCGATACAAAGCTGAAGGGCCTAGTGGGCTTGAGGAACGCAGCCGTTGCCGGCACAACCAGAGCTACGTGGTGCCTGTCGCTGTTAGGCAGGCAATCATCGAGCTTCGGTCTATCGGAGAAACAACTCCAGGGCCTAAGAAGATCCAAAATGACTTGCTCAAGCGCTTTCCCGATCAGGATCCGCCGTCAAAAACGACCATCTACAACATCCTTAAAGCAGCCGACTTAATTACGCCGCAGCGTGTACGACGGCGTGTCGCGGTCTATCCCAAACCTTTGAGCAAGGCAGAAAAACCTAATCAGCTCTTTAGCGCGGACTACAAGGGCCAGTTTCTGACGGGCGCCGGAGTTTGGTGCTATCCACTGACGATCATGGATCACGCCAGCCGTTTTCTACTGGCCTGCCAGAGTATGTCCAGTACCAATCTGAAGGAGACCCAACAGACCTTTGAGCGAGTTTTCCGCGAGTACGGGTTGCCGGAGCGTATTCGAACTGACAATGGTGTGCCATTTGCCAGTACCGGCCGTGCCGGGCTGTCGCAGCTGTCGATATGGTGGCTGCGACTAGGGATTATTCCTGAGCGAATTGAGCCTGGCCGTCCGGACCAGAATGGGCGTCACGAACGCATGCACCGAACGCTGAAAAGTACCTTGCCTCAACCGCCCGCCATTCCTTGGGAGGCTCAGCAGAGACAGTTTGACCGCTTTATGCAGCACTACAATTATGAGCGGGGGCACGAGGCGCTTGACCAGAAAACGCCTGCTTCCTGCTATTCACCCTCGACTCGGACTTACCCGGAAAAGTTGCCTGAAATGGGGTATGCGAGCCACGTGGAGTGTTACCTGGCTGATAGTAATGGAATCATTAATCGAGCAGGTCTGCGGATTTATATAGCCAATGTGCTTAAGCATCAGACCATTGGAATGGAGATGATCAGTGATGATGTGTGGGAGGTGATATTCGGTCCGGTAATCCTAGGCCGGGTCTATGCTAGAGAGGCAAAGAACGGGTACGTGTCGATAAAAGTGTTACCTATGTAAAGGTACTTTTTTGTAACCCATGTGGTTGTCCCGTACAGCCCCACCACTTGGCACCTCGCTTGGGCTCGGTGTGCCCTCACTCCGGCTTGAATCCGTGGGCCGCCGCCACGCGCCATCCATGGCGCGGGGCGGCTAACCCGGCGTCCTGCCGGGTTGCCCACGGCTTCAAGCCTGCGTTCGGCCAGCGTGGTTAACGGGGCGCCCAGGATCAAAAGCCAGAGCCAGAGCCAGAGCCAGAGCCAGAGCCAGAGCCAGAGCGAGATCAAAAGATGGCTGACTTCGTCAGCGTCTTAGGAAGTAGAAGCTACACCGCGCATGCCCTAGCGATCAGGTCGGCTTTTAGGCCGCCTCGCTTTGTTTTTGATCCTGGGCGCCCCGTTAACCACGCTGGCCGGAGTCCGATATTGATTTGGGGGGTAAACCGGCAGGACGCCGGTTTAGCCGCACTGGGCCAGGGAGGGCCCATTGCGGCGGCCCCCCAAATCAATGTCGGAGTACGGGCATGCCGAGCCTAAGCGAGGCACCGAGTGGTGGGGTAAGAGCGTTTTGCTTACTTTTGCGCTCCTCAAAAGTGAGCCGCTGTAAGAGCGGAGCCATAGGTGGCCATTACCGCAGAAATGGATATGTACTCCGCCTAATCCAACACCCCAGAGGCCCACAGGTGCAACGTCGCACCACAGTCGTGTAGATGCCTATGCCTATGTTGGGGCAGCAAACAACCCGTTATAGTCGGCGCAGCCCCCCCCATACACAGGAGACGCCCGACATGGATCAATCACGTAAAGCGCTGTTCGACGGTATCGCCCAGGCGCTGGGCCATCGTTTTGACGGTGAAATGCGCATTGGCGGCAACTACGTGCCGGTGGTGCAAAATGGCGATGAGGTGTACATCAGCGGGCAGATCCCGCGCATCGACAATACGGTAATGGTGGTGGGCCGCGTGGGCGCCGAGGTGTCGCTGGAGCAAGGCCGGTTGGCCGCGAAGATTTGCACGATGCGCGCCCTGGCCATCCTCACGCAGCAACTGGGGGAGCTGGAGCGGATCGACAAGATCCTGCGCATCAATGTCTACGTGCGCAGCGCCGAAGACTTCACCCAGCAAAGTGAAGTGGCGGACGGCGCCTCAGAGGTGTTGTACGGGATTTTCGCCGACGCTGGCGTGCATACCCGCACCTCGGTGGGGGTGTACCAGCTGCCCAAGGGCGCCGCGGTCGAAGTCGACATGATCGTCGCACTCAAACCGCTCGCGGCGCCGCTGGATGAAGACTCGATCAGCGATTGACACCCTCAGGGGCAGCAGGTCGCGCCAGCCGACTGGGCGACCTGGGGCAGGCGCGAGCCGAAGTACAGCGCCGCGCTGATCCCCACGGCGCCCATCACGGCACAGAAAATCACGCAGATCCATGGGCTCCACGGCATCAGGCCAATCAGCAACAGCGGTGTGATGCTGGCCCAGATCGCGTAGGCAATGTTATAGGTGAAGGAAATCCCCGAGACGCGAATCCGTGCCGGGAATAGATTGACCATCACCGACGGCACCGCGCCCACCACCCCACAACCGAGACCGGCAATCGCATAGGCCAGGCCGATCCACTGCGCTGCGCCAATCAGGCTGCTGTAGAGCACGCCGATGCCCAGCGGTAACAGCAGGCTATAGAGCATCACCGTACGCCAGGCGCCGATCCGGTCGACGATCAACCCGGCGATCACGCAGCCGATGTTCAGGAACACGATGCCCAGGCTACTCAGCGCAAAGGTGTGGCTGGCGGTCATGCCGAAGGTTTTCTGCATCATGGTCGGGGTGATGACCACGAAAGTCACCACGGCCGAAGTCAGTACGCAGGTAAGGATCACCGCCGGCAACATCGCCAGGCGGTGCTCACGCAGCACCGTGCGCAACGGCAGTTCGACGTGCAGCTCACGACTGGCCTGCATCGCCATGAACACTGGAGTCTCGTTGAGCCAGCGGCGCAACCACACGCCAAGCACGCCGAACACCCCGCCCAGCAGGAACGGATAACGCCAGGCGTAATCGAGGATTTCCGCCGGGGTAAAGGCCTGTGCCAGCAAGGTCGCGGTCAAGGCGCCGATCAGGTAACCAAACGTCAGCCCTGCCTGCAGGAATCCCAGGGCGTAACCGCGGTGACCGACAGGAGCATGCTCGGCGACAAACACCCAGGCACTCGGCACTTCCCCACCGACCGCGGCGCCCTGGAACACCCGCAGCACCAGCAGCAGCAAGGGGGCGAAGTAGCCGATCTGGGCGTAGGTCGGCATGATCCCGATCAGCAGGCACGGCAGCGCCATCATCAGGATGCTCAAGCTGAAGACCTTCTTGCGCCCCAACCGGTCGGCAAAGTGCGCCATCAGGATGCCACCCAGCGGCCGCGCCAGGTACCCGGTGACAAAGATCCCGAAACTCTGCAGCAGGCGCAGCCATTCGGGCATTTCCGGAGGGAAGAACAGTTGGCTGAGGGTCAGGGCGAAAAACACGAAAATGATGAAATCGTAGATTTCCAGCGCCCCGCCCAGTGCCGCCAAGCCCAGGGTCTTGTAGTCAGACCGGGAGAATGGCGCAGGTCGAGTGTCGGCAATGGCAGTCATAAACAGGCTCGAAATTAGGCAAAAAATCGCGGCGCCCATGGTCTACGCAAATGCGCTCCCGGACAACCCGTTACACCTTAGTCGCAAGCGCATAAAACACCACTGGCGCAATGATTTCGATAGTGCTGTAAGTCATGGCTTACAGTAAAAATCGTCACTGTCCCCTGTCAGGCCTGACAGTAGACGATCTGTGTCATTTGCGAGACGCTTGAGCAACACTCAAGCGTTGCAGGGCTGACAGGATGCCCCGTCTACGGCTGTCGCAAGCTTGATCCAGGCAGGGATGTCTATGAGCCCTCAGGTCAATGCCCAGTCTTTGGCGAACGGATGCATCTACCCTTTCGAGGGGCTCAGCCCCAAGCAGGGCTACCCGTCCATGGCCGACTTCATTGTGGAGTCCGGCCATGGCGCAAAAAACCGCGGCGTCATGGCCCTGCGTCACTATCAGCGGATTACCCGAATGTGCCGGGTCTCCGGACAGTTGGTCCACGCCCCGCAGTTGCACAGCGTCCAGTTAGCGGTGGGCATTCACGTCTATGACCCCTACTTCTGTGGACGACTGCGCCACTCCTGCGACCCCAATGTCTTCCTCGACATGAGCGAACTCTGGTTATGGGCGCTACAGGACATTACGCCAGGCAGCCCACTGTGCATGGACTATGTCAGCACCGAGGCCAGCGTGTTGCGCCAGTTTGCCTGTAAATGCGGCTCGCCCCGGTGCCGTGGCTGGATCACCGGTTACGATGAACAGCCCAGCGCCGAGGGGCGGCTTTTCCTGCAGCAATGGCATCGCCATAGCCTTTGCTGAACGCCTACCAGGGGAGTGCTAGATGGCACCCACCGGACGCAAGCGATACTGCGGCGGCAGTTGCTCGAAACCACTGATGGTGGCGTTCAGGCTCTTCCAACGGCCATCCTTGATGCCATAGATGCAGCCGTGGATCGACAGGCTTTGCCCGCGATGCCAGGCATTTTGCACGATGCTGGTATGGCCCACGTTGGCCACTTGCTGGATCACGTTCAGTTCGCAGAGACGGTCGACCCGCTCTTCTTCAGTCGGCAATTGGGCCAACGCTTCGCGGTGCTCGTAGTAGAGGTCGCGGATCGAGCGCAGCCAACCGTCGATCAGCCCCAACTGACGGTCCTGCATGGACGCCCGCACCCCGCCACAGCCGTAATGGCCGGTGACCAGGATGTGTTTGACCTTGAGCACGTCGACCGCGTACTGGATCACCGACAGGCAGTTGAGGTCGGTGTGCAGCACTACGTTGGCCACATTACGGTGCACGAACAGGTCGCCGGGCAGCATGCCGACAATCTCGTTGGCCGGCACGCGCGCGTCGGAGCAGCCGATCCACAGGTATTCAGGCGTCTGCTGGCGGGCCAGTTTGGCGAAGAAGTCAGGATCTTCCTGCTTGATCGCATCAGCCCAGCGCTCGTTGTTATCAATCAGATCTTGTAATTCGTTCATGTTCTGAAGCCTCAAGAATGATGCGCTGGTTTGACACCCCAGCATGCGCCGGGGTCACGCCGTTATTAGGGCAAATGGCTTGGAATCTTCAAGGGTAGCGCCTGTCCACCCTATAAGCCCCACATTATGAGGATTTGCCATGACTGATTCACGACGTCCGTATGGCGCGGTACAGCCCGAGCCCATCGACGACAACGAAGACCGCATGGGCTCGATGCGTGAACTGGACTTCGACGAGGAGCCCTCCAGCGCCATTATTCGCGATGAATTACCCGAACACCTGCGCAAACCGCCCGTGCCGCGCCAACCTGCAGCCGAAGCGGGGATGCACGAGACTTCGGCCGATGACGACGAATCCACCGATGATGACCTGACCCCGGGCAACCTGATTCGTGAAGACGGCGCACGGGACGCCCAGGACGTCGGCGAATGTGATCAGGCCGACTGGGACTTGAGCATTGTCGACGAAGACGAGATTGGCGGTGGCAATGGCCTGGATGAGGCTGAGCTGGCGCGGCGCGATCCGGTCGACGGCAATCGTTAACACGCTTGCGCGGGCGAGCATCGGGCTTGCCCGCAAAGGTCGAACGGCTCAGTCGACCAGGGTACAGGCCATGACCACGGCGTCTTCACGCCCACCGACTGCCGGGTAGTAGTCGCGGCGGCGCCCCACTTCGTTGAAACCATAACGTTCATACAGTCGGAAGGCCGCGCGGTTGCTGTCGCGCACTTCGAGGAAGCACTCACGTGCTTGCGCCTTGTAGGCAATCGACATCAGGTGTTCGAGCAAGGTCAGCCCCAGGCCGCGCCCCTGGTTTTCCGGCTTGACCGTGATATTGAGCAGGTGCGCTTCATCGAGGATGATCTGCACCACCCCGTGGCCCACCTGTTGCTGCCCCTCGAACATCAGCCAGATCTGGTATTTGCCCAGGCCATCGAGAAAGATCCCGCGGGTCCAGGGATGGCTGAACGCCGCGTATTCGATCTTCAGTACTGCGTCCAGGTCGGCTTCGGTCATCGGGCGGAACGATACAGCGTCACTCATTTGATTCTTTCCAGCGCGCCATCAGCCGACGCATGGCTTGCCAGACATCAGCCTTACGCTGTGGCTCTTCCATTAATAATTCCAGGCCAGGCAGCGCCCAGACCGACCCCAGGCCTTCGACCTGAAGTTCGCGATTGTACGCTTGCGCATCCGCCTCGCCGGCAAACCGCACAGCCGGCAGCCCCACCAGCCACAGACAGACACAGGGTTGATCTTCCAGGCGCGCGGAGACAAAGCCCTGGACGAAATCGCGCGCCGCTTCCGGCCCCTGATCCATGGTGCCCCGCGCCAACAGCGGCCAGCGCACCGGCTCGCCGACGATCTGCGGGCTGTCCGGCAGGCCGGCGGCGCGCAACATGTCCTTGAGCAGCAGGTAGGCCGGGTCGCGCGTCTGGAACGTGTCGCCTGTGGGTAACTCCACCAGCAGCAGGCAACGGCCCGCGCGCAACAATTGCAGGGCAAACCGCGGTGGCGGCACGACCGGGGCCTTGACCACGGCGGGGGCGGCTTCTTCCTCGACCTTGGCATTGGTCCGGGTACTGGCCAGCGATGGGCGCGGCACTTCGATCCGCGGGCGCGCGGCGGGGGCGGTTACCGGCTCGACCGCGACGGCGACCTTGGCCGCTGGCACAGGCGCAACGCCCGGCACTGGCGGCTCGGCGACCAACGGCTCAACCAGCTCCAGCAGCTCGGGCCGCGAAGGGGCGGCAAAGGGCAATTCGGTGCGCGGCAGCCAGTTGACCACCTGCATGGCAGTCAAATAAGCGCGGCGACGGGACTCGATTAGCAAAGGTCGGCCACTTGTGGATAACTTAAAGTGCAGGGATTCTACCGCCCTTCGCCGAAGATCGCCCGCAGTAGAGCAGAGAAAAACGACAGTCCGTCCCGTCGATCTGCCGAGGGGGATTCCCATAGCCTGCGATGCAGTACAATCGCTGCTTTTAATCGCCAACCAGCCGGCCAATCCAATGATCGAACCCAAGCGCGTCTTGCGCGCCCTCGCCGAACACTGGGCACTCCTGGAGCCACTGTGTGAGCATTTCGACCAAGGCACCCTGAGCCTCAACGAACTGCGCACGCAACTGGCCGCCCAGCAACTGGACAGCACGCCACAGGACATCACCAGCCTGCTGGACGTGTGGATCCGCCTCGACATTCTGGTTCCGGTGGCAAAAAGCCCGAACCGCTTTGAACTGAACGCGCAGATCCACGACTTCCTGGCTTACCTGCGCCGCGAGCACCGCTTGGGCCTGTGCCTGGAAATCGAAGCCTACCTGCGGCACCTGGAGCGGCTGGCCGGCTACATCCAAGACGCATTCGACATTCGTGATGGCAACGACCTGGCGCGCCAGTTGCGCTTGCTCGACATGCGCGTACGCGACGTGTTGAAAAAACTCGCCAACGACGAACAGGCCCTGGTGGCCGTAGCCGAGCGGGCCAAGACCAGCGACCGGCAGATTCCATTGCGCCAGCGTTATGCCGAAGTCCTGGCGACCTGGGACGAGTATGTCGAGCCGATGATCCAGTTGGTCAACGCCGACGGCGCCTTCGAACAAGGCGTGCGCAAGGTCGAGAACGTCCTGCTGAAGATGCTCACCGAGCAGCAACGCCTGGGCCATCTGGTCGACGACGACATGCTCCTGCGGACCCACGCGCGCATCCTCGAAATGCAGACCAGCGCCCAACTGACCCTGCGCCACGCCCGCGAGTTGTTGCTGCCGCTGCGCGAAGAAGCCCGCCGGCACAACGCCGTGACCCGTGGCGCGGCACTGGCCCTGTCGATGATCCGGCGCAAGGGCATCGATGCGGTGCCACAAGCGGCGATGCCGATGTTCACTCGCCCGCAAAGCACCTTCCTTGGCAGTGCCAGCCAGGTTGAAGCCTATGTCTACGCCCTGGCACGTTTCGAGCCAAAACCGGCGCGTTTCCCCAAGGCCCACAAGATCCAGACCGGCGAAGCCCCGCGTGCGCCACGCACGGTTCGGGAAATGCTCGAGCGCTGCGAAGACGCCCTGCCGATGCCAGACCTGATGACCTGGTTGTTGGAGCAGGAACCGGATGGCGCGACCGACGAGCTGCTGTATTGGTTCTCGCGCCTGTCGCGGGAAAAACGCTTCAAGCGCGAGCGCCTGGAACGCCGCGATTACCACACTCACGAGCATCAGGTCAGCCTGCGCTCCTTCGCCCTGCTCTCGGCCGGCACCGATGCCAGCGAGAATTCTGCGAGCATTCCCCATGCATCTTGATCTATCCGAACTGTCTCAGCTGGCGCCGATCTTTCGCGAGCTGTTCAAGGGTTATCACGTCAGCCGTCGCGATCCTGAGCTGTACGCACAGTTGTCGAACTTTCAGGACCAGTACCGCACCTTGTTCCGCGCCCTGGGATTTGAACTGGTGTGCGATACCCGGGGCTTCTACTACTTCGTTCCGGACCTCGCCGCAGCGGCCGTGAACAAGACTGCCCAGCGCCTGGCGTTGTTCACCTTCATTCTGGTCGAACACCTGGCCGACCAGGGCCGCGACCCGATCGCCGTGCTCGACGGCGGTAGCCTGGGCCGCGATGAACTGCCGTCGTTGCTGGAAAAATACCGCGACCTGTTCATCCAGGCTGAAGTGCAGACCGTGGAAGAGCTCGAAGAAAAGATCATGCGGCGCATGACCCAGCTCGGTTTTGCTGGGGAAGAGAACGGCATCTACCGTTTCCTGCCACCGATGCACCGCTTCCTCGACGTCTGCCTGTCGGTGCAACAGGACCGCGACCTGGCCGCCAGCCTGCACAGCGTGCTGCCACTGCCGGCGCCGGTGCTGATTGACGACGACAGCGACGAAAAACTGCTGCAGACCGATGACCCGCTGGACCTCAGCGACTTCGCCGAAGACAGTGAAGAAGACGCCTTGGCCCGTGCCATTGCCGAAGAACAGGAGCTCGACGCATGAGCAAGGAACGCTACGGCATTCGCCGCTTTGCCCTTCTGAATACCGCGGGTTACAGCCTCGGCCTGTTCCCGCTGGAAGAACCGCTGTCGGTCTACGGGGCGAACAACCTGGGCAAGTCCGCCTCGATCAACGCCCTGCAGTTCCCGATCCTGGCACGCATGTCGGACATGAGCTTCGGCAAGTACAGCCTGGAGCAATCGCGGCGCTTCTACTTTGCCTCTGACACCAGCTACATCCTGGTGGAAGTTTCGCTGCCACACGGTCCACACGTGATCGGCGTGGTCGGGCGTGGCCCCGGCGGTGGTTTTGGCCACCAGTTCTTCGCCTATGCCGGTAAGCTGGACCTGGCCCATTACCAGAAAAACGACACGTGCCTGCGCCAGAAAGAGTTGTTCAGCAACCTCGAACGCGAAGGCCTCAAGGCTTACGAGCTCAAGCCGGATGAACTGCGGCGCCTGCTGGTGGGCGGCCACACGTCGATCCCGCTGGACCTGACCCTGATTCCGCTGCGCTCCACCAGTGAGCAGAGCCTGAAGACCTTCCGTGCGCTGTTCATCAACCTGCTGCACATGCGGGAAATCACCGCGGCCAAGCTCAAGCAACTGTTCCTCGATGCCTTCGAACACAGCCTGCGTTCCGGCAGCGTCGATTACATCGCCGCGTGCGAAGAAGCCTTCCGCGATGTGCGCCGCATGGAGCAGGACTACAACTCGCTGGTCACCGCCGGCCCCTTGGTCGAAGCCCTATCGGCAGGCGTGACCCAGCGCAATATTCTGCGCGGCAAGTTGCACCGCATCTCGCCGCTGCTCGATTCCCTGCTGGGCACCTGGTCGGACTACGCCAGTGCGCGCAAGGAAGAATTGACGATCCAGGCCGAGCACTACCGCAACGAGCAGGACGCCCTGCAAAACGATCAACGCGGCGGCACCCAGGAGCTGATGCGCCTGGAACGCGAAATCACCGGCATCCAGCGCTGGCTCGGCGAGTTGTCGGTGCTCAAGCATCGCTTCGCGTTGGTCGAAGACGTCAAAGTCCTGGAGCAACAACTGCTGGCCGCCAAGGATGCGCACGATGAACTGGCCGGCGCGCTGGCCCAGTCCCGGCAGTTCAGTGCCGAAGACCTGGAAGAGCGCCTGCGGGATCTGGAAAAGCGCCTGAAGTCGGTCAAGCAGCAACTCGATCACGCCGACAACAACAGCTACGCGCGCCTGCGCGAAGAGTTTTCGCAACAGGACGTCGAACGCCTGATGCGCCTGTTCAACAGCGCATTGTTCAGCCTGCCGCTGGGTGAGCACGGCATTACGCTGGACGAGGACGGCCAGTGGGTCAAATCCCTGGAGCTGATCCTCGACGGCTTCAAGGGTGAGCGTTTCGAAGTACCGGGGCTGTCGATCGACATTTCCCACATCGAACCGCCCGCCCTGCAAGCCCTGGCTGACCGTGCCGCGTTGCGCGACCAGAAAGAACGCTTGGACAAAGAACTCAAGCAACTGAAAACCCAGCAAGCGGTCGCCGCGGACCGCGCTGCCAGCAAGACCCAGACTGAAGCGCTGTACCAGCAGGTGCTGGACGCGCAAAAAGCCCTCGAGGACTTCCGCCGCGCGCAAACCCTGAGCGCCGAAGAAGGTGACAAGCTCGAGCAACTGGCGCAGATGGAAGCGGCCCAGGACGAATTGAAACGCTCCAGCGATGCCTTCACTGAGCGCGTCCAGCAACTGTCGGCCAAGCTGCAACTGGTCGGCCGGCAGATCGGCGACATGGAAGCCAAGCAACGCACCCTCGACGACGCCCTGCGCCGCCGTCAGCTGCTGCCGACCGACCTGCCATTCGGCACGCCGTGCATGGACCCGATCGACGACTCCATGGACAACCTGTTGCCGCTGCTCAATGACTACCAGGACAGTTGGCAGGGCTTGCTGCGTGTCGACGGCCAGATCGACGCCTTGTACGCCCAGGTTCGCCTCAAGGGCGTGGCCAAGTTCGACAGCGAAGACGACATGGAGCGTCGCCTGCAACTGTTGATCAACGCTTACGCCCACCGTACCGACGAAGCCCTGACCCTGGGCAAGGCCCGGCGTGCGGCCGTCACCGACATCGCCCGGACTCTGCGCAATATTCGCAGCGATTACGACAGCCTCGAGCACCAGCTGGCGCTGTTCAACCGCGAGATCAACAAGCGCCAGGTGTCCAACCTGCAAAGCTTCCGCATTGTCCTGGCGCCGAACAAGGAAGCCCTCAAGCACATTGACCAGATCATCCACAGTGCCGGTCAGTACGAAGAAGGCGAAACCCTGTCGGTGTTCGACCTGAGCCAGAGTGCCGAGCAGGACAACAAGAACGAAGAGGCCAAGGAGTACCTGGCCCGCCTGGTGGCGGCGAACCACAACCAGCTCGGCCTCAAGGACCTGTTCGAGCTGGCGTTCGAGATCACCAAGGTCAACGGTCAGCCAGTGATCCACACTGACATCGATGGCGCCGCGTCCAACGGCACCACCATGACCATCAAGGCACTGACCAACATGTATTTGTTGCTGCACTTGATGGACCGCGACCAGGCCGGGCGTGTGCGCCTGCCGTACTACCTCGACGAAGCCGCGGACATCGACGAGAAGAACCAGGCCGCCCTGCTGGAAACCAGCCTGCAGTTGGGCTTCGTGCCGATCCTCGCCAGTGTCAAGCCACAGGTCTGCGCCAGTGTGGCGATTGACCTGGAAGGTGGCAGCGGGCCGAACGGTATCTACATCGACGAGGCAGACTGGAAGTACATCCGTCGGCATGACGAAGTGAAACCGGCGGTCAGCGTCGAGTCGACCGAAGCCGAGCTGGACGCCGTCTAAATGCTCTAGCGGTAGATAAACAAAAAAGGCCGCGATCCATTGGATCGCGGCCTTTTTTGTACAGCGGGTTTGACTTACTTGCCGAGGGAGATCTTCGGCGCCCACTCCAGCCACTCGTCTTCGAACTTGTCGAACAACGGGAAGGTCTGCTGCGGCCGCGCCGGGTTACCCATGCGCTCACCATCCGGAGTGGCAAAGGCAACGCCACCCTGGATCAGGGTTTCCAGGGATTCGGTGCGTACGGTCGCGCCCTTGAACAGACTGTAATCCAGGCCAAAACCGCTGGTATTCCAGAAGCGCGTGCCGCTGCGTACCAATGGCGCGTACTTCGGTTCGATGAGGATATGGATCAACACCCGATCCGCGGTCTGCCCCAGTTCGTAACCGGTGACCTTGCCCACGGTAATTTCCCGGTAAGTCACCGGCACCCCGGTTTTCAGCGAGCCACGGCGCGCGGCACTCAGCACCAGGCTCAGGCCTGCCTCTTGCGCGGTGGCTTCGGGTGGCTGTGGCAGGGCAACGAAGTTCTTTTGCGGGCCGAGGTTTTTCACCGCGGGCTGCACTTCGATGTACTGCCCGGTCACCAGGGTTTCCAGATTGGAGGTCTTGATCAGGCCTAACTGCGGCTTGACCACCCAGAACTGGCTGCCTACCCGGGCAATGCGCTCCGGCACTACGGTGATACGCGCAGTGAGCAGCACCGATTGCAGGTCGTCGCTGAGGTCGACGTCTTCCACCTTGCCGACGTCCAGGCCTTTGTAGCGAATCGGCGTGCCATTGCGCAGTCCGTCGCCGCGGTCGAGCTTGAGGGTGACCACGGTGCCTTTCTCCGTCGCCTCGTCATGACTGGTGAACAGGCGGAAGCGCGGAATACGCTTTTGCAGCGGCGCCTTGGCTTCCGGAGTCTCGAACGCAATACCGCCGGCCATCAGGCTTTGCAGGGACTCGCTCTTGACCTGGATCCCGCCGGTCAGACCACCGGTGAGGGTGATGCCGCTGGCATTCCAGAAACGCGTCGAAGCGTTGACCAGGCCTTCGTATTCCTTCTCGATGTGCACGCCGATGACCAATTGCTTCTTGGTCCGCGAGAACTGATAGCTCTGCACCGAACCG
Source organism: Pseudomonas sp. S04 (assembly GCF_009834545.1). NCBI lineage: Bacteria > Pseudomonadati > Pseudomonadota > Gammaproteobacteria > Pseudomonadales > Pseudomonadaceae > Pseudomonas > Pseudomonas sp. S04. Next base: position 5,210,491 of record NZ_CP019427.1, read on the forward strand.
ACCTTGACCTGCTTGTAGAGAATCGGGCTGCCGACCTCCAGCGAGCCGAGGTTCTCGGTGAACAGCACCAGGTGCAGGCCCGGGGAGCGCAGGTCCAATGGCGGCGCCTTCGGCCGTGCCTCGAACTCGCGCTTGGGCGGGCTGCCCTTGTCACCCGGACGCACGGCGATGTAGTTACCCTTGACCAGGGCTTCGAGCCCGGTGATACCGGCCAGGGAAATCGACGGCTTGACCACCCAGAACTGCGTGCCATCGACCAGGTAATCTTCAGCCAGCGGGTCGAGGGTCAGTTCGGCGGTGGCGCTGGACAGGTCGGAGTCGACCTTCAAGGCCTTGAGGTTGCCCACCTGAATGCCTTTGTACATGACCGGCGTACGACCGGCTTGCAGGCCTTCGAAGTCGCTGAGCTTGACCTTGACCCGGATGCCGGCCTGGGCCGCGTCGAAGTCTTCATACAGACGGAACGGCAGGCTCGGGTCGGTGGGCGGGCTGTCCTTGCGGTTCTCCGGCGTCGCAAAGGCAATACCGCCGGCCACGATGCTGGCCAGCGACTCGCTACGTACCTTCACACCCGACAGGTTGGCGTCGATGCTGATCCCGCTGGCATTCCAGAAGCGCGTGTGTTTGCGCACCAGGTTGGCGTAAGTGGGCTCGATAAAGACCTTGATCTCGACGGTGCTCTGGTCCTCGGACAGCAGGTAGCTCTTCACCTGACCGACCTGGATCTGCTTATAGAACACCGGGCTGCCGCGGTTCAGCGAGCCCAGGCGTTCGGCCTTGATGGTCAGGTGCAGACCCGGCTTGGAGTCCGACAGGGGCGGCTCCTGGGCAAGGGCCTTGAACTTGCGGGTAGGTTCGCCCTCACCCGGACTGATCGCCACATAGTTACCCGAGACCAGGGTTTCCAGACCGGTGATACCCGCCAGGGTTACGCTGGGCTTGACCAGCCAGAAGCGCGTGCTGGTCTTGAGGTACTGCTCGACGTCCTTGTTCATCTCGACCGTGGCGATCACCCCACGGCTCTTGCCTTCATCATCGAGCGCCAGGCTTTTGACCTTGCCCACCGACATGCCTTTGTAGACCACTTCGGTCTTGTTGGCCTGAATGCCTTCACCGCTTTCGAAACGGACCTGGACCTGAATCCCGGTCTCGTTATAGGCACGCCAACCCAACCACCCACCAATCACCAAGGCGATCAGGGGCAACACCCAGATGGCCGACCAGTTGGAAGCCGGTCGGGTTTTAGCTTTAGGCAAATCAGTCATGGTCGTCGTCCGACTCCGTGTTATCCCAAATCAGTCGGGGATCGAAAGTTACTGCAGCAAGCATTGTCAAAATCACCACACTGGCGAAGGCCACTGCACCGAGATTGGCCTCGATGGTGGCGAGCCGACCAAAGTTGACCACTGCCACCAGAATCGCGATGACAAAGATGTCGAGCATTGACCAGCGGCCAATGAACTCAATGAAGCGGTACATCAGGATGCGTTGCCGCGCGGATAAAGGCTGGCGGCGCTGCACCGAAAACAGCAGCAGGGCGATGCCGACAAGCTTGAAGGTCGGTACCAGGATACTGGCGACGAACACCACGGCCGCGATGGGGAGCATCCCATGCTGCACCAGGGTGATCACGCCGGACATGATCGTATCGCCCTCCCCCTGCCCCAAGGCGCTGACCGTCATGATGGGCAACAGATTGGCGGGGATATACAGAATCGCGGCGGTGATCAACAACGCCCAGGTGCGCACCAGACTATTTGGCCGGCGGGCATGGACTATCGCGCCACAGCGCGTGCAGGTCTGCTCGTCGGTGTCGGGTTCCTGTTTGTTCAACTGATGGCACTCAGCACAGATCAGAATGCCTGCATCAATCGCCCGCATGAGCATCCTCCCCGGATAACGCTTCCCAGATCTGGTGCGGTGACATCACCACCTCTAGCCAGACTTGAACCAACAACAAACTGATAAAACACCCCAGGCCCAACCCTATGGTGATGGACGCCAGGTCAGCCAGTTTGACGATGGCCACCAGCACCCCCATCAAATAAACCTCGAGCATCCCCCAATCACGCAGGTGGTGATAAATGCGATACAGCAGCAGGCCGTAGCTGCGTCCGATATCAAATCGAATGCTCAACAATACCAATAACTGACAGAGCAACTTGAGCAGGGGGATCCCCATGCTGCACAGGAACACCACCACCGCCACGCCTTGCATGCCAGTATCGAACAGACCGACAACACCGCTCCAGACAGTGTCGTGTGACGTCTGTCCGAGTAGATTGAGTTCCATGATCGGTAAAAAGTTCGCAGGGACGAACAGCAGCAGCGCAGCGATCACCAGGGCGAGGCTACGCTCCACGACATTGTGCCGATGAGCGTAGAGCTCATAACCGCAACGCGGGCATAAGGCTTTCTCGTCATGAGCGAGGTGTGGCTTGCGCATCAGCAAGTCGCATTCATGACACGCCACCAAGTTGTCCAGCGGTAAATCTGACAGCCCGTAGGCGTCAACCGGATCTGGCATAGAGGGCTCTGATTGTGAAAATAAGGGCTCTATTCTAGTGTTCTGGCTGAGAAATAACTGTGCAATTTTGTGTCGATCCTGCAATGAAACTTTCTCGCGGACAAAAACAAAACCCCTACCTGCATACGCAGATAGGGGTTTCGGAATTTAATCTTGACGATGACCTACTCTCACATGGGGAAACCCCACACTACCATCGGCGATGCATCGTTTCACTGCTGAGTTCGGGATGGGATCAGGTGGTTCCAATGCTCTATGGTCGTCAAGAAATTCGGGTACTGAGTCGTGGCCAGATAGCCTCGCTTCAGCAAATTGGGTAGGTGATAGCTTTCGGTGTTGTGTGCTGCTTTGAGCAGATTCGAACTTTCGGTTCGTTTCGTCTTCACACACCGCAATCTGGCCTTTCGACGCAAATTGCTTGGGTGTTATATGGTCAAGCCTCACGGGCAATTAGTATTGGTTAGCTCAACGCCTCACAGCGCTTACACACCCAACCTATCAACGTCGTAGTCTTCGACGGCCCTTCAGGGGACTCAAGGTCCCAGTGAGATCTCATCTTGAGGCTAGTTTCCCGCTTAGATGCTTTCAGCGGTTATCTATTCCGAACATAGCTACCCGGCAATGCCACTGGCGTGACAACCGGAACACCAGAGGTTCGTCCACTCCGGTCCTCTCGTACTAGGAGCAGCCCCTCTCAAATCTCAAACGTCCACGGCAGATAGGGACCGAACTGTCTCACGACGTTCTAAACCCAGCTCGCGTACCACTTTAAATGGCGAACAGCCATACCCTTGGGACCGGCTTCAGCCCCAGGATGTGATGAGCCGACATCGAGGTGCCAAACACCGCCGTCGATATGAACTCTTGGGCGGTATCAGCCTGTTATCCCCGGAGTACCTTTTATCCGTTGAGCGATGGCCCTTCCATACAGAACCACCGGATCACTAAGACCTACTTTCGTACCTGCTCGACGTGTCTGTCTCGCAGTCAAGCGCGCTTTTGCCTTTATACTCTACGACCGATTTCCGACCGGTCTGAGCGCACCTTCGTACTCCTCCGTTACTCTTTAGGAGGAGACCGCCCCAGTCAAACTACCCACCATACACTGTCCTCGATCCGGATAACGGACCTGAGTTAGAACCTCAAAGTTGCCAGGGTGGTATTTCAAGGTTGGCTCCACGCAGACTGGCGTCCACGCTTCAAAGCCTCCCACCTATCCTACACAAGCAAATTCAAAGTCCAGTGCAAAGCTATAGTAAAGGTTCACGGGGTCTTTCCGTCTAGCCGCGGATACACTGCATCTTCACAGCGATTTCAATTTCACTGAGTCTCGGGTGGAGACAGCGCCGCCATCGTTACGCCATTCGTGCAGGTCGGAACTTACCCGACAAGGAATTTCGCTACCTTAGGACCGTTATAGTTACGGCCGCCGTTTACCGGGGCTTCGATCAAGAGCTTCGCGTTAGCTAACCCCATCAATTAACCTTCCGGCACCGGGCAGGCGTCACACCCTATACGTCCACTTTCGTGTTTGCAGAGTGCTGTGTTTTTAATAAACAGTCGCAGCGGCCTGGTATCTTCGACCGGCGTGGGCTTACGGAGCAAGTCCTTCACCCTCACCGGCGCACCTTCTCCCGAAGTTACGGTGCCATTTTGCCTAGTTCCTTCACCCGAGTTCTCTCAAGCGCCTTGGTATTCTCTACCCAACCACCTGTGTCGGTTTGGGGTACGGTTCCTGGTTACCTGAAGCTTAGAAGCTTTTCTTGGAAGCATGGCATCAACCACTTCGTGTTCTAAAAGAACACTCGTCATCAGCTCTCGGCCTTAGAATCCCGGATTTACCTAAGATTCCAGCCTACCACCTTAAACTTGGACAACCAACGCCAAGCTGGCCTAGCCTTCTCCGTCCCTCCATCGCAATAACCAGAAGTACAGGAATATTAACCTGTTTTCCATCGACTACGCTTTTCAGCCTCGCCTTAG